>JAFTHP010000006.1 GCA_017457305.1 Clostridia bacterium | reverse complement strand
TCACCAGCGCGTTAGCTCTGGGGAAGGGGGCGCGACGCGTGAAGCCGATGTGCCAGTGGCACATAGGCAGCCACAGCGGGGAGCAATGCTGTGCTTGCGACCTGGGGGCTGAAAGCCTGTTATCCCCAGCTCTGTCAAACTAGACAATGCGACACAGCGAGCGCCTTCCTTGGAAGTCCGGCCAACTTGGAGATAAGCGAGAGCAATCTAGTCCCACCTTAGTGGGCTAGTTGCGTAGAGCGCCAAGTTGCGTGTGGCCGGTATCTAGTTCAAGTTATCAATATATTCCGTCAACAGGTCGCGAAGGATAACTTGGGTGTTGGTGTAGGTTGCTGGGCGGTAGTAATCGAAGTACACACCAAAGAAAACGTAGTCGATGATGGCAACTGTGTAGTTTTGGCTATCCACAATGCCGCTTGTATTGCCGCCGTAGTAGTTGTAGTTGCTATTTGAGTTCATGTACTTTTTGAGCATTGCACCACTCATTTGGCATACGATAACTTCGTTTTCAAATGGGAACACTTGGAACACGTCCCCAACAGTGATGTCGCCCGAATCAATGCTAGCGCGCACACCACCTGTGTTCATAATTGAAATGTCTGCATCAAACTCGTCCAACATAGATTGACAAGCGTACTGTCCCAGCTTGGACTTGCTAATACCGCCAGCAGACGTTCCAATAACAAGGTTAGCTTGGTTAATAACCTCCATATGCTTGGCGATTACGTCATCCAATGTGCCGTCGGAAGCAAATCCGCTTGTATAGTGAAGTGTTCCGTCCTTGTTGACAATGTCGTTGTTGTTGTCGATGGTAAGTTGTAGTTGCGCAAAGGTTTGACCGTTGCCACCATTTTAAAGCACTGGAACAACGTCGCCATCGGTGCCAAAGTAGCTTTCGTCCACACGTTGATGGCTGTGCGCACAGAAGATGGCATCAACGTTGCTGTTACCGCTGTAGTTTGCCCACTTTTGAAGGGAAGCTGCCACCTCGTCACCGTAGTCGTGAACGGCAACGATAACAATCTCGCAACCCTTTTGTGTGCGAAGCTCGCTTGCGTAGCTAGATACCAACGTGTCGCCGTTGATAAAGTCGTACGGATCGCTGTGTGTTGCCAAAATGGAACTTTCCTGATACTCGCCAATTAGGCCGATGATACCCACCTTGATGCCAGCCACCTCTACAATTGTGTAGGGCTCAATCCAGCTTGGGCGCACGCCAGTTGCCTTTTCAATGATGTTTGCGCCAAGGAAAGGGAAGTTTGCTTCGCCGTTAGCAGGGTTGCCATCGGCATAGCGAGCAATTTTGTCCAAGCCCCAGTCAAATTCGTGGTTGCCAAGAACAAAGCAGTCAAAGTCCATTGCGTTTAGTGCTTCCAACATAGGCAAACCATATTGTGTGCTGGATACGTAGGTGCCTTGGAAGATATCCCCGTTGGCAATCTTGATGGCGTAGTCGCCAGAAAGTGCATTTATACCAGCAGCAATCTTGTCTATGCCGTTGTCGTTTTTGTAAAAGTCGCCGTGGTTGTCGTTGATGCTAAACACATTTAGAATAATGTTGTCCTCTTCATCCTCCCCACCGCCTGTATTGTCATCGGCTAGTTTGTAGTCGGTGACCATAATGTTAAGATATCTATTGCTGCTAACACCAGTAGCGTACCCTGTGATATCCACGGTTTTGCCGTTGTACTCGCCCCAAGCTTCTTCCGGATAGGTAACGCTACCAGTAAGTCCGTTGCTCGATGCAAATTGGAAATTTACGTAGCTTCCATCAATAGAAACAACCCCTTTAACTGTAACGTACTTGATGGTCACGTTAGAAGAAGCAAAGTCAGTTGCCACCAACTCTACTGCGGTTGGATGGGTAACTGCGTTGCCTGTAGAAAGCACTTGTACTGTGCTGTACTTGCCAAATTGAGTGGCATTTGCATATGTAGAAGTTGTTCCGCTAACGGTAACAATATCCCCAACGTTTACCGACTTATCCCAGCTTGAACCCAAGTAAACAAGCATCATGCCTGTGTCGTCCTTTACAATAAAGCTTTGTGCATTTCGTGCAACTACCAAGCCTTTAACTGTACAAGTAGAGCCACTAGAGCCAAGCAGTGTACCTATATCGGTGTACTGTGTGTCGTCGCTGTGACCAGCGCATTTGTCGGCGCAAGCACTATCCGTGCAAGATTGGTCGGTGCATTTTCCACAAGTTTCACATACGCTTTCGCAGGTGTGAGCTGGTGCGTGACCAAGACACTTATCTGCACATACACTTTCGGTACAATCGCTGTCAAGGCATTTTCCACAAATATCACATTTGCTTTCGCAGCTGTGTGCTGGTTGATGACCAGGACACTTTTCTGCACAAGCGCTATCTGTACAAGATGTATCTAGGCATTTGCCACAT
>JAFTHP010000054.1 GCA_017457305.1 Clostridia bacterium | reverse complement strand
AAGAATTAACTTGGAGTGTATTGATAAATGGTAACTATTTATTACTTTTTGATAAGAATAAATGTGCTGCAAGCATCAACTGTGATTGTTCCGCTGTGGCTGGAAATTTCTGTTGCACCTGCTTGTGTTCCGTTTACAAGTAGTGACCACTCTCCTGCTGGAAGGGTATACTCAAATGGAGTTGAGTGTGGATTTGCTACCATAACAAGTTTCACACTGCCTTGTGAAGCAAGTTGACAAACAAGGTAATCCCCTTCTACTTGTGGGAAGGAGTATATGCTTGTAAGGTCGGTAATTTCGGAAACAGCCTTGCGCATTTGGATCAAGCCTGCATAGTACTGCATCATAGCATATTCGTTGCTATCTGGTGTCAATGCGTCCCACTTGATGTTGTTAACTTGGTCATTGGACTTGTAGCTGTTGTGGTCAAAGCCGTGTTCTACTTCTTCATTTGGCTTGGTGCGTAGCATTTCTTCGCCGGCTTGCATAAATGGAGTTCCCTTGCTTGCCATCACAATTGCTGCACCCATGCGGTTCATTGCCATGCGTTCTTCCACTGTAGCATTTGGTGTTGTGATTGTAATCTTATCCCACAAGGAGTGGTTGTCGTGTGCAGACATATAGTTGATAACGTTGAAGTTGTTAACTGTATAGTTGCAACCAGCTTGCGTTCCGCCAGAAACACCAAATCTAACGTTGCGGTAAGTGTCGAAATTAACCTTTCCGTTGATGTAGCCGCCTTCGGTTGCTGTAAATACACTACCCTTCAAACCATCGCGGATTGCATCGTTAAATACGGCAATACCACCTGCAGCACCATCGCTAACTGTAATCTTTTTGATATTTGGTTGTGTTGCAAGTTGTGCGCTTGTAGCTGTTGTCATTGTCCAAGCTTCGCCGTAGATAATAGCATTTGGATTGAGTGCGTGAACAGCTTTTTCAATTTCTTGCATTGTTTTAAGATCGTGCAAGCCCATTAGGTCAAAACGGAAACCATCAAGCTTGTATTCGCTCATCCAGTAGGATACGCTATCTACCATGTACTTGCGATACATTGCGCGTTCGCTTGCTGTGTCGTTTCCGCAACCAGATCCACTACTGTTGCTTCCATCTGGGTTGTAACGATAGTAGTAGTAAGGAACAACTTTGTTAAGGTTGCTGTTGCCATCAGCTGTGTGGTTGTAAACAACGTCCATAACTACGCCAAGACCTTGTGCGTGCAAAGCTTGTACCATTTGCTTAAATTCCTTTATACGAACTTCGCCGTTATAAGGATCGGTACTGTAGCTACCTTCGGGAACGTTGTAGTTTTGAGGATCGTAGCCCCAGTTAAATTGTGGGGTATCAAGATTAGCTTCGTCTACTGTCTTGTAGTCGTAAACTGGCAACAAATGGATGTGTGTTGCTCCAAGAGCCTTGATGTAGTCTACACCTGCTGGCAATCCACTGCTGTTTGTTAGGCCTGTTTCGGTAAATGCAAGGTACTTGCCCTTGTATTGTGATTGAGTGAGCATATTGGAGAAATCGCGCACGTGAACTTCCCACAAAACAGCTTCACCGTAGTTAGTAAGGCCATTTAAGTAGGTTTCTTGTGCAAAACCATCTGGATTGGTTTGTGCCAAATCTACAACCATACCACGTTCGCCGTTTACACCAGCTGCACGTGCATATGGGTCAACAGCTTCTTGTTCGCCGTTACAAGTTGTAACAGAATATGTGTAGTATGTTCCGTGACCAACGCCTTCTGCACGGTAGGACCAAACGCCCTTTTCGCCAAGAACCATTTCTACGTTGGATGTTGCGTTGCAATCGTTTCCTCTTGGGAACAGGTTGAGAACAACTTTGCTTGCTGTTGGTGCCCAAAGCTTAAAGGTTGTGCCTGTTGCGTCTACCACTGCGCCAAGATCATTTCCGTCGTATGTGTAATTTGAAACAAATTCTGCCGTGTCAAAAACTTCCAATGGGAATGCGTTGATACAATTAAAACCTTTGATTGTAACTTGATACGTCTTGGACAAGTCAATTTCTTCTTCCAAAACAATTGTTCCCGTTGAAGCTTTGTTTCCCAATGAACTAATTGACTTGATTTTGACCGGATTGCCATCACAAGTAACTGTAATATCTTCCAATGTTTCAATGGTTGTTGTAGGAATAACCTTGTATGTAATGGAAGAAAGTGTTGTGATGGACATCTTTGTAACTTCGCGGATGATTTGCAATGTTTTTCCTCCATCTTCACTAGTAAATTGATAAGGATTCTTTCCTGTTAGATAAACGTCAGTAATGTCGCCAGACAAAATGACAAATCTGTCTCCATCATATACCTTTGTAGCGTCCGTCCAAGTTGTTCCCTCGTGAATGGTTGCGTTGGCTCTGATAATAAAGCCAACTTCGCTTGTGCCTGCAGGAACATTAACTACAACGACACCACCATAGGAGCAAGGAATAAATGGATACAATTGACCTGCGGCATTTGGCAACCACAGCCAAATATCGTTGTCGCTATAATCGTGCTCAGCTTCTCTCCAAAAGATACGAAGTTGTCTTTCGTTAGCGCCAACGTCTTTTTCAAAGGACTCAAATTCGCCTTGATTAACACCAATATTCATATCAATATCAAATTCATTAGGCGTTGTTGTTCCTCCAGAAGGTTTGTCCTCCCCTGGATTATCATCGCCACCTCCAGGAGTTTCGCCGGGGTTTTCACCTGGAATATCATCAGGATTTCCACCAGGAACGTCCCCATCATTGTCTGGTTTTTCGCAGGCAACCAAACACAATGAGAAAATCAATACTAAAGCAAGTAAAAATGCCACTAACTTTTTCATAAATATTGCCTTCCTTTTTTGTAGTACATAAAAACGCACAACGACTAGTCGTTGTTGTTTTCTGTGGATAATTATAACATTTACACAACAACAAGTCAATATCATTTTTTATACATACAGATAGTGGATGATGCCGTTAAACTTTGTTATCTTTTTGACACATGCAAAATCTCACCATTAACGCTTCTGCAATAAAAAATGCTCGCGAACAACACGTTTGTTGTTCAAAAGCATTAGTTTGAGAAAATCTTATTTTCTTAAATACTTTTCTGCACGCCCTTCCTTGACAACAAGATAACTTCGGCCTATGCCAAAAGCGCCACTACAAATATCCTTGTCTACCGTGGTACCGCAAGCAATGTAGCAGTTATCCCCTACCGTAACAGGCGCAACAAGATTGGTATTGCAACCAATAAAACAGTTGCTACCAACAACAGTGCGACTTTTCTGTTTGCCGTTGTAGTTGACAAAAATTACACCGCAACCAATATTTGTTTTTTGCCCCACGATGGCATCGCCAACGTAAGCAAGATGGCTGGCCTTTACCCCGCTATGTAACGTGGAGTTTTTAATTTCAACAAAGTTGCCGATACGACAATTATCTTCCACCACGGCGCCATCGCGCAAATGTGCGTTGGGACCAACGGAAGTATTATTTCCTACCACGCTATCTACAATGCGCGAAGATTTTACCCTGCAATTGCTGCCTATGGTAGAGTTGACAATATAACTGAAGCTTTCAATTACTGTGTTATCGCCTATCACGCTGTTTCCCTTGATAACAGCAAAAGGCTCGATAGTAACGTTATCCCCTACCACAACAGAATTATCCAATACGTACACAAAAATCCCCCATATGTTTATATTTATACAAGCTTGGCAACCACAACAGTCATGTCGTCAGTGGGCTTGTTTTTGCTGTTTTTCATAGCCTTGGCAAGCATTGCCTGCGCTATACTTTGTGGAGTGGCATTGCAATACTCAACAAATACTTCGGCAACCCTGTTTGTGTCGTTGAAGCAATCCACTATTCCATCGGACAATAAAACAACAATATCCCCTTGGCCAAGGGCCTTCTTGGTGATTGCTGGGCTCATCTCGTCCAGTACCCCTAGTGGAAGGCTACTACCCGACACAATTTGCGTTGTATCGCCACACTTGACCAAGCCAATGCTTGCGCCCAACTTGATAAAGTCTGCAAGTCCATTGTACATATCTAGCACAACAATATCCACAGCGCAAAACACTTCGTTACCGCAACTAGTGAGTAGCTTGTTGACGCAGGATAGTATTGTGTCGTTATCAAATCCAGCACGGTAAAAACCTTCCACCAAACTGATAGCCGTTGCAGACATTTCTTCGGCACGCTCTCCGCTGCCCATCCCGTCACACAAAGCAACAATACACTTGCCATTGTCCGTTTTGATAGCGGTGTGCGTGTCGCCAGAGATTACACTGCCGTCCTTTGCCACCGACGCCACACCAAAACTTACGTTGTAGCGTGGTTGTACAGCCATGTGTACGTTTACCCAAGTGGAGCTTTCCGTTTGTTCAACCTTTTCCACCATCATATTTTGTTTAACTAAGGCGGAAGTTATCTTGCAAATGGCGTCCTTGTCAACGTCCTTTCTTGCAACGGTAACGGATACGGTAAGCATTGTTCCTTGTCTTGCAACGGTGGCACCAACGCACATAATATTGTGGAAAACCAATCTTTCGGCAAGTTCCTGTTCCTTGTTGTGATCGTAGCTAATACGGTTTTTGCACTCGGTGGCAAGCTTAAGCAACAAACTGGATACTCCGCCCATTTGCTCGCCAAGCAACAGCTTACTACTGTCGGCGGTTTGCGCTCGTTGCAAATACTGGTTGTACTGCTCCGCTTGACTGTTAATTTCCGATATTATTGCCGAAACCCTATCGCACTTGACGGATAACCATTGGGGAACATCCAATATGCTGCACTTGCCCTTGACGATGGCACATTCCGCCAAATTGAGCATACCTTTTTCCGTTTGAGCAAGGTTAGTTCGCCAACAGTTATTGCGCAACGTACAATCCTTGCATACTCGTTGAGAACACTCCTTGGCAACAGTTCGCTGCGCTTGCTCGGCAGAAATTTGCCCCATAGATAGAGACAAAAAGGCATTTTTCATGGATAAAAACACGTCGGACAAGCGATACAGCTGTTTGGACAAATAAGTGCCCACCTTCTTGGAAAGGCTATTGCCAAGATACTTTTCGGCACAACCGCCACTTGTATCCATCAAATAGTTGTACACACTACTAGGCACGACAATAAAAACAAAACACGATACAACGGTGGGAACAAATGCTACTGTGCTGAACTGCCCGTGCAAATCCATAAAAAAGGACATAAGCACGTCAACCAATACAACCGCCACTGCCGAAACGTATCTGTTGATATTGCAAAA
>JAFTHP010000053.1 GCA_017457305.1 Clostridia bacterium | reverse complement strand
GCGACACAGCGTGCGCCTTCCATATGAGTCCGACCGCATTGGAAATAAGCGAGAGCAATCTTGCATTGTAATTTATACAAAAAAATACTGCTACAGTGGTTTGTAGCAGTATTATTAGTTACTTGTTATACGTACACAACTCAACAATGCAAGTTGCGCCAGCAAAGCTGGTTTAGTAGGGCTTTTATCTAACTCAATGATTGCACCAGCATAGCTGGACCACTAGTGGCATTATCAAGCAATAAACTAGATATAGTAAATCGCTGGATAACACGAACTACTAAACAGGCTACGCCTGCGCCAATGCGCGATTGGTCGGAAAAGAAATTAATACATTTCTGGATTTCCTTGTGGTTGAGCCGCTGGTGGTTCAGGAATATCACAAACAATGGATTCCGTTGTAAGTAGTGTTCCTGCAACGCTTGCAGCATTTTGAAGTGCCGAGCGTGTAACCTTTGTTGGATCAAGGATTCCCTTTTCAATCATATTTCCGTATGTGCCTGTCAAAGCATCGTAGCCGTAGTTTAGTTCCTTTTGTGCAAGAACTTTTGCTACAATAACTCCGCCGTTAACACCGGCATTTTCAGCAATTTGTCTAATTGGAGCTTCAAGTGCACGGCGGATAATCAATGCACCTGTTCTTTCGTCCCCTTCAAGGGTGTCAATCAATCTTTCAACGTCTTCGATTGCGGAAAGTAGTGCAACGCCACCGCCTGCAACGATACCTTCTTCAACAGCCGCTCTTGTAGCGTTCAAGGCATCTTCAATGCGTAGTTTGCGTTCTTTCATTTCCACTTCGGTAGCAGCACCCACGCTTATTTGAGCAACACCGCCGGCAAGCTTTGCAAGTCTTTCTTGATATTTTTCCTTGTCGTAGTCGCTTGTGGAAGCTGCCATTTGGCTTCTAATTTGAGCAACACGTTGAGCAATATCTTGGCTTAGCCCAGCGCCTTCTACGATGATCGTGTTATCTTTGTCCACCTTTACTTGCTTTGCTCTGCCAAGCATATCAAGTGTAGCAGTTTTAAGGTCAAGACCAAGTTCTTCGCTGATAACTGTACCGCCAGTAAGCACGGCAATGTCAGTTAGCATTTCCTTTCTTCTGTCGCCAAAGCCTGGAGCTTTTACAGCAACGCAAATAAAGCTTCCGCGAAGCTTGTTTAGGATAAGTGTAGTAAGCGCTTCCCCTTCAACGTCTTCGGCAATGATAAGTAGCTTTGCGCCCATCTTTACAACTTGTTCAAGGATAGGCAAAATCTCTTGGATGGAGCTAATCTTCTTGTCGGTGTTATGGATAAATGGATTGTCTAGTTCGGCAATCATCTTGTCGGGGTCTGTAGCCATGTATGGGCTAGCGTAACCGCGGTCAAATTGCATACCCTCAACAACGTTGAGCTCCGTTCTCATTGTTTTGCTTTCTTCAACGGTAATAACGCCGTCGTTGCCAACGCGTTCCATAGCGTCGCTAATCAATGCACCGATTGTTTCGTCAGCGGCAGAAATGCTTGCAACTTGAGCGATAGCTTGCTTGTTTTCTACTGGAGTGCTTGTTGCAGCAAGACGTTCAACGCACACAGCAACCGCCTTGTCAATACCTTTGCGCAAGATGATTGGGTTAGCGCCAGCAGCCATGTTTTTGTTGCCTTCGCGGATGATTGCTTGTGCCAAAACTGCTGCTGTGGTTGTGCCGTCGCCGACAACGTCGTTTGTGCGAGTGCAAGCTTCTTTTACAGTTTGTGCGCCGGTGTTTTCAAATGGATCGGCAAGTTCAATTTCCTTTGCAATGGTCACGCCATCGTTGATAACAAGTGGTGCGCCGTATTTGCGTTCCAAAATAACGTTTCTGCCCTTTGGTCCAAGAGTAATTTTTACAATATCGGCAAGTTGATTAACGCCGTTTTCCAATGCTCTTCTAGCATCTTCGCCAAATTTAATTTGTTTAGCCATCTAGTACCTCCTAGTCTTCAACGACAGCCAAAATGTCGCTTTGCTTGATGATGGTCAATTCTTCGCCATCAATTTTGAAAGTGCTACCAGCGTACTTGCTGTACAGCACCTTGTCGCCAACGTTGACAATCATTTCAACGTCTTTTCCGTCAATAACTCCGCCTTCGCCAACGGCAACAACAACGGCAATTTCTTGTTTTTCCTTGGCAGCGGTGGGCAAAAAGATTCCACCAACGGTCGTTTCTTCTTGTGTGATTTCTTTAACAACCACTCTGTCGAATAGTGGCTTCAATTTCATATAGGTATCCTCCTAATTTTGCAAATAAATGATGTAAAACCATACTATACTTTGGTCAATGTTTACACTAATATTATAGCCGTAACACCGCCAAAAGTAAAGTATATGAACAGCCAAAAGCTATTCAGGTTATTTGAAGCATCCCCCTCAGGACTACTAACGCCATTATTATACTACAACATTTGCAAAAGTCAATATCTGTGTAAAGGGGTAAATGACTTTTTTTGTCACAAAAAGGCAACTTGGTAGTAAGTGGTTGGGGTTTGACAAAAATATTACATATTTTTGCAAAATTCGCAGTGATATTTGGGAAAATTAACCAAACCGCTTGAAAATATTATAAATTATGTTATAATGTATTTAACATATTCATGGAGGATTTGCACATGAAAGAATTTTTGGAAAAATGCGGAGTGTTTTTCACATCTCCATTGTTTGCTATTGGAAGCTTCCAAGTAGTTGTTTGGCACGTTGCAGCAGTAGTTGCATTGCTACTTGTTGTTATCATCATCATTTGCAGTGTCGCTAAAAAACGCAAGAACAAGCTAGAAGTTGTAGAAGGGGAAATCGTTTCCGCAACAACAGCCACCGAAGAAGTTGCATCCGAGCCTGCCGTTGAACCAGCTCCAGCAGAGCAACAACCAGCAGCACCAGTAGTGGAAGAACAGCCTACTGCTCCAGTAGTAGAAGAAGAACCAGCTCCAGCACCTGTAGTAGAAGAAGAACCAGCTGCTCCAAGCCAAGACGTAACCATTGTCGAAGTGGAAGAAGAAGGCGATTGGGAAGCTGATGCTACAACAGAAGAAACTGCTCCTGCTGCCGAAGAAGCAACACCTGCTCAACCAGACAAACCACGTGTAAAGTGCTACCACATTTCTCTAAGAGAAGACGGTCGTTGGCAAGTTAAGCTTTCCAAGGGCGCGCGTGCACTCAAGTTGTTCCGCACCCAAGCCGAAGCCATTGCTTTTGCCAAGGAAAAGGCAAAAAATCAAGAAGGATACATCACTATCCACAAGGTAAGCGGAAAGATTCGCAAGCAAAAATATTAATTTTGGGCTATTTCGCAAGCTCTTGTTGTATTTTGGCTACAAATTGCTGACGCTATCATCTGTGTTTTGCTAAGTCAGGTGCCCCAGTAATTTCCTTTACAAAAACTCAGTGCTAGCTTGCATTTTGTTAGGCAAACCGCTTATAGCTATCCAACAATTTCTTGCTCAACAGCCCGCTATTTTGCAAGCTCTGGTTGTATTTTAGTGGCAGATTGCGGTGAAATTGTGGTATTGCCATCAACTACGTATTATTTCATGCAATTTTATATCTGGCATTGTAAAGACAAGGCTTTCTTTACTATGCCATTTTAGTTAACACACAATCTTACAAAAAGGAAAATTTCACTATGAACAAATGGGATAAACGTTTTATGCAACTAACCGAACAGGTTGCCACTTGGTCCAGTTGCTACAACGAAGATCGTCACGTAGGTTGCATAATCGTTCGCAACAAAAGAATTCTCACCACAGGCTACAATGGTGCGCCACAAGGCATCGAAAGCTGCCGTGACCGTGGCGAGTGTCTGCGCAAAAAGCTTGGCATTGCAAGTGGCACAAGACACGAAATTTGCTATGCCGTTCACGCAGAACAAAATGCCATTGTGCAAGCGGCACGTCTTGGTATCAATTTGGAAGGCACAACGTTGTACTGCACACACCAACCTTGTGTAATTTGCGCCAAGATTATCATCAATGCTGGCATCAAACGTATTGTTTACAAGCACGGCTATCCAGACGAATTTGCACAAAAGTTACTTAACGAAGCTGGCGTATCAGTAGAAGTATATAGCGAGTAATCGTTTGTGTAACAGGGGGAACAAATGACAAAACTACCATACGATCCCATGCCCACCAAGTATGCTTTTCCCAAGTTTACCGATGGGCACTACCTAGTTGTAAAAAAGAACAATCACGCAGTTTTTGACGAGAACTTTGTGTACGTGGACAAGTCCAAAAAGTACCGCAGACGTGCCAATTTGATGCGTATTGCCACCGTTGGATTGGCTTTTCCAGTTATGAAGCTTGTAACCAACATCAAAATTGTTGGTCGCAAAAACATCAAAAAGCACAAGGAACTGTTCAAAAACGGCGTAGTTTCCGTATCCAACCACGTGCATTTGTGGGATTATATCGGTGTTATGATGGCGGTTGCGCCTTTCAGACCATACCACCCATCTTGGGACGTTAACTGTCGTGGGGAAAACAAAACACTTATCCGCTACAACGGCGGTATCCCCGTTCCTGTTGGAAGCATACGTGCCACACGCGAGTTTAGCAAGGCAATCCATCAGCTACTAGAAGAAGGCAACTGGTACCATACCTATGCCGAAGGTAGCATGTGGGAGTATTATCAACCCATCAGACCTTTCAAAAAGGGTGCGTTCCACTTTGCCGTTGATACAAACAAGCCTGTGCTTCCCATGGCATTTAGCTACCGCAAACCTAAGGGCTTGGCAAGACTAATTTGGCGTAAACCATTTTTGACCTTGACTGTTGGCGAGCCACTGTTTATCGACAAGTCTTTGTCTCACTTCAAGCAAATTGAAGATTTGGCAATCCGTGCCCACCAAGAGGTTTGTCGTTTGGCAGGTATCACCCCGGAAGATAATATCTACCCACCTTTGTACGAAAACACCAAGCGCGTAGATTACTATCCACTTCCCAATGCCGAGCCATTGGATGACTAACTAAATAAGCACTCGTCAAAATTATCCAAAAGTTAGATATATCGTCTAAAAAACAAATTTAGACACGTTGTTTTAAAACAAATATAAAGATGAGACCTGTCTAAATGAACAAAATATAAATGTAAATTGTCAAAAACAAAAATAAAGATACATTATTCAAAAAGCACATTTCAGTTGAAATGTGCTTTTGCTGTGTAAAGGAATATTATCCTACAAATATCTCAAAGGGATATCCAAGGTGTCAAGCGCACCTTCGTATCCATCAGCGATTAGTCTAGGGATGATGTTGGCATATCTAAGCATTATGCTTGCAGTAAAATCGTTGTTGCTATCCATTTCAACTAAGTATTTGGCAGTAAAGACATCATCAAAACACAACACCTGTCCTTTGTGGTGGGTGTTTTCTTTTATTTGTCTAACTTTGTTGGTGGAGCAAAACACAATTTCAATGTTTTGTCCTTCAAAGTAGTGGCCGATTTTTGCAATTTGCTGAGATATGTTCTCTTTGTCCCTTTCAACAGCACTAACGTAGCAAATACGTCTGTGTAAGTCCTTTGTTTGACCGCTAGCAATAAGCTCTAGTGCGTTGTCCTTTGGTTGGGTAATTTGTACTGCATCCAGCACGCCAGGGATAGAGCGTAGTGCGTTGCTGTGCCCAAGGGAAACGCCTTTCCCCCAAAGTGTAACGGCGTTATACCCCATAGTTTTACGGACAATATCTAGTAGTCCAGGATCCCATCCAGCGCCCACAATGGATAGTGTGCCACGAGTCTTGATTTTTGCTAGCTGATGTTTGTACGAACTCAAGTTTTCACTAACGTCGTAGCAATCAACTGTGTTAACGCCACCGAACAAATGCTGATATTGGGCAATATCTTGGTAGCTACCTAGCCCAATCAACGCAACGTCCCAGTCCTTGTCAAATGGCAACTGTTTTAGCTGCCTTGCTAAAGGATGAGCAATATTTCGCCTACTATACACGCACACAAGCTTGTCCGCTGGTCTTTTTTCAATTTGTTTTTCCAAGCTTTTGCCTAGATTTCCGTAACCAACAATAGCATATCTCATATTTTCATATCACCTCAAAAGCATTTCTTAAAATTTCTTCTCGCCTACATTTTCAGCTCTCCATAATTTACGGGAAAAAAGCAAATGATATTCCTAGAATATCTAATACTAATAATAACGCACCTACTATTGATTGAAAATAGTCCAACAATATGCTAATAAAATACACCAAAGTAAATAAATATGCACAAAAATGCAACAATCATTTTTCGTGATAAATTTTCAAAAAAATATTGAATTACGCAAAGAAATTTTTTTGGTTGTTAGTTCTATCACAATTACCCTTATAATTTGTCAAAATAACTCATTGAAATTACAATTTCTATTAACTTCTTGGAATAACTCCTTCAAATTACGCTTTATCAGGGTTTATCGTAATAAATCATTAAAACTAGAGTAATTTGTCTGTTAAACACATTGAAACAATTATATCAATGCTCGAAAAATGAGTAGAACGGGTTTGTAACTTATGATAACAAATTAACAATTATTTTTGAAGTACGTTTAACTTATTTTGATTTGTTATTGGGTAGAATAGTAGGTTGATGAAAGGGCGTCTTTCAATCTAGTAACTGGTCGTGTAATTACTAGAGTCAAATTTTGATTTGATGTAACATTGTGCTAACGGCTTTATTTGCTGCAGATTAACCAAAATTAGGGCTTGGTTTGTATCAAATTGTTTGCAAATTTTCCATTTATTGGCATAAAAAGGTAAAATTACAGTAAAAATAGTAAATAAATCAAAAAATTATCAAAAAAATCACAAAAGATACTTTATTTTTTTTACAAAATATTGTATTATATTATATATGCGTGGAATAATATTCTACGATTAGCAATTGATTGTTCAACCATTGTGGTTTTTACTTATTTAGAAAAGGAAATTTGCAAAGATGCTGGAATATATTTACAATTTTTTCGCTGACGTCGATATCCCCACAATAGTGGCAAGATGTCTGTTGGCGCTTATTGTAGCTGTGTTTTATTTCGTAGCTTTCTACTACGCAAAAAAACGCAATTTGGAAGCTATAATTTACGTGCTTACCACTTGTTTGGTGGTACTATTTGGCTTGTCATTTTTCGATATTCCAAACTTTGCATTTTACGTTTACTTTGTTTTGGGATTTTGTGCCCTTGCTTGCATCCTATTCTTTGGTCAGGACGTTCAACGCGACATTTTCCGTCGTGCTTGGAAGCGTTGGTTCAACAAGGATATGGTTACCGAAGAATATGGCCACGAAGATATCAGCAAATCCGTTAACGAAATCATCAAGGCTTGCCAACGTTTAAGCAAAACAGATACAGGCGCATTGATTCTTATCTGCGACGACATCAGCGATCATATTTTGGAAAGTGGTACTCGCCTAAACAGTGAAGTATCTGCCGACCTAATCGAAACGCTATTCTTCCCCAAAACACCTTTGCACGATGGTGCAGTGGTAATCATGGCAAACAAAGTTGTTGCTGCTGGATGTTACCTTCCACTAACACAACAAACCAACTTGCCTAGGGAGTTTGGCACACGTCACCGCGCGGCAATTGGTGTAACAGAAGCTTTCCCAACACTCACAGCTATTGTTGTAAGTGAAGAAACTGGTATCATCTCCGCCGTACACGATGGCAAAATTCAACGTTACTTGGATGCTGACCAACTTCGCAAGATTTTGAGCTATGCAATGAGACTTACCGACAACAGTCAACTAACTTCAATTTGGGGGTTAAGAGAAGATGAGTAATAACAAACAACCCAAAAAGAAAGGCCTAGGACACTTTCTAAAACATTACTTTGGATACGTTGTTTTGTCCCTTGTATGCGCCTGCTTGGTAGTGCTTTTGGTAGGCTACATTGGTCAATAACGGTTGGTTTTTACCGCAACAAAACAACACAAATTAACAAATCAAGGACTGCTAGTTTGGCAGTCCTTTTTTATGCACAAAACGGATATTTGTTATATTGTAGCATTTCACACATCTGTTTGTAAATTGTTATCATTTTAGCTATCACTAATCATGTTTATAGCCAAAGCTACTAAACCGAAATAATCACAGTAAGTTCATTGCAGTATGCCTGCGTGCAACTAAGCAAATTATCAATGTGTATCATTGAAAACTAACAACATGCAAAACTACGTATCTTTGCAATGCATGTTTGTCATTTTTTTGATAACTACACACCTTTCACAACAGCCCATAATCCCATTTCAATTTCATACTATTGTTCAACAAAGGAGTTTTTCATGCATATACTATTTTGTTATGATAGTGGCAAAATTTGGCGGAACAGCAATTACTGCTCAAAACGTATACAAGATAAAATCTCTTGTAAAAGACTCAACCAAGGTGGTAGTCGTCAGCGCAATAGGAAAGTCATTTTGTGTAGACACAAAGGTTACAGACCTTCTACTTGGCTACTTTAACAGCTCAAGTGAATAAGTTTTGTTACAAATTGTCAACAAATATCAGCAACTTGCCGATGCTTGTAACGTTGCTTTTGAAGGTAGCCAACTAGTTCAACAAGCAAAAGATTATGTAAGCAATTACGATCTAGCTGGCCTTCTTTCTCTAGGTGAAAAATACTCGGCACTAATTGTGTCGCAACTACTTGGAGCAACCTACCTAGAAGCCGCCGATGTGATACGTTTTAGCAACAATTCCCTCAATATCTCTGCCAGTTGTAAGCTTATACGTAAAGCTGTAAAGGACAAAAAGCTTTGTGTAATTGGTGGCTTTTATGGAGCTAACACGGTCGGGCAAATTCGTACCTTTTCTCGTGGTGGAGGAGACGTTACAGGTGCGCTTGTTTCCCTTGCACTCAAAGCAAACGTCTACGAAAATTGGACGGATACAAGTGGGATATATATAACAAATCCAGCAATTTGCGCATCACAAAGTATACCTAATTTATCCTATAATCAAATGTACTTTCTAGCACAAAACGGAGCTAACGTATTGCATCCAGATTGTGTAAAACTGTGCCAAAGGGGTGCTATTCCAATAGTTGTTGGTAACTACCTTTTCCCTGATAGTAACAGGACGATTATCAGCAACAACGTAAGCTTGTTACCGTTACTCAACGTCACGGAAAAACGGGGAGATAATGTTTTTGTAACCTCAGTATTGCACAATATGACACAACGACAATTTGTTGCTAAACTACACAAATTTTTCTCAAATTCAACTCTTTTAAGTCAACAGTTGTTGTCAGTTAATCTTGCCCCAAATGTATGCACAATCAAGTCTAACGTCAGCATAGTAAAAGAGTTTTATAATGCAATCAAGTAGCCCCAAAATTATTTGGGGCATTCTTATTGACTAAATTATTAATATCTATTAAAATTAATTTATCTATAACAAAAGGAAATGTACACAATGAACATTTTAGTTGTTGGCGGTGGCATGGCAGGGCTAACCTTTGCAATATCTGCTTTGCGCCTAGGCTACCAAGTTACAATCGCCGAAAAAAACAATCGTGTAGGCAAAAAAATTTCAGCAACAGGCAACGGAAAGTGCAACATTGGCAATGAGTTTGTATCCATCAAGCATTTCAACGATAGCAAAATTGCCTCAACGGTTTTGCACGCAATCAACGTTGACACCTACAAGCATTTTTTGCACTCCGTTGGCATTTTCACCTACACCGACAACGCTGGAAGAATGTACCCTTTATCCGACTCGGCAAGCACTGTTGTGGACTGTTTGCGCCACACGTTGCAAGATTTGGGCGGTATCGTAATCCAAGCCGAAGTAACACGAATCACCGCCAAAAACGGCAAATATGCCGTCAAAATAGGCGATAATACACACATTTACGACAAGGTTGTGTTGTCCGTTGGTAGTGGAAGTCAAGCCCCAGCCCCCAACACGTCGGCTCTAATTGGCAGCCAATATCTCACAGCAACTTACCCTAGTCTTGTGCCCATCAAGGTTACCAACAACGATCCAACCTTGAACGGTATTCGTCACAAGTGCAACGCAACTCTTGTTGCCGACGGACAAAACCTATACACCGAAAGTGGCGAAGTGCTTTTCCGTGATTATGGCTTAAGTGGCATTTGCATCTTCAACATGTCGGCGCATATAGCACGCAACCTAGTTCAAGGCAAACAGCACGATTACCAAATTTGCCTAGATTTGTTCCCCACCTTGACACATGATGAGCTAACAGCAATACTGCAAGCTAGAACACATCTACCAGTAGATAGGCTTTGGGGCACGCTACTACACAACAAACTGGCGCAGTACGTCACAAAAAGGGCAAATTGTCCCACAGATGCATTTAAGCTAGCTCACACAGCCAAGAATTTGACCTTCAACTACTCCAAGCTACTAGATTGGACAATGAGCCAAGTAACAACTGGCGGAGTGGACGAACAACACCTAAACCTACGCAACCTAACGTTGCCTAACGGCATCATCTGCATTGGCGAAATGCTCAACGTCGATGGCCTATGCGGTGGCAATAACCTATATTTTGCTGCGGCATCAGCGCTATATGCGGCGGCATCAATGGACTAAACAATGTACACATATCTAACCAAAAGCATCAACCTACCCATCAACTTTGATGACAATATGTGCAGAGCCAAGCTTTGCACACTTTTGGGCTGTTCAAATGCTAATTTGGTAGATTTTTTCCTACACAAGCAAAGCGTAGATGCTCGCAAAAAGCATCAAATACACTTTGTTTGCTCATTTGTTGTACACACAACCTGCAAGATTACTCGCAACGCAACCCCTTACAATGCCCCACAAGACTACCTGCTGGGAGATTTACCCCAAGTAGCCAATCCACAGCACATTGTGGTGGTAGGAAGTGGCCCTGCGGGATTATACGCAGCAACCTACTTGGCAAAAAGCGGTCACAAGGTAACTCTAATTGAACGTGGTAGCCACGTGAGCAAGCGTAGTAGTCAAATAGCTCATTTCAACCAAACGGGCGAGTTAAACGAAAACAGCAATATCCAGTTTGGGCACGGCGGCGCAGGAACATTTTCTGACGGAAAGCTTACCACAGGCATATCCAGTCCGCTAACGCACACGGTATTTTCTCACTTTGTGCGCCACGGAGCGCCACAGCAAATTATGTACAGCAACTTGCCCCACATTGGCACCGACAATTTGGTAAAAATTGTTGATAGCATGGTCGCGGAACTACAAAGCTATGGTGCAACGGTGCTTTTTGACACTCTTGTTACCGATTTCATTGTTGAAAACGACGTTTGCAAGGGAGTGGTTGTACAAAGCGTACAAAATACCCATCAAGAGTCTTTCAACAATCAATCATACAACTTGGATGGTCAAACTGACACCCAAACTACTCAAAAAATAACAGCCGACAAGGTAATTTTGGCTTGCGGTCACTCCGCGCGAGATGTGTTTCACAATCTTGTGAAACATAATTGTCAACTTCAATTCAAGCCCTTTGCGGTGGGTTTGCGAGTGGAGCATCCAAGGGAATTTATCAACTACTCCCAGTATGGTCCTACCCACAAGGATTTGCCATCGGCTAGCTACAAACTGGTGCATCAATGCCAAGACGGACACGGCTGTTACAGCTTTTGTATGTGTCCTGGTGGCACGGTAGTGTGTGCATCCAGTAGCAAAAACACCGTTGTAGTCAACGGGATGAGCAACTTTGCCCGCAACGAGCAAAACAGCAACAGCGCCATTGTGGTAACAGTAAACCAACAAGATTTGTCCAATCTTGGCTTTGGCGATGACCTTTTTGCAGGTGTTCGCTTCCAAGAGCATTTAGAAAGTACCTCTTTCAACTGCGGCTACCAAGCACCATCGCAAAACGTGGTAGATTTTATTGCAAATAAACCCAGCACTCAGCTGGAAATTACTCCAAGCTACCCACGCGGTACAGTTTGCACTAACTTGCGCACACTTTTGCCCAAGTTTATTGGCGATTGCATTGTCGAAGGGCTGTTGGCCTTTGACAGCAAAATCAAAGGCTTTGCCACAAGCGGAGTGCTAACGGCAGTAGAAAGTCGCACAAGCAGTCCAATTCGCATTGTACGCGATAACGAAACCTACCAAAGTAACATATCTAACCTTTATCCCATTGGCGAGGGTGCCGGATATGCCGGTGGCATAGTATCTTCCGCCGTAGACGGCCTTCGTGTAGCTATGTCGATATGCAAATAGCACAACAAAAATTTGAACACAAAAAAGCGACTTCGTTTTTGAAGTCGCTTTTTATTTTACCAACGAGTGGTGTATTTAGTTGTCACTATCTTATAGAGCTTCAAGTAGGGTTTCGATGAAGTCGTTGAGCTTCATTTCTTCCCAGTGAGGTGGTTCGCTGTGTGTAAACAAACTGTAAAACTCAACAGCTGTACCACTTGGTTTTTGAGATAGATATGCAAAGTAACCTGTCAAGTCACATTGTACTTCAATAGGCAATAGTGGATTTGTGCTAACGTCTATCTTTTCATCGTGAGCCGTTGTATCGTGGAAAATGATGTTAAATTTAGCATGGTTTTCTTCGATATCTGCTATTGTTTCGCCCATTGATAGCATGCCACTTTCTTCTAGTTCTCCAATTGTCAAGCTGGTAAGGATGTTAGTTAGGTGTTCGCCATCCAAATGGTTGATTGTCAAGCTAGCAATCTTTCCGTTTAGGCCCATAACCTTGTTTTCGTCTGCAACAGAGCCGTCGTACCAAATGTAGCTGTAGCAGTCCATTGTGTGCATTGAGCTATCAGTATGATCCTCGTCGTGGCACTCGAATATAGCTTCGTACAATTCTGGGCTATTTTTGTCGTCGGTCATAGCATACTTAGCAGTTGCAGGATCGGCAGTTGTAGCTTTAACGGTAACGTCCCCTTCCGTCATAACAGGTACAGTAAACAAGCTTGCATCAACTGGATTTTTGATATATCCAAGAGCAACGCCCAAGCGGATATTGTTCAAGTCGCTAGATAGGTTTTCAATCTTGGTGTCGGCAAGTTCTTCCAATATCTTGTTGCTTCCGTCAATTTCAAGGATTTCGCCAAGTTCCAGTCCATCAATGCGGTCTTTTAGTGCGTCTGGTTGACTAAGTTGTTCAATTGTCATATCCACGATTGCGCCAGTAACGCCGTCAGCGTTAACCCAACAGGAGTCAACGTGTTCGTGATCAGTTGCGCAGTCTAGTCTAAACCAGCACTCTTTTACGTGAGTATGATCAACGTCGCATCTAAGTTCGTATCCAAGGGCAGAACCGATGTGAACGTTGTTGATTTCTGCACCAAGGTTGTTGATTTGAACGTCACTAAGTTCTTTGAAGATGTTATTTGTGCCAGGAGCATTAACGTCGATAACGTCAGCTACTGTCAAGTTGTTAAATTCGTTTCCAAGCTCGCCAATTTCAACGTCCTTTAAGGCCTTCAATGCTTGTGCGGATGTGTCGTCGATTTCGATAACGTCCCCAAGCTTAAAGGTGTTGATTGTGTCTTGGATGTTGTTTAGGTTGCTAATCTTTTCGTTGGCAAGTTTTGCAACAAGACCAGTTGGTTCAAGGTCATTGCTATCAAGCCACAAGTAGCCGTAGCAGCTGTATTTGTGAACGTGAGCCTCTTCGCAGTGGAGTACGCCCTTGTACCAGTTTGTATTGTCGTCGGATAGGATAATATCTGCTCCGTTATCGCGCAAGTAGTACTTAACTTCTTCGCCGTTTTTGAGCATTGTAGCAAGGCCGTAGCCAGTTGTATCTACAACTTCGGTGCGGTGGTAGCTCATTGCGTCACCAACGTACAGTTCGTTGATAGCATCGCCAAGTTGACCAATTGGCTTGTCTTGGATGCTAACAAGCATATCTGGGATGCTGTCGCCCATAACGTCTTTCAATGTGATGTCGTTGTTGATGATTTCTTCAAGGTTTTTAAGTTCACTAACTTTCTTTCCACCCAACTTAGCTGTAATACCAGTAACTTCTACGCCGGCATTGTACCAAACAAAGTTGTAGCAGTCGGTAGTGTGGGGGTGATCCTTGTGGCAAGCAAAGGTAGCTTTGTACCAAACGTTGTCACTTGTTTCCAATCTGATGTAGTCAACGCCGTTTGTCATAACGTTGTCTACACCTGCAACTGGGGAGTATGCAAGGGTATCGGCAACTTCTTGACGGGTGTATTCAAGGAAAGTAGCAAGGTACAATCCGTCAATACCACTTTCCAAATCGCCAATCTTGGTATCAGCAAGGCTAGCAAGCATTGGTGGGATGTTATCTCCCATAACGTCGCCAAGTGTAAAGTCGTTGATTAGGTCGGATAGTTCACTCATATCGCTAACAGTTTCGTTGGCAAGTTTGCCTTCAATACCTGTTGCGTAGGTGCTGTCTTCCTTTGTCCAAATGGAGTAGCAGTCAGCATCGTGTTCGTGGCTAGATGTGCAAACAAGGCTTGCTTTGTACCACTCTTCTTCGCCGTCTAGCTTGCGCGCGTAGTTTGCGCCGTTTTTCATTACGGATGCAATGCCACTAACTGCAACGTAGCCTGTCAAATCGGTAACTTCTTCACGGCTGTAGCTCAAAGCGTAACCAAGACGCAGTGTTTCAATCTTGCCAGATAGTTGTCCAATTGGAGTGTTAGCAAAGCTTTCTAGCATTGTGCCTTCCACTTCCATAACGTCGCCAAGCTTGATTTTGTCAATGATGCTTTGCATGCTGTTCAAGCGAGAAATGCTGTAGTCGCCAAGCATACCCATCAAACCTTTTACAAGGAAGTAGTCTGTTTCAGTTGGATGTGCTTCGTTTTGGTGTTCACAGCTGTCGTGGATGGTGCTCAAGCACTCGTTGTACCACTTGTAGCCGTAGCAGGCAAGGTTAGGATGTCCATTTGCGTGGGTGTGTGTGCAATCTTCATCTGAGCAAAGCAGTTGCGCCCAGTACCAAGTTTCTCCGTCGGCAGACATTGCAATATCCAAGCCGTTAACTGCAACGTATGTTTCGGATAGTTGATCTTCGTCCATTGCAAGCAACATTTGTAGTTGTTCAGGAGTAAGTACGGAAATCATTGGTTCAACAACTTCTGTCACGTCGTAACGCTTCATACCAAGAAGGTCGCCAATCAAGATGCCGTCAATACCGCCGTCCATCAATTCCGCAATTGTCATATCGGCAAATGTTTCCATAATGCCGCTGATTGTTTGACCAGCCATCAATTCTCTGATAGTTAGTCCAGTAATCTTGCTCATCAATATGTCTTGGTCGCCGCTAGTCAAGTCTTCAATGGATAGTTGGCTAAGAACCTTGTAGATGCCGAATGCAAGTCTGTGATTTACCCCGTCAATAACAACGTGATGATCTTCGGCACAGTTACATGGTTCGTACCAGTTGTAGCCGTAGCAGTCAGCTGTATGGGCAGGGTGTTCGCTACTAATTTCTTTTGTACAGATAAGGCCAGCTTGATACCAAACGTCCTTGTCTAGCATTATGTAGTTGTCGCCGTCCTTTTTGATTCCTTCAAAAATGGTGGTGTAACCGCTGTCGGAGTCTACCGCAATGCGTTTTAGACCAAGCAATGCGCCAATTTGAAGTCCGTTGATAACTTTATCTGGGTTGAGGTTGCCGTTTTCGTCAATAAGGTCAACAACCTTTGCGTCACCAAGAAGCAGTTGTAGCATTTCGCTTCCGCCACCGCTAGTGCCGGCAATATCCATGATGGAAAGTTGACCAAGTGCGGCCAAACCGCCCTCTTCGCCCAGTTGAGCAAACAGGTTGTCGTTTCCACTAACGGAACCAAGCAGTTTGCCTAGGTCAGCTTGACCAACAGCATACATAAGCTTGTTTTCGGTTTCTTCGCTTGGGAAAGCATCAGGAAGCAACCAAACAAGCTTGATTTCTTCCAAAACAGTAGCAAGACCACCTTCTGCTGTAAGTTCTGCCATGTTGTGTTCAGCAAGTACAGCCATTACTTCTTCGCCGAACATACCTGTAAGGTTACCGTTTTCGTCCGTTTCGCCAAACATATTGACAATGGCAGGGATTGTGCTAACCTTGATGGCCTTCATTGCCTTTTCCATGCCAGCCTCGCCCGAAGTCATTTCAAATAGTGGAATATCCAACACTTCTTGTGGAAGTTCCATACCAAATGCTGTTTTGGCGTCAATGTTGTTATCCGTCATAAACTCGCCAATGGTGTACAGGTCGTCCCCTTGGTTAACCTTTGTGGCGTAAATATCTTGGAACTTTGCTATCATTTGTTGAACGGATAGCTTAGAAAAGTCACCAAGGAATTTGTTTGTTTCTGGCGAAATTTGTTCAGGAGTCAATTTGGCATAAGCATAGTATGCGGCACCTGCTACAGCACCGAATACAAGGATGACACCAAATAAAACACCTAGCAAAAATGCAAATAATCTTCTCATATTATTCTCCTTGTTGTCTAAAGGATTTTTTGTCCCCCTAAATCTACGGCTTATTACGTCCGCAGTTGTGTTGTGTGTGTTACTTTATGTTTTCCAAATCCTTGCGGATAGGTACAAAACTGTCGAAAATAATGTTATCAAAGTGTGGGCTAAGTTCTTCTAGTTGTTGTTGACTTTTAATTGTCCAACAAATTATGGGAACCTTCTTTGCCCAGCGCTTAACGGCTTTTACGTTGGCAATGGATTCTGCTTGGTAGGCAATAAACTGACTTCCGTTCCATTTGCACAGTTTAAGGTTTCTAAGTAGCCAAGCTAGCAGTCGGTTTTTCATACGTGGGTAGTTTTCCGATAGCTGTCCACGGATAACTTCCGGTGCGTGCACCTTGAACCAGCGTACGATTAGTGGATTAAATGATTCCACACAGTAGTTGCCGTTGTAGCCTTTAAGTGCTTGGTACACCTTTTGTTCGGTATCGCCAATGTCGGAGTGGGTTTTTATTTCCACAACAATGTTGGTTCCGTTTGCTGCCACAAGAAATTCGTCAAAGGTTGGGATAACGCAGTCGGTGTCTAGTAGCCTAAACTGTCTAAGTTCTTGATAGGTGTAGTCACACAGATTGCCGTCAACGCCAGTCATGCGTTTAAGGCTGTCGTCGTGGAAAACCATCAACACGCCGTCCTTGCTTGCTTGAACGTCCATTTCAATGCCAAATCCGTTTTTGGATGCATTTTCAAATGCGGCAATGGAGTTTTCCGGGATGGTAACGTTATCAAATAGACCTCGATGAGCAACGTACACGTCCGTCAGCCATTTGTATTTACTATTTATCATAAGGCAATATACCCCCTATTATCTTTTTATTATAATATTTAAGTTAGTAAAAATCAATATAATTTGGCAAAAAAATTGCCAAAGATATGGACAAAAAGCAATGTTTGGGGTATAATTCAAAATAGGTAAGTGTGTAGTTACGCCTCATTTGCATGGTTAAATTGATAGTATTTGTTAGTTGAGCATATCTTTATGCGTCTACTAATCAAACCACACAAATGCCAGATTTTTCAACTTAATTGGCAATTTAACCCTGTTGATGTGCAAATTGGCGCAACAAAGGTATTCATCAAAGCAGCTACACACAAATACATTTATACATTGGAAAACTGTTATGTCACAAAAAAATACACGTAATTTTTGCATTATCGCCCATATCGACCACGGTAAGAGCACGCTAGCCGACCGCTTGATGGAATATACCGGTCAAGTTGCCTCTCGCGACTTGGAAGCTCAAATGCTAGATAGCATGGATATCGAACGCGAACGTGGAATAACCATCAAGCTAACACCCGTTAGGATGACCTACACCAAGGACGGGGTGGAGTATACCCTCAACTTGATTGATACCCCTGGCCACGTTGACTTCAACTACGAAGTTTCTCGCTCCCTTGCCGCTTGCGAAGGTGCTTTGCTTGTGGTAGATGCCAGCCAAGGTGTAGAAGCTCAAACACTAGCAAACTGCTATCTTGCCATCGAAAACGATTTGGAAATTATCCCCGTTATCAACAAAATCGACCTACCTAGTGCCGACGTGGACGGAGCTCGCAAGGAAATTGAAGATACTATCGGCCTTGATACCGAAGGTTGTCCATTGGTTTCTGCCAAGGAAGGGCTAAATATTCAAGACGTATTGGATGCAGTAGTAGAGCGTATTCCTGCTCCTCACGGCGAAGAAGAGAGTCCACTAAAAGCGCTTATTTTCGACTGCCAATACGACAACTACAAGGGTGTTATAATTTTTGTTCGTATTGTGGATGGCGTTGTAAAAACTGGCACAACCATCAAGATGTTCGAAACACAGGGCAAAACCTTTGACGTTACCGAAGTTGGTATTTTTGCTCCACATATGAAGGCGGTAGATTGCCTTCGTGCTGGCGACGTTGGATATATTTGTGCAAGCATCAAGACGGTATCCGATACAAAAGTGGGCGACACAATTACTGACGCAAACAATCCTTGTCCAGCTCCACTAACTGGCTACAAGGAAGTAAAACCAATGGTATTTTGCGGTATTTTCCCAGCGGATGGCAGCAAATACAACGATTTGAAGGAGTCTTTGGAAAAGCTAAAGCTCAACGATGCTTCTTTGACGTATGAGCCAGATACTTCCGTTGCTTTGGGATTTGGTTTTAGATGTGGCTTTTTGGGATTGTTGCATATGGAAATCATCCAAGAGCGCCTAGAAAGAGAGTTCGACCTAGACCTAGTTACCACAGCCCCAAGCGTAGTGTACAAGGTGCACACAACCACAGGGGAAGTGTTAGATATCGACAACCCCACCAAGTTGCCACCAGTAACCAGCATCGAACACGTAGAAGAACCTATCGTTCGTGCGGAAATCTTCTCCCCACCCGAGTACGTTGGCGACGTTATGCAACTTTGCCAAGACAAGCGCGGTAACTTCATTGATATGACCTATTTGGATACTCGCCGTGTTCGTGTAACCTACGAAATTCCGCTTAACGAAATTATCTACAACTTCTTTGATACACTCAAATCACGCACCCGTGGCTATGCAAGCTTAGATTACGAGCTAAAGGGCTACGTTCCAGGCAAGCTTGTCCGTATGGATATGCTACTAAATGGCGAAGTGTGCGATGCGTTGAGCATCATTGTCAACGAAGAACGTGCCTACGCACGTGGCAGACAAATTGCCACCAAGCTCAAGGAAGCAATTCCACGCCAAATGTTCGAAATTCCTATCCAAGCGGCCATTGGAAACAAGATTATCGCTCGAGAAACTGTCAAGGCTCTGCGCAAGGACGTTTTGGCTAAGTGCTACGGCGGTGACATCACCCGTAAAAAGAAGCTGCTAGAAAAGCAAAAAGAAGGTAAAAAGCGTATGCGTCAAGTTGGTAGTGTAAGTGTACCTTCCGAAGCATTTATGTCTATCCTAAAGATTGACGAATAACAGTTATTTTGCACGGTAGTTTTCCGTTATAGTTAAGTATATATTTCATCATTGCTGATATGCAATTTTTCGCACATTATAATAGCTGTTATACAATTTTCGTACCTTATAATTGCTGTTATTCTATTTCCTATTTAATGCAGCACTTGTAAGCTTACTTTTTGGTTGCATAGTTCTTATAATTGTTGTTATTTTATTTCTCGTACCTTATAATTGCTGTTATTCTATTTCCTATTTAATGCAGTACTTGTAAGTTTACTTGTTGGTTGCATAGTTCTTATAATTGTTGTTATTTTATCTCTCGCACCTTATAATTGCTGTTATTCTATTTCCCATTTAATGTAGCACTTGTATGCTTACTTTTTGGTTGCATAGTTCTTATAATTGTTGTTATTTTATTTCTCGTATCTTATAATTGCTGTTATTCTATTTCCTATATAATGCAGCACTTGTATGCTTATTTGTTATTTGCATAGTCGTATTCGACTATTTTCCATGTAACACAAAGACCCAATAGTCCTATTCGACTATTTTAAAAATTATCATAAAGGAGATGCGCTATGAAAAAAGTTCTTCCAGTTTTGATTATTGCAGTTCTTTGCCTAGTTATTTTTGTGGGTTGCGATACCTACTACGAGGACTTTATCGACAGTGGTGTTGATACTCAAGGTATTGTAAAATGGGCAACTATCTCCCTTTCTGCTAAGGAAAAGGACATTGAACAATCATTGGAAAAGATCCAATCGGAAGCAACTCGCTATCAAGCAAAGGTTGTAAGTCAATTGTTGGATCGCGACGATGATGGAATTCGCCAAGCATCCTACACCTTCCAAGTTTCCAAGGAAAACTTCGACAAGTTTGTCAACGGCCTAACAGCTTGTGGCAAGGTTCGCGGTATGAACGTTATTCAACAAAGTTTTGACGAGCAAATCAACGTAACACAAAACCAAATTGACGTTCTCAACGACCAACGTGCACAGTACGAAGATTTGCTTTTGGCAACAACAGACACTTCCGACAAAATTTTGCTTATCGAAAAGATTGCCGACATCGACCGTCAACTTCTTTCCCTCAAGGATCAAATTGCAGCAATGGGCGCAAAGGACTACTACGTAGTACGTCTTAACCTGTCCGTTGTAGATAACAGTAGTGCTTGGGGTATAGCAATTGGGCTTGTTGTTTTCTTCGGCTTTTGGGCGGGACTAATCATTTTGATTATCAAAATTTCCAAATCTAAGCCAGCAAATAAATCTTCCAACAATTAACAGACGTTTTTCGTAAAAGTGGTGTTTTAGTTGTGCAAATTAATCAATATCCACAATTTTCGCCCTTTTACAAACTACTATTACAAACATAATAACGCAAAATAGAGCAAAAAACTGGTATTTTTGCTCTTTTTTACCACAAGGACACAATCTATGAACAACGTTGGCATTTATATTCACATACCATTTTGCAAGGCAAGATGCGGTTATTGTACCTTTTGTTCAACCACCGACTTATTTTTGCAAGACCAGTATTTTGACAAATTGATAGAACAAATAAATGCCAGTCGTGGTGGCAAAATTTCCACAATTTTTATTGGCGGTGGAACTCCTAGTAGTGTGTCTTTGACAAACACTACAAGGCTACTTCAAGCATTGCACGCCAAGTTTGATTTGACTAATCTAGCCGAGTTTACAGTAGAGTGCAATCCCGAAAGTACCACAACCGAATACCTTGCTTTACTAAAGCAATATGGTGTTAACCGCATCAGTTTTGGGTTGCAATCGGTTAACGACAGCACATTGAAACGCATTGGAAGATTGCACAATTACAAGGTTTTTTTACAAGCCTTTGATTGTGCTCGTCAGGTGGGTTTTACCAATATCAATGCCGACTTAATAATTGGTTTGCCAGAAAGTAAGCAGGAGTTTATTCACTCCGTACAAACTGTTTGCACCTTGCCCCTTACCCATATTAGTATGTATGCGTTGGAGCTTTACCCCAATTCCCCAATCTACAACCTGTGCAAAAGTCAATACAATTTTGATGACGACACGTTGGCGGATATGTACGACCAAGCAGTAGAAGTAATGTCAAGCCACGGATTTGACCGTTACGAAATTTCTAACTTTGCCAAGAGTGGTTACCCCTGCAAGCACAACCTTTCCTATTGGCAACAGTGTCAGTATTTTGGTTTTGGTGTTTCTGCTTGTGGCTTTATTGATGACGTTCGCTATACAAATCCCAAAACCTTGCAAGGCTATCTACAAACACCAATGCATCAACTCATTGAAGTGGAAGAGCGATTGTCCACCTTTGACAAAGCAGTAGAGTACGTTATGCTTGGTCTAAGGCTAACGCAAGGCATTGACCTTGACTACCTGCAACGTCAGTTTGATTTCAACTTTTTCAACCAGTTTCACAACAGCAAGTTTTTGCTTTCTCGCGGATTGCTTGTCCAACAAGATAACCGTATCTTTATTCCACCCGAGCACATCTACGTAACTAACTCTATTTTGGTTACACTTTTCGACAATGATTAGTAGGTTTTTCCCTTTTTTTATTGCAAAACGTCTTCTACGTGGCTAATTCATTGTAAAAAGAGTTCTACACACTAGACTAAATAGCTTTAACAAATTATTGTCACTGTATAGATGTGATAACTATTTCTTAGTCACCTTTTTTACAATGATTAGTAGTTTTTTAGCGTAACCAGTTACCAAATAATTGCTACATACTGGTGTAAGCAATTGCAAATATGGCTACTTACCTAAATTTCTATATACTAGTATCACCTTGTTATTTTCCGCTTTTTGTTGATTAGCAGGTCATTGCACAGTATTACGTCAAATCATTATATAACCTATCCGCACCTGTATGTGTGAGATAGGTTTTTTTTATCAAAAACAAAAATATAAGCAAAAATAACTATGATACAGCGCTAAAATCCTTGATTTTATCGTAACTTTGTGATAAGATTTATAAATAAAATCTAACTTAGCATAAAAATTGACTAATAACGAGGCGCAAATATGAAACTGTTACAGATGAAGTATTTTCAAACCGTATGCAAGTATGGCGGAATTACAAAGGCTGCCGAAGAGCTTTTTGTCAGCCAACCAACCATCTCCTTCTGCATCAAGGAGCTAGAAGAAGAATTTGGTGTAAAGTTATTCCATCGCAAGCACAACAGATTGCAGCTAACTGTGGAAGGTAGTTACTTTTTGGACAAGGTCAACTACATTTTGCAATCGGTAGATACCCTTGCATCCCAAATGAAGGATATGGGCAACAACCGCAACCACGTAAAGCTTGCTGTGCCAGCAATGATCAGCACGTTTTTGTTCCCACAGCTATTCAACAGCTACAACAAGGCTTTCCCTGACGTTGAACTAGAAATGGTGGAAACAAGCAGCTTGCAAACACGCAAACTCGTTGACGCTTTCAGCGTAGACCTTGGTATTACCATTTTGGATGCCAACGTTACCGAAAGTTACAATGTGTTGCCTCTTTTGTCCACCGAACTTGTATTTTGCGTTAGCAAGTCCCACCCATTGGCAGGTCGCACCCACATCAGCTTTTCCGAGCTAGCAGATGAACGCATCATCATGTTCAAGGCGGATAGTTATCAAAACATTTTCATCAATCGCGCTTTTAGCGAAGTTGGTGTAGAACCCAAGGTAGTACTTAACTCCTCACAGCTGTACACAATCAAGCAATTCCTTTCCTACGGCAATGCTGGTGCATTTTTGTACCGTCAACTAGCCGAAAAGGACCAAGACCTCGTTTGCATCCCACTAGACCAGCCCATCATCCAAGATATTGTTCTCATTTGGGCAAAGAGCGGCAATTTGTATTCCGATGCAGAAAACTTCATCCAATTTGCCAAGCTTTTCAAATACGAATAACACAAGGAGCGCACAATGAACATTTGGCACGATATATCTCGCAGTAGAATTAAAAAGGACGACTTTTATGCCGTTGTAGAAATTACCAAGGGTAGCAAGCTCAAGTACGAACTAGATAAGGAAACAGGCTTGCTTGTTTTGGACCGCATTTTGTACACATCCACCCATTATCCAGCAAACTATGGCTTTATCCCACGCACTTTGGCAGATGACGGCGACCCAATGGACGTACTAATCCTCAGTTCCGAGCCTCTTTTGCCCTTGTCACTAGTAAGATGCTACCCAATTGGCGTAATCACAATGAACGACAATGGTGCAATGGACGAAAAGGTAATTGCAATTTCCTACACCGATCCTACCTACAACAGTTACAAATCCATCAACGAACTTCCCAAGCACATCTTTGACGAAATGCAACACTTTTTCAAGGTTTACAAGGAGCTAGAATACAAGCCTACAACCGTATCAGAAGTTTTCGACGTTTCTGTTGCTGAAGACATCATCCAAACCTCCATCGATTTGTACATCGAAAAGATTCTTTCCCAACGCTAATTTGAAAATCCTACATATCTAAACTATGAAATCCACCTTGCACACAGGTGGATTTTTTTATTACAATTAATGTTTTAAAATAGGATTGATATAACCTATAAAATGTATTAGAAAATAGGTGTAATTAAATCTATTTATTTGCAAAATTTGCATCTCTTTCAACATCTGTTTTTCCTACCTTTCCATTTACAGCAACTGCTTGGATTTGTTAATGTTGTCTTTCTATCTACGCAAGTAGTTTTGATAGTTTAATGCTCATCAATATGGTTTTGTCAATACATAAAAACAATATTTTCCATCACAAAACGGATATTTATATACACAATACAGCAATTTGAAAATTTAGTATTGACTTTTGTATTTTATTTAAAAAAAATAAAGTTGCCAACATTTTGTGGCAACGGAGAATAATATGAAAAAATCAATTTGTATTGTACTGGTTTTAGCACTTATGCTAACTTCATTTGCGCTTATTTCTTGTGATAAACACCAACACAACTATGTAAGTGAGATAACTACCTATCCAACTTGTAGTCAAGATGGTGTTCGCACTTTCACTTGCGAACAATGTGGAGATAGCTACACAGTAGCAGTAGCCAAGGTTCCCACTTTGCACAGCTACAAGGTAACTGAGCAAGTGGATGCAACGGCAACAACAGATGGTCGCACAGTTTACACATGCGAGCATTGTGGCGATAGCTACACCGACGTTATCCCAGCAACAGGACAAGGCACAACACACACTTGTCAAAGTGCTTGTCCAACCTGTGGCAAATGTACAGATGCTTCTTGTACAGAATCTGCATGCTTAGATAAATGCGCTGGTCACGCACCCGCACACGTATGCACAAGCGTATGTTCAATTTGTGGCAACTGCACAAATACTTCATGCACCGAATCCGCTTGCGCAACAAAGTGTCAAGGACATCAGCCAGTTCACACTTGCGAGAGTATATGTGATACCTGTGGCAAATGTACAGATGCATCTTGTACCGAATCTGCTTGCTTAGATAAATGCGCTGGTCACGCACCCGCACACGTATGCACAAGCGTATGTTCAATTTGTGGCAACTGCACAAATGCTTCATGCACCGAATCCGCTTGCGCAACAAAGTGTCAAGGACACAATCAACAAGGGGGAGATACTCCAGTGAAACTATTTATGGTAGGGGATAGCACTGTTTGCAACTACGGTTCCGAAACGGACAAGGTTTATCCACGCAACGGTTACGGAATGTGGGTTGGCAACTATCTCAACAGCAATGTAACGGTAGTAAATCTAGCTTTGAGCGGTCGCAGTAGCAAGAGCTTCCTTGCTGAAGCCAACTACCAATCGCTACTCAGTCAAATTAGTGCTGGTGACTACCTAATGATTGGTTTTGGTCACAACGACGAAAAAAGTGATGACGCTACTCGCTACACAAATCCAACTGGTGACGTAAACGACCAAACAAGCTTCCAATATCACTTGTACACTTACTACATCAAGGTGGCTTTGGATGCAGGCGCAACGCCAATTTTGTGCACACCAATTGTTCGCCGCGATATCAACGGCAACTACGCTGGCAGTAGCGGTCACGTAACAAATGGTGGGGACTACGCTCAAGCAATCATCGACCTTGGCGCAAAGTACAACGTTACTGTTATCAACCTACGCGACTTAACCAAGGAGTTGTACTCTTCTTTGTCCAACGAACAAACAGCAAAGATGCACGCAACTAGCGGAGCTGTAGAAACAGTCATCGACAATACTCACCTAAACAGTTATGGTGCGGCACATGTAGCATATATGTTGTGCAAACAACTTGCTACCACATCAAATGGACTTGCCGCTTATGTTGATCAATCCAAGCTTGTTGCTCCAGTATACGAAAAAGTAATTGTAAAGAACCAATTTGACCAACCAGAAGATGGCGACGTAACAGTTTACGGCAGTTGGGAGCTAACCACCTACACCAACCACGGACAAGGCAAACACCAAGGCATTAACCTAATTTACTACTGTGCCGGTCCAATGGAAGGCAAGGTTTCTGGCGGCGTTGGCTATGTAAAGGCAACGGATAGCGCCGGTAACGGCACTGTAAAAGATGGTGTAATTGGCACCGAAAAGGGCTATTTGGAATTTATCCCCGAAACCGACGGTCAAATCACAATCCCACTCAAAAAAGCAACCAGCAAGACGTTGTTTATCAACAGCATCAACAATGAAACCTACGCAGTTACTCTTGTTGGATCTTTTGCTGCTGGACTAGAAGAACAAACTGGCGAAGGTTACACAGTAACTTTGCAAGATGACCGCTTCAATTTGACACTTGACGTTAAATATGGCTACACCTACCGCATTGCAATCCAAGGCTCCAAGATGTGCGTTTACGATTGCACTTGGGTTCCATCACAAAATGGTGGCGGTGGCAGTCAAGACCAGGAAGAAGTTCTCGAACCTACAGTAGACCTCACTCCAACCAACACAGTTGTTGTAATGTTAGATGGCGACTACACAAATGCCGACCTATCCAAGCTTCAACTCAAAGCATACAACAGCGATTTTTACGGACTAAATTACAAACTCGACCAAACACTTACTATTGTCGACTACGTGGCTGAGCTTGTAGAAGGCAAAACAAAGGTAACTTTTACAGTTGCCGAACAAGTTTACGGCATTTACGTTGCCGATCACAACACAGTTCCAACTTATGATGCCGACAAAACATCTGCAATTATCTCTCGTGCAGCAAATGCAGTTACTTGGCAACTAGACAATGGTGGCTGGGATAAGGACTACACAACGCATATCTCTCGTGCTTGGAACGGTACTGAAAGCAAAATTACCAAGGGCTGGACGGCAAACGGAAAGGATCTTGGTACAATCGACAACGATGGTACTTACAGCGAAATGCGTCTTATTGCCGAAGCTTATTTACTAACAGCAGATAGCACACAAAAGCAAACTTTTTTGGCTAGCTTCACAAAAGCAATGACATTTTTGCAAAATTTGCAATATCCAACTGGCGGTTTTGCACAGGTTTACCCACGTCGTGGACAATATAGCGACAACGTTACCTTCAACGATAATGCAATGGTAAACGTTCTCAAACTTTTGCAAGATATGTCACTATCCCGCTATCCATTTGGCGAAGATAGCATTGCCGATACGGCCACAAAAGAGCTTGCCACGACAATGGTATCCAAAGGTGTAGAGTACATCTTGCAAAGCCAAATTGTTGTAAATGGTACAAAAACAGGTTGGTGCGCACAACATCACCCATCAACCTATGCTCCAGTAAAGGCGAGAGTGTACGAGCATGTTTCCATCAGCGGTAGCGAAAGTGTAGAAATTATCAAGTTTTTACTCACTCAAGTTGACAATGCCAAGGCACAATCTGCAGCAAAAGCAGCCATCGCATACTTGGATAGCGTAAAATTGGAAAACACAACCTACGATAACCAAACAGCACCATACATCTACGAAAAACAAGGGGAAACAGTTTGGTATCGTTTCTATGAAATTGGCACAAACAAGGGAATTTTTTCTGATATGTCAGGAGAAATCAAGTACGATATCACCCAAATTTCGGAAGAACGTCGCACAGGCTACAACTGGTGCGTTGATACCCCCAAAAAGTTACTCAAGGTTTACAACGAAGTTGGCTACTATGCTAACAAAGTTGTAGTGGTAGCTTCCGCAGAAATTACTGGTAACGGATGCTCCATTACTAGCGGTTCTGTTATCAATGTGGAAACTCCATTTGTCGCTGAATAACATATATCCCCTTCAAACATCTATCAAAAACAACAAATTTTTCTCGTCCAAATCATAATGTGGACTAGTTAACAACAAATTAAATACAAAACCAAGCAAACTGCCCCGGGGCAGTTTGCGATTGTAGAGCACAATCGCAAACACGTCGCATAAAGGCAGAAAAATTAAATTATATTTCTATTCGATGTGCATAATTTTTTACAACAAAAAATGCAGTTTAATCAAAAATCAGACCTTTTTAATCGGAAGCTGTACCTAGTTAGGTAAGTTCCGTATCAAAAATATATAGGAGGTAAAAAGGATGAAAAAATACACAAAACTTTTGACTGTATTTGCTTTGGTTTTCGTCATGGTAGCAAGCTTGCTTACTGCTTGCCAAGTGCACGAACACACATTTAGCAATGATTGGTCAAACGATACTCAATATCACTGGCACGCAGCTACTTGCGAACACAGTGATGAAGTATCACAAAAAGGCGCTCACGAAGACCTAAATAACGACGGTGCTTGTGACATTTGCGCATATGCTAGTTGCACTCATACTTACGCAGATGAGTGGTCCAGTAACAAACTCAACCACTGGAAGGAAGCAACTTGCGGCCATAACGTAAAGGGTAGCGAAGCTGCTCACGCAGATGGCAACGGCGACGGTCTTTGCGACACATGTAACTACGAATGTGGTGACCACAAGCACACTTACGCTGAAGAGTGGAGCTATGACGAAAACTCCCACTGGCACGCTGCAACCTGCGTACACAACAATATGAAGCAAGCTATTAGCGATCACAAGGATTCCAACAAGGACTATGTTTGTGACATCTGCGGATACGTAAGCCACGTTCACACATTTGAAGAAGGCTGGCTATACGATATGGACGGTCACTGGAACAAAGCTACTTGCGAACACACTGATGCCAAAGTTAATTATGCTGAACACATTGACGAGGTTGTGGACGGAAAGTGTGACGTTTGTCTAATGACGTTGATGGAAAGTGTAAGCTACACACTAAATATCAGTGATTTAACTGCCGGCACACTTGCAGCTGACGAAATTTCTGGTATGTTCACAATTGTTAGCGGTTCCGAAATTAGAAACAGAACTAAGACTTTTGAAGGCGTAGAATACAACAAATCTGTTAAGATTGGTAACAGCGCAACACAAATCAAGGTTTCTGTACCTGGTGCAGGCAAACTTCACTTCCTTGTTCAAAACGGTTCTAGCGGAGCTTCAACACAATTCATCACAGTTACTGCTCCAGATGGCACAGTACACGATATCGAATTCCCTGGAACAAACGAAGGTAGCCCAGTTGTTAAAATTGAGCTAGAAGTTACCGAAGGCGAATGGGTTATTTCCCGCGGTAAGAACGGCGGCACACAAGATATCTTCTTCCTTGAACTTGCTTGTGTTGTAGAAGTTTCCCCAGAAAACGGTTTCAAACTTGTTGCAGAAGGCAAAGTTGATTACCTTGTTGGCGAAAAATTTGATTCTTCGCGCATTCAACTAAATTCAACATTTGCTAATGGTAAAACAGACGTTCTTCCTGTAGAAAGTGTTACAATCGACTCCAGCAAAGTTGACATGACCAAGGCTGGCGTTTACGAAGTTACAATTTCCTACAAGGAATACACACCAATTACATACGAAGTAAGTGTATATGCACCTGATACTATCGAACTTGGTTTTGATGCTATCGAAAAGATTGCTAACTCCGCTGCTGGCAATGGTGTATACTTCAACCACAGCTTCCGCGAAGTTTATGGTATTGGTGATGAACTTGATACAGCAGGTCTTTCTGTAAAGGTTATTGCTAAGTGTGGTGAAAAAACTCTTGCTTTCACAGTTAGCGATTACGAAATTACAGGTTTTGATTCTGCAACTGCAGGAACAAAGGTGCTTACAATTGCTACAAATGGTCTAACTACAAACGTAAACGTTGACGTAGTAGACACAGCTATTGCCGAAGGCAACCAAGTTAAGGTTGACAAGGCTTACACAGGAACACCAGGCGCTATTGAAGAAGGTTTCAATATGTTTACAACAATCCAACAAGCGCTAGATTTCCTTGCAAAGGTAGAACCTTCCGAAGCAAAACTTCTTGTAATTGGCGAAGGTCTATTTACTGAAAAACTTGAAATTACAATTCCTAACCTCACAATCAGAGGCGCTGGCAAGGATAAGACAATCATCGAATGGGATTCCTTGTACGGTCTAATTGATGCAGGTGGATTTACTCACACAACCGACTCCACACAAACAGTGGCAGTTCGCGAACAAGCCGTTAACTGTGTAATTGAAGATTTGACAATCTCCAACTACTGGAACACACAAGAAAGAATGGACGAAGCTAACCTTGCTATCGAAAGAGGTCTTGCTCTTTTGGTACAAGCTGACAGATTCATTATGAGAGATAGTGCTCTTCTTGGTATCCAAGATACACTCGAACTATTCACAGGACGTCAATACTTCGAAAACGTATTCATTTCTGGTTACACCGATTTCATTTTCGGTACAAACAACACAACATACTTCAAAAACTGTGTAGTTCACGTAATCGACACAGGCAAGGACGATGCTGGTACAGCTGGCTACCTAACAGCTTTCAAGGGCTCCAACAAGGGCGCTGCTGACTCCATCGTTTACGGCGCAATCTTTGATGGTTGCAAGTTCACAGCAGACGAAGGCGTAACACTAGGCAAGACAGCTATTGGTCGTACTTGGGGTGCTTACGCAGCAGTTGCAGTTATCAACTCCGACATTGGCGGACACATCTCAGTTGACGGATACGACAGTGCAAACAACAAGAACAAGAGATACATCTCTATGAACGGTATCCATCCAACAGATGCTACTGTTCAATTTGTAGAATTCAACAATACTGGCGCAGGTGCCATTGCCGAAGCAGTTGCTGGTATGAAGATGCTCACAGCTGATGAAGCTGCTAAATACGCTGATTTTGCAACAATCTACGGCACAATCAATGGCAATGTTTCCTACCTAGATCCATGGGATCCAACATCTGGCGAAATTGTTGTAGATGACAGAGATTACTACTACTTTACTGGTGCATCCAGCACAACTGGAACATCCCACACATTTGATACAACAACAACCATTGCCAAGGGTAGCACTTTGGAATGGGATGGTCTTTTGATCAGTGCAGAAAATGGCAACGTTGCTTGGAACCAAAATGCTAACTCCCTCAACATGAAGGCTGGTGCATTTATCAAGTTTACAGTTCCAGCTGGCTCCATTGTTACTGTAGAAACATATCCAAACTACAACTACTTCACACTTAACGGTGTAGGTACAGCTAGTGCAAATATGCTCAGTCAATACTACGCTGAACAAACAGAAGTTACTCTTCTTTCCACAGGCGACCTATATCTCTACTCCATCATCATCAACCCAGGCGAACAAGCTCCAGCAACAGCTACACTCAAAGAAATCAAGGTTGAAGGATTTACCACACACTACGAACTTGGTGCAGATATCTCCCTCGAAGGCGTTGTAGTAAAGGCAATCTACTCCGATAACTCTGTTGTTGCACTTGATTCTTCCGCTTTCAGCGTAGATAGTTCCGCTGTAGTTAAGGATGCCGAAGGTGCATATGCAGTAGTATTTAGCTACGAAGGCGCAACTGTAACAGTTGATGTTTTCTACGAAGATCCAAATGCTGGTCCCGAAATTTCCAAGAACACAATCCTAGATTTCTCCACACCAGATGCTCTTGCAGCTGTTCAAAACAATCCAAAGGTTACTATCGAAGGTTCTGTAAGACACAACGGCGCAGAAATCCAAATTCAAGGTACCATTTCCTTCAAGGTTAAGGCTGGTACAGTAGTTACTGTAATGCCATATGCTAACACACAATACGTTTCCTACACACTTGGCAAGGAAGGCGAAGAAGGTCTAACTGTTCTCCACGACTCGCAATCAATGATGTTCTTTGAAGATTGCACAGTAGTTTACACAGGTCTAGAAAACAACTATCTTGTATCCATCTCTATCGAATGTCCTCTTGCAGCAGGCAAATATGTATTTGGTGGCTCTACTGTAGAAGGTGACGTAACTGGTATTTTGGAATCCATCCCAGGTATGTCTATTTCCGGCACATGCAAAACACACTCTGGTGGTGCACAACTTGGCGCTGATTCTCAAATCATCTTCATTGCTCCAGCTCTTGCAACAGTAACAGTTCAAGGTTTTGACACAAACTACGGTCAACTTTCTGTTATGGTAGATGGTGTTCCTGTTGAAATGAACGATAAAGCTCAATATGTATTCACTCTTCAATATGCTTCAACAGTTATCATCGAAGCAGTTAATGTTGGCACAGAAGAAGCTCCCGCTTGGAACCAATCCTACATCACCTACATTAACCTATCCGTTCCAACATTCATCGAAGAAAACCTAACAGTAAGCTTTGGTTCTGCTGGTAACTACAAAGAAAGCGGTATCGATTTCTCTGGTATCACAATTGGCGATAATGGTGGAAACAACTCTCAAGTTAAGGAAGGTTCCTTCTCCTTCGCTGTTAGAAAAGGCGCAATCGTTACAATTAACGGATATTCCGGATACACTGCTTACAGTTTGAGTGACGGAGACCTTGTTTACGAAAACATCACAGAAGAAAAGTGGGTTTACGAAGCATCATCCGATTGCATACTTACAATTACCCCAACAAGCGGAAACAACTACTTCTATGGTTTCTCTATTGAATACCCATCCGAAGCTGTTACTTACACATTGGATATCACGCAAATTGGTTCAGATAACCTCACCGAAAATCTTGTAATTGGCGATTTCTTCACAGCTACACTTCAAGTTAAGTCCGAATCTATCAAGATTACTGGTGCTAGCTACGAAGCTGACGGCCTTGTGTTTGATGGCAGACAAGTATCATTGACAAAGGGTAAGGTTCAAGTTAACGATGGTGTTTGGAGCAACTCAATTAGCTTCACAGTTGCCGAAGGACAAACTGCAAAAGTTGTTATCTATGCAGCAGAAAAATCCGACAAAAAAATAACTCTTAAGGTTATGAACGAAGCTGGCGAAACAGTTACCATTTCCGACCTCAAGATTAACGGTGTTGCGGCAGAAGCATTCGATACTCTTCCAATTGACAAAGTACATAAGTACGAATTTACTCTTTCTGCTGGCACATATCATATTGGTGGTGCTGGTGGTGGGGCATACATCTATGGTATGTCCGTTACAGTTGAATAATAGTTTTTTATACAAACTGTTCAACTAACAACTAAATAAAAATCAGGCACAGCCCAACAAGCTGTGCCTTTTTTTGTGTCTATTTACTATTAATACGTCAATTTTTATTTCAAATGCGGCAGTTTGGTGGTGCACAACATTCAAAGTGAACCTTTATTTTAAGTATTATATACTTAATACCTTGATTTTTATTTGCCAAAATGGTACAATAGTATCATGGTACAGTATGAGCAAAATTCAATATTCGAAACACAAAAGACACACAACATACCTTTGGCAGAACGTATGCGCCCAAAGGTACTTTCGCAATTCATTGGGCAAAGTCACATTATTTACGACGGCTCATTGCTTTGTCGTGCAATAAGGGCAGATAAGCTTGGCAGTTGCATATTTTGGGGCACACCGGGCACTGGCAAAACTTCGCTAGCCAACATTATTGCCAACAGCACAGGTAGTCACTTTGAAAAGCTAAATGCCGTAAGCAGCGGTGTTGCCGACGCAAAAAAAATCATTGACGAAGCAACAAAGCGTTTCAACGCATATGGTCAAAAAACATACCTTATGCTAGACGAGTGTCACCGTTGGAACAAAGCACAGTCCGATTGTGTTTTGCCAGCCATCGAAAAGGGTATCATCACATTTATTGGTTCAACAACCGAAAATCCCTACGTGTCAATGACACGTGCTATAGTTTCCCGTTGTCGTGTTTTTGAGTTTTTACCACTAACCCAGGCCGATATCATCAAGGGCTTGAAGGATGCTTTGGCACGCGACGTGATTTTGAGTAAACAAAAAATCACCGTTGACCAAGATGCCCTAGAGTATATTGCCGAAACTTGTGCAGGGGATATGCGCAATGCTTTCAACGCATTGGAGCTAGCCACCCTAACCACCGATATGGACAAGGACGGCACAATCCACGTAACCAAGCTAGTTGCATCTCAATCAATGCAGCGCAAGGCGCTAAGCGTAGATACAGGTATGTACTACGATATGATAAGCGCATTTATCAAGAGTATGCGTGGTAGCGATGCCAACGCAGCAATGTTCTGGTTTGCAAGACTCCTAGAAGCAGGCACCGATCCTTTGCTACTTGCTCGCCGAATTGTTATCCACGCCTCCGAGGATGTTGGTCTAGCCGATCCTCAAGCTTTGGTAGTTGCCACAAGTGCGCTAACGGCTTTCCAAAACCTAGGCTTGCCTGAAGGTCGAATTCCTTTGACGGAAGCAATTTTGTACATTTGCAATGCGCCCAAGTCTAATTCTGTAGTGGAAACCTTGGCCTCTGCAACCGACTGTGCAATCAACAATCCGTCAGCACGCGTACCATCCTATTTGATGGACCAAAGCTACTCTCGCGATACCGAAACGTTAGATGGAGTTCCCTACAAGTATCCACACAACTATGGTGGCTGGGTAGAGCAACAGTACCTGCCCGATGAAGTAGCAGATCAAGTATTTTTCCATCCAACTGGTAACGGACAAGATACAGGCTGTCGCCAACCCAAGGAGCACAATCCACAAACAACCACCAGCAATGCCCACAAGGACAAATAATCACAAAAAAGTCAAGGTCACGTGACCTCCGCCTTACCTAGGACGTGCTCTTTTTGATGGGCAAATTATGCAATATCATTACAAAATTTTTTAAGGATAATCACAATGATTTCAATCAACAACGTATCCAAAACCTACGGAAAATCATTTACAAAAGCTGTCGACAACCTTTGTTTGCAAATCAACGATGGCGAAATCTTTGGTTTTCTAGGTCCAAACGGTGCAGGCAAAAGCACCACAATAAAGATGCTCACAGGCATTTTGGCCCCAGACTGTGGCACAATCACTGTGGATGGCATCTCTCTAACTGATAATCCTACTCAAGCCAAAAGCATCATTGGCTACGTACCAGATAATCACGAAGCCTACGACACACTAAAAGGCACCGAGTATCTCAGTTTTATTGGTGCAATGTATGGCGTAAACAAAACCGACCTAGCCGAACGCGTTACCAAATATGCCGATATGTTCGAGCTAACACAAGCACTTCCCAACTACATCAGCAGTTACTCCCACGGTATGAAACAAAAGCTGATGGTAATTGCAGCGCTAGTGCATCAACCAAAGGTATGGATTTTGGACGAACCACTAACAGGACTAGATCCACAATCTGCGTTCAAACTTAAGCAACTAATGCGTGAACACGCCGACAAAGGTAACACCGTATTTTTTAGTTCTCACGTAATTGACGTAGTAGAAAAGGTTTGTGACCGCATTGCCATCATCAACAAAGGCAAGCTTGTAGCAGTAGATACGCTAGATAACATCCGTCAAGACCAATCCGTATCGCTAGAAAGCATCTTCCTATCCATCACAACACAAGGAGAGTAGCATTGTGACAAAGTTTCTTTCCTTGCTCAAATTACAATTTACACAGCAATTTCGCGCTTTGCCAGTAAAGGGTAAGAAGAAAGGTGGTGTTATTGCAGCATTTGTTGTACTTGGACTATGCTTTTTGCCAATAATAGTAAGTATTGTGGCAAGTATGTATTTTCTTGGCACAATTGCTGGCAACAACGCAGGTGTCCTGTCCTTTTTGATTCTCATCTGCCAAGGCTTGGTGTTGGTATTTGGCTTGTTCACCATCATTTCGCAGGTTTACAACTGTAAGGATGCCGACAAGCTGTTGTATTTACCCGTTAAACCAATTACCATCTTTTTGGTAAAACTAGGGGTAGCATACCTAAACGAAGTGCTTACAACTGCGGCTACAATCATTGTTGTTTTGGTGCCCTTTGGTATTGGTGCGCAATTGGGTATAACCTTCTATTTGATGCTTATCCCCGCATTGCTTATTATCCCAATGTTGCCTCTGCTTGTTGGTTGCATTGTAGCGTTGCCATTTTCTTTGCTTATCAATGCTGTTGGCAACAAGGGACCAGCCAAAACAATATTGCAACTTTTGTTCTTTGTTGCCTTTATGTTTGGATATATGATGCTTATGCAAGGTGTAGGCGGAACAGAATCGGACGATTCATTTGTTGATATAGAAAATATCCAACAAGTTTTGTATCCATTGTTACAGCAACTTGGGCAAAAGATGGTGTACGTACACCCCAACTTTATGCTAGCAACTGCGTTGTGTGCAACAACCTTCCCATCTTGGGCAACGGGCACAGCACTTACCATTGGCGAAAATGCCCTTTTGCTTGGCATTGTTGTGTTGTTTACCTTGCCAGTCTACAACAAGATGCTTCACAGCACTCTAGAAAACACCAGTAGCAAGTCTAAAAAGCTGTTTTCTAAGGATTCCGTTCAGCACCAAGGCACTTTGAGAACGTTGATGCTAACAGATATCAAAAACGTGTTCCGTAACAGTCAAATGGGTTTTCAATGTTTGGGAACACTAATCGTTATGCCATTGCTTGTGGCAATTTTAGCAATAACATTTGGTCAAGAAGTGGACGGAGTATCGTTGATTGACTCGCTAAAAGCCATGCCAGAATATATTGCCATCGCACCGGTTTTTCTCGTGTTGTATTTGACCTTAATTGGTGTTAGCACAAACACTCTTGGACTTTACCCAATAAGCCGTGAGAACAACAACTTTTTTATTCTAAAAAGTATCCCAGTTCCATTTGAAAAGATACTAACAGCCAAGGTGCTTGTTTCCACTTGTGCAATGCTTATTGCCGACGTTATCACAGCGGTTCTTGCAATAGTGTTGTTGGGTATTCCTTGGTATAGTAGCGTATTTATACTTATCATTTTGGCTTTTGCCGGATTTGGCAGTATGTGTATCACAACTAAATTGGATGTAAAACAACCAAAACTTGGTTGGAGCAACTTCAATCAAAGCCTAAAAAACGCAAAAAACAGCTGGATTGCAATGCTAATAGGGCTGATTGCCACAATAGTTATTGGCGCTCCTATGGTGTTCCTATGCATTGCATACACGGCAACAAACTACAATCTATTTGTTTATTTAGCACTGTGGATTGTACCAACAATAATTACTTTTTTGTATGCTTGGCTAGCTTACAAATGGATGAACAAAGATATCAAAAAATACTTTGATTGTATCGAAGTGTAAACAATATTAACTTGCAAAAATTTGCTTAAAATAAAAGGACGTACAAAAAAGTATGTCACAAAGGAGTATTTAAGATGAAAAACGTACTAGATGTACTAAAAGAACGTGGATATGTAAAACAAATCGTTGGCGAAGAGGAACTCTATGAGCTTTTGAGTAAGGAAAGCGTAACCTTCTACACAGGTTACGATCCCACAGCCGACAGTTTGCACGTAGGTCACTTTGTTACACTAATGGCAATGGCTCATATGCAACGCGCAGGACACCGTCCAATCGTACTTATTGGTGGTGGCACAGCAATGGTAGGGGATCCAAGTGGTCGTACCGATATGCGCTCCATGATGAGCAAGGAAACCATCCAACACAACGTTGATTGTTTCAAAAAGCAAATGTCACGTTTCATTGACGTTTCCGACGGAAAGGCAATTTTCGTTAACAATGCCGATTGGTTGTATGGCCTAAACTACATTGATTTCTTGCGTGAAATTGGTACATGCTTCAGCGTTAACCAAATGCTCACAGCAGAATGCTTTAAGCAACGTTTAGAAAAGGGACTAAGCTTTTTGGAATTCAACTATATGCTAATGCAAGCATACGATTTCCTTGTACTCAATCGCAAGTACAACTGCGTTTTGGAAACTGGTGGCGATGACCAATGGAGCAATATGCTTGCTGGTGCTGACCTTATCCGCCGCAAGGAAGGAAAGAAAGGCTACGCTTTGACATTTAGCCTTCTAACCACATCTGAAGGCAAAAAGATGGGCAAAACAGCCAAAGGTGCAGTATGGCTTGATGCAGAAAAGACAAGTCCATACGATTTCTTCCAATACTGGCGCAATGTTGAAGACGACAGAGTGGACGTTTGCATGAAGTTGCTTACTTTCATGGATTTGGAAGAAATTGCAACACTTACCGCACACAAAGACGAACGTATGAACGCCGCTAAGGAACGTCTTGCATACGAAGTTACAGCAATTGTTCACGGCAAGGATATTGCAGACCAAGTTCTCAAGCAAGTAAAGGCTGCATTTAGTCAAGACGTTGACAATATGCCAGTTGTAGAAATTTCCGCTCCAACTAATATCATTGATATTTTGGTAAAAGCTGGTCAATGCAAATCCAATGGCGAAGCTCGCCGTTTGGTAGAAGGCGGTGGCGTATCAGTTGACGAAGAACGTATCACATTGCCAAGCTGGACACTTCCCGAGCAAGCTCTTGCAAAGGGCGAATTTGTCCTTCACAAGGGCAAAAAAGTACACCTACGTGTAATTATCAAGTAACAAAAAAGCAGATTATTATCCCACTACAAGGCCTTGTAATTCAGCAAGGCTTTGCTAGTAAATAAAACAAAAGTAGTAGTAGCAAAATGAAAGAATATCGCACCATAGCGCAAGGGGAAGTTGTAGTAACCAAAGTGATTGAAAAATCCAAGTTTATTGCGGCGGCTTTGCACGTAGATACAGTTGAGCAAGCGGTGGAGTTTGTCAACGCAAAAAAGAAAAAATACTTTGATGCCACACACAACTGTTATGCCTACATTGTAGGGGACAAGGTAAAGTTTAGTGACGATGGCGAACCACAGGGCACCGCAGGTATGCCTATTTTGGACTGTATCAAAAACAACAATTTGGATTTTGTGTGCGTTGTGGTAACAAGGTATTTTGGCGGTATCAAGCTAGGTGCTGGCGGTCTTGTTCGGGCTTACAGTGGCAGTTGTGCCGACGCTTTGCACGCTTGCCAAGTGGTAACTATGCTTCCTTGTGAGCGTATTCAAGTTGTGGTGGACTATAGCATGTTAAAAGTTCTTCGCAAGGCTCTTCTTGGTATTGCATTGGAAACAGACGTGGTTTATAGCGACGTAGTTACCCTACAATACCTATTTCCAGCTACTTTATCAACTACTATTACAAACATAGTAACCGAAAATACCCTTGGAAAAGGGGTTTTGACAACAATAGAGCAACTTTTGTACCCTTGGGTAGACTTGCAGTAAGGAGCAATTATGAGTAAATTGGAAGTAAAAGGTTCAACACTTTTGGCGCCTTTGCCAGCAGTTATGGTATCTGTTGGTGATATGGACAATGCCAACGTAATCACTATTGCTTGGACAGGAATTATCTGCAGTCAACCGCCAAGACTTTACATTTCCGTCAGACACGACCGCTACAGTTATGACTTGCTAAAAAAGCATATGGAGTTTGTCGTTAACACAACTAGTGTAGATTTGCTTGCTGCTTGCGACTACTGTGGTATTCGTAGCGGAAGAGAAGTGGACAAGTTTGCTGAAATGGGTTTTACTAAAGTAAAAGCAACACATATCAACACACCAATGATAGCTGAAAGTCCAATTTGTTTGGAGTGCAAAGTTTTTGATATTATTCCACTTGGCTCACACGATATGTTCCTTGCAGATATTGTCGCTGTGCATGCTGACGAAAGCATTGTAACCGAAGGCAAGATTGACTACACCAAGGCACATCTAGTTAGCTATCAACATGGTCACTACTATGCTAGTGGCAAACAACTTGGCCGTTTTGGTTTTGCCGCTCAAAAGGAATTTATCAAGCGTCACGGAAAGGGTGTTTCTGTCAATATGGCAACAGCCACTCTCACCCAACGCAAGGACGTCAAAACTCGCTCTAAAAGAACTAAAAAGTAAAAGGTAGTATATCGTGAATTTACAGCAACTAAACGACGCACAAATTGCTGCTGTAACCGCACCCCTTGGGCCAACTTTGGTACTCGCCGGTGCAGGTAGTGGCAAAACTCGCGTTTTGACAAATAGAATACTGTATTTGGTGCAGGAAAAGGGCGTTTCCCCTTCCGAGATTTTGGCAATCACTTTTACCAACAAAGCCGCCAACGAAATGAAGCGTCGTTTGATGGACTTTGATTGTCACGCCGAATATATGCAGATATCCACAATCCACAGCTTTTGTGCCCGTGTACTGCGATATGAAGCTGCTCAGCTATCTCGTAACAGTAACTTTAGCATCTATATTGAAGATGACAAAAAGAGTGTAATTAAAAAGATTATCAAGGCTTCTTTTGACGACAGCGATGCTAAAATGGTGGATGGCTTTTGCGATAGTATTTCCGCCATAAAAAACAACGCACCAGACTTGTTAGATGGAGATTTGTCCAAACTTCAACAAACAGACGAATACTTGGCAAGTGAATTGGAAAAGCTGACCGCTATTACTCAAACAGAAGATAATGACCAACTTATTGCAGTTATCAACGAGTATTCGGCAAGAATGACGGAAAACAACGCATTGGACTTCGATGACCTTTTGTATTACGTTCACAAGTTATTTGTTTCTTCGCCAGAAACGTTGGATAAGTACAGCGAACGCTTCAAGTATATCCTCATTGACGAGTTTCAAGATACCAACAAAGTGCAGTATCAAATATTCAAGTTGATGGCACAAAAGTACAAGAATATCTTTGTTGTTGGGGATGATGATCAATCAATTTATAGTTGGCGTGGTGCTGACGCATTGAATTTGCAAAAGTTCCAACGAGATTTTCCTGAGTGCAAATTGTTCAAATTGGAACAAAACTACCGCTCAACAAAGCGTATTTTGAAAGTAGCAAACCACATAATTAAACCCAACACCGACCGATTTAGCAAGGTGTTGTGGACTGAGAACGAAGACGGCATCAAACCACAACTGTATTCAGCAGACAAAGAAAGTTACGAAGCTTACTATGTTTGCGAACAAATCAAAAACATTATGTACCGCAATTCCCAGTACAAACTTAGGGATTTTGCCATTTTGATGCGTATCAATGCACTTTCTCGTTCCTTCGAGTTGGAGTTTCAGCGCAACCGAATTCCTTACAAGGTATTTGGTGGATTCAAGTTCTTCGAACGCAAGGAAATCAAGGACATTTTGGCGTACTTGCGACTTATCAACAACCATTGTGATGCCGAAGCATTTGCTCGTTCCATCAATGTACCACGTAAACGTGGCATAGGAGATACAACCCTTGCAAAACTTCGCAATTTATCGGCAGAATACGGCATCTCTATGCTACAAGTATGTTCTGACGTTCGTAATTTGGAAACTTTCAACAAGCCCACACAAAAGAAGCTCAACGATTTTTATCTAGAAATTGAACAGTTTGTCAAGATGGAAAGGGCCCTTAACCTTACCGACTTTATCCATATGTTGCTTGGCACGCTGGATTTTAGAAAGGTTTTGTTGGAAATGGGGGAAGAAGACCGTGCCATCAACATTGACGAATTTGAACAAACAGTTGTGAATTTTGTACAGGATATGCCTGATGCAACGCTATCTGACTTTTTATCATCAGTTAGTTTGATGTCCGATATCGACGAAGAAGACAATCACGATTACGTTACAATCGCAACAATTCACGCGGTAAAGGGATTGGAGTTCAAAAACGTCTTTGTAGTAGGGCTAGAAGAAGGTATTTTCCCAACAATCAGATCAATTTACGAAAGCAATACCCTGCAGGAAGAGCGTCGGCTAATGTACGTTGCCGTTACTCGTGCACAAAAACGTTTATATTTAACATGTGCAAAAACAAGATTTTTGTACGGTCAACACAAAAATACCATTGCAAGCAGATACTTTGCCGAAGTGCAAGAAATGCAAGCTCCAGTTCGTCAACCAGCAACGGAAAGGGAACTATTGGACGACAAGTTTTTGGACAAACTCAACAGTCGTGAACCTGCCCCAGCAGTATCTACGGGCAAAACCAAGGCCGAAATTGCCAAGTTCAAGGCTGGTAACGTGGTAAATCACGCTACGTTTGGCGAAGGTATGGTAATGGCAGTCAAAGGTGATATTGCCGAAGTATTTTTCAAAAGTGTCGGCAAAAAGTCACTCAACATCAAGTTTACCCCAATGGAAATTGTAAAATAGCAGTAAAGGGAATATAAAACTATGACAATGCAACAAATGGTGCAACAACTAAATAAATGGGCGTATGAGTACTACGTTTTGGATAATCCTACAGTGCCCGATACCACCTACGATGCACTTTACGACCAGCTTGTCTTGCTCGAAAAGCAAACAGGTGTTATACTAGACGACTCTCCCACTCGTCGTGTTGGTGGCGAACCACTCAAGGGATTTGCCGAGCACGCCCACCTAAAAAGATTGTACAGCCTAGACAAGGTGCAGTCCTTTGGCGAGCTTCAATCTTGGGTAGAAAAGGTACAAAAGGTGCTTGGCAACGTTGACTTTACCGTTGAGCTTAAGTATGACGGACTAACAATCAACGTAACCTACGATAATGGACAATTTGTTGGTGCAGCCACTCGTGGTAATGGTATTGTGGGGGAAGATGTTACCGAGCAGGTTAAAACTATCCGCACAGTACCCTTGTCTATCGACTACAAAGGGAAAATTGAAATTCAGGGCGAAGGCATAATGAAGCTTTCCGCTTTGGAAAAATACAATGTAACCCACCCCAACAATATTCTAAAAAACGCACGAAATGGTGTCGCTGGCGCAATTAGAAACCTTGATCCCAAGGTTACAGCCGAACGTAGCCTAGACGTAGTTTTCTACAGTTTGGGGTATAGTGACGGATTGCAAATTAATCAACAAACGGATTTGGTTGATTTTTTGAAGGATTGCAAGATGCTCACAAACAACGTCTTTGCCGTATGCAAGGACTTTGCATCTATTCGCAATGTGATTGAACAAATTGGTAACGACAGACCAAACTACGATTTTCTAATTGATGGTGTTGTTATCAAGGTTAACGATTTTGAACTTCGCGAACAACTTGGCTACACCGACAAGTTCCCACGTTGGGCTGTGGCATACAAGTTTGATGCCGAACAAGTTATCACAACCCTAAAGGACGTCACTTGGCAGGTTGGACGCACCGGAAAGCTTACACCAATTGCCAATTTGCAAGCCGTTGAGCTTTGCGGAGCAACAATCAAGCGTGCAACACTCAACAATATTGGCGATATTTTTCGCAAAAATGTTAAAGTTGGCGGTTTAGTATTTTTGCGTCGCAGTAATGATGTAATACCGGAAGTACTTGGTGCCGCTGACGATAATGGAACGGATATTGATGTTCCACAAGTTTGCCCAAGCTGTGGTGGACGGCTTGAGCAAGTCGGCGCGCACATCTTCTGCACCAATAGCAACAACTGCCGTCCCCAAATTGTTCAACGCATTTCTCACTACACAAGCAAAAACGCCTGTGATATTGAAGGAATCAGTGATAAAACAGTTGAACTACTTGTAGATAATCTTGGTGTAACAAGTGTTGCAGATTTGTACAGTCTTACAATGGAACAATTACTTTCATTAGAAGGTTTCAAGCAAAAGAAGGCACAAAACGTTCTTTCTGCTTTGGAAAAGAGCCTTGACGTAAGCTTGGAAAGGTTTATTTTTGCATTGGGATTAGATAACGTTGGCTCAGTTACAGCCAAGGATTTGGCTGCAAGATACGGTAGTATTGAAGCTTTAAGTAAAGCAACCCTGCAGGACCTTGTTCAAATTGAAGGTATTGGAGATATTGTTGCCGAAGGTATTGTTCAATATTTCTCCGAACAACAAAACCTTGAAATTATTGAACGTCTCAAGCAAATTGGTATCAATCCTGTTTACGAAAAGCCCTCCCAAACTGGAGTTTTCAGCGGTAAAAAGGTAGTACTAACAGGTAGTTTACAATCCTTTACTCGCTCTAAAGCTGGCGAAATTATTGTTTCTCTTGGCGGCGAACTTGCTAGCTCAGTTAGTAAATCCGTTAACTTGGTTATTGCTGGGGAGGAAGCTGGTAGCAAACTGCAAAAAGCTCAAAAACTCGGCATTACCATCATTGACGAGCAACAATTCCTTGATTTAATCAATCAATAGAGTTATTTTTGGAGTATTTTTAGGCAAATTTTGCTGTATCCATTGAAAAAATATTATATTTGTGTTAATATAAATAGTTGTAAGAAACATTTTTCTTGCTGAGGTAATTATGAACAGTATGACAGGTTATGGCAAGTGCACTGTAAGCAGCGATACTCGCCAACTAACAGTAGAATTGAAAAGTGTAAACCATCGTTTCTTGGATATTTCCACCAAGATACCACGTGCCTTTATTGCTTTTGAAGACGTTATTCGTCAAACAATCAGCGCTGGTCTAAATCGTGGTCACGTGGATGTGTTCATCACCTACACTTTGCAAGGGGATAGCGACAAGGTTGTAAGTGTAGATACCAAGCTTGCCGAAGGTTATCTCAATGCGGCAAACACATTGTTGCAGGCTTTTCCTGGACTAGCCGGCACAATGGACCTAAAGTCACTTATGCGTGAGCCGGATGTTTTGTCTATTACACAAGTGGAAGAGGACGAACAAGTTATCCGTCAAATGCTTACCCAAGCCTTGCAGCGAGCAGTAGCAAATCTCAACCAAATGAGAAGTGTGGAAGGGGAAAAACTCAAAGCAGACATTTTGGCAAAGATTGCTTACTTCGAAAGTCTTCTTGACCAAGTAAAAAGTTATGCTCCAATGGTAAACGAACAATATCGCGAAAAACTACGTCAGCGTGTTACCGAAGCTTTGGGCGAAGTTCAACTTGACGAAGCAAAGCTAGCAAACGAATTGTGTTTCTACGCTGATAAAAGTTGCATTGACGAAGAAATTACACGATTAACAAGTCATATAGCGCATGCACGTGAAATTTTTGCTAGTTCTGGCCCCGTTGGTAGAAAATTGGACTTCCTAATCCAAGAGTTCAATCGTGAAACTAATACAATTTGCAGTAAATCTGGACTAATCGAACTAACAGACGTTGCACTTTCAATGAAAAACGAGATTGAAAAAATCCGTGAACAAATTCAAAACTTAGAATAAAATACATACTTTTTTACATACAGGGGATAAAAAATTATGGAACAAACAAAAAAAGGAAGATTAATTATTATTTCCGGCCCAAGCGGCGCAGGAAAGGGAACAATTTGTGCAGAACTACTCAAGCACATGCCTGACTTAGTAATTAGTTGCTCTGTAACAACACGTGCGCCTCGTCCAAACGAGCGCAAGGATCGCAGTTACTTTTTCGTATCTACCGAAACTTTTTTGGAAATGGTGCGCAACAACGAACTGCTCGAGTACGACCAACACTTTGAACATTATTACGGAACACCCAAGAAGTTTGTAGTAGATATGCTCAACTTCGGCAAAGACGTCGTTTTGGAAATTGACGTAAAGGGCGCCTTCCAAGTTAAACAAAACTACAAAGATAGCATTTTGTTCTTCATCGAAGCTCCAAGCGAACAAGCCTTGTACGAAAGACTTATCAAGCGCGGAACAGAAAGTGAAGATAAAATTCAAATTCGCATCGCACGCAACAAGCTAGAGCTTGCTCAACGTCACAAGTACGACTATTGCATCGTAAATGACGAACTAGATCGTGCTGTAAACGAAATTATTACCATCTTGAATGAAAGGAGATAGTTAACAATGATCACAAAACCACCTATTGACCAACTTACAGAAAAAGCTGGCGACAAGTACACACTTTGCTGTGTAATTGCTAAGCGTGCAAAGGAACTTAACAACAGTCCAGAGCTTCCACAAAACTTCAAGCCCATCAGCTACGCAGCAAGCGAATTTGATGATGACATCACAGAAATTGTAAAATAACTTTACAGTAGGATAATTATGCAAAAATTGCAAGGAAAAAACATTGTTATAGGAATAACAGGTGGCATTGCTGTGTACAAGGTATGCACAATCGTTCGTGGATTTAAAAAGCTTGGTGCAAACGTTGATATCATTATGACTCAACACGCAACAGAGTTTGTAAGTCCACTTACATTTGAAACTTTGTCCAACCGCCCCGTTGTTACAGATATGTTTGCTACACCCGATCATTGGGAGGTGGAGCACATTTCCCTTGCAAAAAAAGCCGATTTGTTCTTGGTTGCTCCTGCAACAGCTAATATCGTTGGCAAGTATGCTCAGGGCATTGCCGATGATATGCTTAGCACAACCTTGATGGCTACTAGAGCTCCTGTTGTAATTGCTCCAGCAATGAACACAAATATGTACCACAGCCCTGCTTTCACACAAAACGTTACAACTTTGGTTGAACGTGGTGTGCACGTTGTAACAGCAGAAAGTGGGTTCCTTGCTTGCGGGGATAATGGCGATGGTAGACTTGCCGATCCACAAAAAATTGTTGACTACTGCGTTGATCTACTGTGCCCTGTACAGGATATGGTTGGCAAACGTGTTCTCATCACTTGTGGTGCAACTATCGAAAAGTTGGATGATGCTCGTTTTATCACAAACTTTAGTAGTGGAAAGATGGGTAGCGCTTTGGCTGATATGGCTCTTGCTCGTGGTGCTAGCGTAACTGTTGTTCTTGGTAGACACACAGCAACTATCGATAGTCGTTGCAACGTAATCAACGTTGAAACCACCCAACAAATGCACGACGTTTGTTTGGAACAAGTGGAAAACCACGACATTTTTATCATGGCTGGTGCGCCTTGCGATTACCGTCCACAGGTATTTTCTACAAGCAAAATTAAGTCGGATAATCTAACTGTAAACTTTGTCAAAAATCCCGATATTGCCCAAGCTATTGGCGCAGTAAAAGGGGATAAATTCTTGTGTGTATTTTCCGCCGAAACGGACAATGGCGAACAAAATGCACGCGCAAAACTAATCAAAAAGAACGCCGATTTGGCAGTTTTGAACAATATCAAGCAAAATGACGTCTTTGGCTCGGATACTAACGTAGTATCTCTTGTAACAAGAGAAGGTATTACTGATTATCTACAAATGAGCAAGCACGACGTTGCAAATATAATCTTGGATAGGATCTTGTGCAAATGATTTACTCGGTAATTGTGGACATATCGGTTAGTGAAATTGACCGCATATTCGACTACAAGGGCGAGGGATACCAAGTGGGCAGCCGCGTGCTCGTCAACTTTGGTAACCGCAAAACCGAAGGATACATTATCGAAGAAAAACTCACAACCACCTGTCCGCCAGAAAAATTGAAGGAAATTATCTGCTGTTTGGATGATTTTCCCGTTATCTCCCCTTCTCTAATTGAGTTGGGATCATTTATGCGCGAGCAATACCACCTTCGTTGGGTGGATGTTTTGCGCCTTTTTATTCCTGCAGAAATGCGCAAAAATCGTGTTAAGGAGTTGTTCAAAAATCAAGCAACTCTTACCGATGACAATATAGACAATATACTTGCTTCACTAAAGTCTTCTGCCCACAAGCAAAGGGATTTAGTGACTTTTTTGTATAAAAATGGTGCAACTTTAACGGAAAAACTCAATGCGCAGTTTGGTAATAGCGCTTTGCAAAGCCTTGTTAAAAAGGGTTTTGTTACACTTTCGCCCGTTGCAGTAAGGCGCAAGCCCTATTCCCAGTTGCAAGTAGATAATCAACAAGAACGCACACTTATGCCAGCACAACAAATTGCAGTTGATGCAATTTTATCCAGTAACGGCGGAAAGTTTTTGTTGCACGGCGTAACTGGTAGCGGCAAGACAGAAGTATATTTGACGGTCATAGAACGTTTGGTAAAGCAGGGCAAAAGTTGCATCATGCTTGTGCCAGAAATTTCTTTAACCCCCAACATGCTAAGACAACTACGTCAACGTTTTGGCGATACGGTAGCACTTTTGCATAGCGGTCTTTCAACAGGTGAAAGATTTGACGAGTGGTTGCGTCTAAAACGTGGCGAAGCAAAGATTGCCATTGGCGCAAGAAGTGCAGTTTTTGCACCTTTATCAAATATTGGCGCTATCATTATTGACGAAGAACACGATTCAAGCTACATTAGTGATTTTAACCCACGTTACAACACCATTGAAGTTGCAAAATATCGTGCAAATCAAAGTGGTGCTTGTTTGGTTTTGGGTAGTGCAACTCCAAGTTTGGGTAGCTTTTATGATGCAACCCACGGCAAGCTACAACTATTGTCAATGCCCGACCGCATCAATAAGCGTCCACTTCCTACTGTTGAAATTGTCGATATGGCAATGGAAACACGTTTGGGCAACCGCAGTATTTTCTCCAACACCCTAAAGGAACGTTTAGACGAAACGTTGAAAGCGGGTAACCAAGCAATGTTGTTCCTCAACAGACGTGGTTACAGTAGCTTTTTGATGTGCACAAAGTGCGGATACGTGGCAAAATGCACCGATTGTGACGTCAGCTTGACTGTTCACAGGGAAGACAACCAACTCAAGTGTCACTATTGTGGCAAGCACTTCTATATGCTAGACCAATGTCCTTCTTGCAAAGAACACAGTTTCAAACAAGGACGCATTGGCACTCAACAAGTGGTAGATTTGCTTAGTCATATGTATCCTGATGTTAAGGTGCTACGTATGGATGCCGACACAACATCCACTAAGGAAAGTCACGGCAAAATACTACAAGCTTTTGGCAACCAAGAAGCGCAAATTCTTGTTGGTACACAAATGATAGCCAAGGGGCACGACTTCCCCAAGGTTACCCTTGTAGGGGTGTTGGATGGCGACCAAAGCCTTCATCACGAAGATTATCTTGCCACCGAGCGCACCTTCCAACTTATCACACAAGTTGCTGGTCGTAGCGGTAGAGACGTTGTCCCGGGCAAGGTTGTGTTGCAAACTTACACACCAACCCATTACTGCTTGCAGTATGCTTCAAGACAAGACTACAACGGCTTTTACAAGAGGGAAATATCCTTGCGCCAAGCATCGCAATTTCCACCTTTTGCCGAGATTATACGAATACTTTATCAAGGAGAAAGCGAGCAGGAGTGTATTGACCAACTAACAGTACACTTTGCTGACCTTTGCAATCTCAAAGCGGAGTGCGAAGATGCCTTTTTCTACCTTGACAAAATGCGCTGTCCACTAAAACGCGCAGAAAAAAAGTTCCGTTTTCAAATTTTGCTCAAAGTAGCTCCACATCAAGTAGACACTTTGTTGCCACAAATCTTCTTTATTTGTGATAACAAAACCAAGAGCGGTGTGCAAATTTTTGTAGAACGAAACCCACAAAATTTATCCTAGGAAGTTTATTATGGCTAAAAGAAATATTGTAAAAATGGGCGATCCTTTGCTCAAGAAGATATGTAAACCAGTTGAAAAATTTGATGCTAAACTACATCAACTACTGGATGATATGTTAGATACCCTAAATGCTGTCGAAGGCCTTGGCCTAGCCGCTCCCCAAGTTGGCATACTCAAACGCGTTGCTATCGTATTGTGGGAAGACGAATTGTACGAGCTAGTAAATCCAGTTCTAGTAAAAAGTAGCGGAAGTTGCCTAGATAATGAAGGTTGCTTGTCCGTTCCTGGATTTAGGGGTATTGTTCGCCGTCCAGAAACTATCGACATCGAATATTACGACCGCAATGGTAACAAGCAACAACTTCACGCTGAAGGTTATTTTGCAAGAGTATTCTTGCACGAAATGGACCACCTAGATGGCATTTTGTTTGCCGACAAGATGGTTCGCAAAATCATTGATGAGGACTAACAAATGAAAGTAATTTTTCTTGGAACGCCCGATTTTGGTATTCCAGCATTGCAAGCAATAATGGAACATCACCAGCTGTTGGCTTGCGTTTGTCAACCAGACAAAGTTGGCACACGTGGCAGAACAGAGTTTTGTGCTGTAAAAAAGTTTGCTTTGCAACACAATATTCCACTTTATCAATTTGAAAAAGTTAGCCGTGATGGTGTGCAAATTCTCAAAGATTTGGCACCTGATATTATGGTAACAGCGGCGTATGGTCAAATTCTATCGCAAGAAGTTATTGATATTGCTCCTTACGGCATCATCAATATTCACGGTTCGTTACTCCCCGAACTTCGTGGTGCAGCACCAATTCAGTATGCAGTTTTGCTAGGATTGGAAAAAACTGGTGTTACCATTTTGAACACAGTTCGCAAGGTAGATGCTGGTCCAACAATTGTCAAAAAATCTTTGGATATTTTGCCATTTGAAACTAACGGACAACTTTTTGAACGTCTTTCCGTGTTGGGTGCCGAAGCTGTAATCGAAGCACTTGACCTTATTGAAAAAGGACAAGCTGTCTACACCGAACAAGACGAAGAACAAGCTACCTTCACAGGTAAGATTACTGCCGAACAAGAACGTATTGATTGGAGCAAGTCATCCACCGATATTATCAACCTTGTACGTGCTCTAAATCCTAGCCCGATTGCTTGGACAACTTGGCAAGGCAAGCGCCTAAAAATTCACGAGCTTCGTCCATGCGATTTGCAGTTTGATGGTGTGCCCGGTCAAGTGGTGCTTTGCACCAAAAAACAACTTGCTGTTATGTGCGGTGATAACAAGGCTGTGTATATCACAGTTTTGCAGGCAGAAAACTCCAAGTGTATGCCAACAACAGCATTTTTGTGCGGAAAACGCATCGAAGTAGGCACAATTTTGGGTGAGTAATGAACAATGCTTTTCTAAAAAGTTATCAAACGCTACAAGAGATTTTTAGTGAGCAATCTTTTAGTAGTATTGCGTTGAACAAGTCGCTTTCCCTTTGCAAACCGCAGGAAAAGGCCCTTGTCACAAAGCTTGTATATGGTGTACTGGATAATGACATTTTGTTGCAGTATATCATTTCAAAGTATGTAAAAAAGCTCCCCAAAGGAGCCGTTTTGCTGTTTTTAAAGATGGGTGTTTACTGCCTAAAAGAGCTGTCTATCCCTGTTTATGCTGTGGTAAACGACATTGCCGAGCTTGCCAAGCTAACAGGCGACAAACGTCAAGTCGGTTTTGTAAATGCCACACTCAAGCATATCTCTGCAACAATATCTACTTTCGACGATTACCCAACTGATTTTGCTGAAAATCTTAGTGTTAGATACAGTTATCCATTGTGGGCGGTAAAAAAGGTTATCAAGGACTACGGCAAGGAAGTTGCTGAACAAATCATATCTTTTAAGCCCCAAAATGCAACCACAATGCGATTTGTAGGCAATCTTGACTGTCAACAACTATCACAAGAATATGGCGTAAAGCTAACGCCAACAATTTTTGACGATGCTTTTGTAGTGGAAGGTAAACTTCCTCAATTGGATAGCAACTGTACAATACAAAGCCTGTCATCTATGGCAATTTCTCGTATATGCGCAGGTTTTGTCAAATCTAGTTTTTTAGATTGTTGTTCAGCACCTGGCGGTAAGGGCATTTATCTAAAACAGCTTTGCCCACACGTTGACGTTACGTGTTGCGATATCCATCCACATCGTGTTGGGCTTATCAACAGTTATGCTAGTCGTATGAATACAGCAGTAACCACCAAAGTTGCAGATATGACTCAGTTAGACGAATCTATGGTTAGCAAATTTGACACAGTGCTTTGCGACGTTCCTTGTAGCGGTTTTGGTGTGTTGGATAACAGACCAGATATCAAGCTTTTCCGTCAAAACGAAGACATCTCTTCTTTGATGAAATTACAACAAGCAATTTTGCAAAATTGTAGCAATTACGTTGCTGTAGGTGGTCATCTTGTTTATTCAACTTGCACAATTTTCTACAACGAAAATGGTCAAAATATCAAAAAATTCCTAAACGCAAACCCCAATTTTCAACTTTCAGCAATCTCTTTGCCACAGTTTCCACTAGCTAACGGGCAAGGTACATATCAATTTTTGCCACACAAAGATGGCATACAAGGATTTTATGTTGCAGTTTTGCAACGAATCAGTTAACAAATGATAATTTTACAAGATTACAACTTAACAGAGCTTACCACATATTTGACGGAAAACTTTTCCGTTAAACCCTTTGTTGCCAAGCAAATTTTCGGCTGGCTAAACAAAGGTGTAGATTTTGATGGTATGACCAACATTAGCAAGCAACTACGCAGTCAACTAAAGGAAAAGTGCGTAGCCCTTTCTTGTACAATTATTCAAACGTTAACTTCACAAATTGATGGCACGCAAAAGTTCCTTTTCAAGATGAGTGACGGCAACTTGGTTGAAGGCGTGCTAATGAAATATAAGTATGGCAACACCTTGTGTGTTTCTAGCCAAGTTGGTTGTCGTATGGGTTGCAAGTTCTGCGCAAGTACACTCGGGGGATTAGTGCGCAGTTTGTCCGCTGGCGAAATTCTTGGCCAGGTAATTGCAGTTAATGCCCTAGGAAACGGTCAGGAAAGATACGTAACCAATATTGTATTGATGGGTAGTGGAGAACCATTGGATAACTATCAAAATGTAACCAAGTTTTTACAACTTGTTAGCAGTCCCGATGGTCTAAACATCTCTGAACGCAACATTTCTTTGTCCACTTGTGGTCTTGTGCCACAAATGAAGCAACTTGCCGACGAAGGCTACAACGTCAACTTGACACTAAGCTTGCACAATGCTTTTAACGATCAACGTTATCAAATTATGCCCATCACCAAGGCTTATTCCGTTGAGCAAGCTGTGGATGCGCTAAGATACTATTTTGACAAAACAGGTCGCAGAGTTATTGTGGAATACACTCTAATTGACGGTCAAAATGACAGTTATTCTCATGCTCTCAAACTTGCAAGTTTACTGCGCGGACTATCCGTTCACGTCAATATAATCGCTTTGAACCCAGTCAAGGAAACAGGACTAAAGGGAACTAGCGAAAACACTCTAAAAAAGTTTATTTCCTATTTGGAAAAACTAGGCATTTCGGCAACACGACGTCGCAGTATGGGGCGCGATATCGAGGGGGCTTGCGGGCAACTTCGCAAACGTTATTTGGAGGGCGACAATGAAGAGTAAACTACTTAGTGGTCGCATTGTCAAGGGCGTAGGTGGTGTTTTTACTGTTCTAGCTGAAGAACGCAAGTATACCTGTTTTTCCCCTAAAAAACTGCGTTACAAGCAACTAGACGTTCTAGTTGGAGACAACGTTCAGTTTGAAGACTTGGGCAAGGGAAAAGGGGTAATTGTAGAAGTTTTGCCACGCAAAAACAAACTTTACCGCCCAGAAATAGCCAACGTTGACCTTTGCTTTTTAGTGCTTGCAAGTGAGCCTCAGCCAGACTTTTATCTTGCAGATAAGGTACTAATCAACTGCTTTAAGCAGGGCATTGAGCCAGTAATTGTGGTAAACAAAACCGATCTTACAGTTGACACTCTAAACCAAGTACAATCAAATTACAACGGTATTGCCGATATCGTCAGTATGTCAGCAGTATCGGGCAACGTGGACGCGCTAAAAGACTATATAAGCGGCAAAGTGTGCTGTTTTGCAGGTCAATCAGCCGTTGGCAAAACGTCCATTTTGAACGCTTTGTTGCCTTCATTTAACGGTCAAGTTGGTGGATTGTCACAAAAAACCGGCCGTGGCACACATACAACAAGACATAGCAGTATTCACAAGGTATTTGATGGTTACGTTGTAGATACTTGCGGTTTCTCCTTGTGTGATTTAGATGATATCCGTTCGGAAGATTTGCATTTGTATTTAGACGATTTTGTTCAAATTGGCGGTTGCAAATATACGTCTTGCACCCACACCGTTGAACCAGATTGTTGTGTAAGACAAGCCGTGGCAGAAGGTCGACTAAACAAAGAGCGCTACGACAGATATGTTGAAGAATTCAACGAACTCAAGGAAAAAGAAAAAGATCAATACTAATTTTGATATTTTATAGTAGATAATTATGAAAAAAGTTCTTATCAGCCCTTCAATACTAACACTTGATTTTTCTAATATCCAAACACAATGCGCCAAGCTTCAACGTGATGGTGCCGATTGGATTCATTTGGACGTTATGGATGGCATTTTTGTTCCCAACAGCACCTTTGATTGGCAACTAGTTTCCCAAGTAAAACAAGCGGTAACTATTCCACTTGACGTTCACTTGATGGTGGTTGATCCAATCAACGTAGTAGATAACTATGCCAAGGCTGGTGCGGATATCATTACCTTCCATATGGAAGCAGCAAAGGACGTTGTTGCAACCATAAAGGCAATCAAAAAGAGCAGTTGCAAGGTGGGCATTTCCATCAAGCCTGCAACTCCAGTAGCCGAAATCGAACCATATTTGCCACTTGTAGATATGGTGCTGGTTATGAGCGTTGAGCCAGGTTTTGGCGGACAAAAGTTTATGCCTAGTGCAGTTGAACGCATTGCTCAAATTCGCGCTCTAAACCCCGATATTCTCATCCAAGTGGATGGCGGAATTAACACTCAAACTGCTCCTTTGGTAAAGAAAGCGGGCGCAAACGTTTTAGTTGCAGGTAGTGCCATTGTCAATACAGATAACTGGGAAAAAGCTATTTCCAACCTTAGATAAGTTAATTTTTGCACATTTTCCAAATTACTGCATATAATGTAGAAAAAGGGGATTTTGTGTTATGAAAAGTAGAATTATTTGTTACAAATTGCCAAGCTTCGTTGGCAGAATCTTAAAGGTATTGCTAGCAAAATTTGTCATAAAATAACAATCAAAGTGTTGAACTAATACTTGTTCGACACTTTTTATTTTGCCTAATACTTTGTTTAATAACAGTGTACTCATCATATATTAAGAATATTGTAGTTGTCTAAATTGTTTTAGCATCAACCTATTCTATCCATTGATGTTTCATTGCTAATAAAAAAGGGCATCACTTAGTTGTGATGCCCTTTGTTGTTTGATTTAGTTATTCAGTAACAACGTCTTCAATGGATATTGTTTCTTGGGTAGTGGTTGTTGTTTCGGTGTCCTTTATCCAGCCCCATTTGGTAAACAGTTTGTCGCCTACTCTAAATAGCATTGGATAAACGCCAATCATCAAGAAAACAATTGAGCCGTATCTTAGCACACGGAAAATATGTTCAAACCAAACGTTTTCTTTGTATGTTGGGTAGATTAGGCCAACAGTTGCTTTGAACAGTTCGTTCAAACCAAGGAACAATCCGCCACCGATAGCAACACGCAATGCAATTCTCCACCAAATCTTGGTGTTTTCGAACTTTGTTATTTTTTCTTCAAAGAATATACCGCAAACAAAACCTAGCAAAATGCCGTACCCAGTAAAGAAATCGTTAGTTGTGCAGTAGAAAAATCCTGGGATACCAATCACAAGTGCGCCAATATAAATCCAATACTTATTTGGAACAACTTTGTACAAATATTGCGATAGAATTACAACACACGTACCAAGCGCAAGTCCGCAAACAACGTCGGTTATGTAGTGTGCGCCTAGATAGTTGCGTGATAGTGCAACAAGAATTGGCATTACAATGGCAAACGCCCACAGCCACTTAAACTTTTTGTCTTTGTAAACGGCTGCTGCTCCACCGTATGTTGCTGCAGCGCTACTGCTGTGACCGGATGGGAAACTGTATCCCTCAACGTCTTTAAAGTTATGGATGTTTGTATTGGAAATGTGTGGTCTGCTGCGACAAACAACGTTTTTGAGCATTGGATTTAGCAAGCAGTTTGCCATAAGCATAAAACCAACTCTTTCTCCGCGAGATTTGTCAAATCCCCAGTAGATAAGTCCCATAGTTCCAACAAGCAATGCTTCCTCGCCAAACAATGTGATAAATTGCATTATTAGGTAAATAAAGGAATCTTTTCCACCAAGAGACTGTAGCCAAATGATGAAAGCATCTTCAAATGGTAATGACCAACTGTTGCCGACAGCGGCAGCACTTTCAAGTAGTAGTGATAGCATGGTTTACACCTCCTATTTGTCACATTTTAGCACAATTTGTTACAAAAAACAACCTTTAATGGGCAAATAGTGTATATCAGTAGGGTTCTAGAAGAAAATTTAACATTAAGATATACTTTATTGTCTATTGTCTATAACAAAATCGTCAAATTAGTGTAATATTGAGAATTTGCTAAAGCATTGGCAAAATCAATAAAAAAAGCCTCGACTAAATCGAGGCCATTAGATGCAGTTTGATTATTGCTCTTTGTTAGCTGTTCTCATGCAACGTGTGCAAACGTATTCTGTGGATGCTCTTCCGTTGATTTCCACTGTTACTTTTTTGAGATTAGCGCTGTAGGTTTTAGGAGTCTTTCTGTTGGAGTGAGAAACCTTGTTACCTGACATTTTGCTTTTTCCGCATATAGCACATACCTTTGACATATTGACACCTCCGTGCTGGATGATAATTTTTGCTTAATTTTCACGCTTGATTATAATAACATTGTTTGCAATTTTTGGCAAGCAAAATGCAGTAAAAAATCGAAAAATAAAGGACTTTTTCAAAATATTTTTATTTTTGGGCACATTTAATGTAAAAAGGCTTGAAATAATTGCATTTTCTTGGTAAAATGTATGTAACTGTGTACAGGAGGAAAAAGAGATGTCATTGCGTACCAGGAACTCATATGGTATTATTTCAGTTACAGATGATGTTATAGCATCAATAGCAGGACATTATGCATCGGAGTGTTATGGCGTGGTGGAGATGGTTCCATTCGGCTTTTCCGATTCTTTTTCTGACCTTTTTAGACGTAGTGGCAAAAGTCGCGGTGTTCGCGTAGCTACCAAAGGAGATAGAATTTTTGTCGACCTATTTGTAAAAATTAAGTATGGTCTTCCCGTTTCAGCAGTTTCCCTAAGTTTGAAAAACACAGTAAAATACGGTCTTGAACATTTTACTGGCATGATTGTAGATTCCATTGACGTTCACGTTGTTGGCGTAAAACTATAAAGTTGTTCAAGGTCCACTTTACTTACTTTACGAAATCGAGAGGAAATATAAATGTCTTCTGCTTATTCTAATAAAACTCATATAACCGCTTCCTTGATGAAAAGGATGTTTATAGCGGCAGGAAAAATGCTCGAAGTTAACAAAGCACAAGTTGACGCTTTGAACGTTTTCCCAGTTCCCGATGGCGATACAGGTACAAACATGTCTTTGACAATGGTATCCGCCGTTAAAGAAATTTCCAGTCTAACAAGCACATCTATGGCAGAGTTTGCCGACAAACTTGCAAAGGGCGCATTGCGCGGTGCAAGAGGTAACTCCGGTGTTATTTTGTCACAAATTCTTAAGGGATTTAGCAATGCTATCGCAAAGTCTGACGAATGCGATGCAAAAACTTTTGCAAAGGGCATGCGTGAAGGCGCAGAACTTGCTTATCGTGCCGTTTCCAAACCAAAGGAAGGTACAATTCTTACAGTAATCCGCGGTATGGCCGAAGAAGCTATCGATTTGGCTAAGCGCACAAACAATATCGAAAAATTGATGAACGGCATTTTGGAAAAGGGCGAACTTGTTCTTGCTCAAACTCCCGATATGCTAGACGTATTGAAGAAAGCCGGAGTTGTAGATAGCGGCGGATACGGTCTTATCGTATTGTTCAAGGGACTCATCATGGGTTACTTGGACCAGGAAATTACTGGCGCTGAAGAATATGCCGTAGCTGACACAAAGTCCGCCTCCATCGATTCCGCTTTCCCTGATGATAGCGAATTGATTCTTGACTACGAGTCTCTGGGCGAATTGGATTTTGGTTACTGCACAGAATTTTTCATTACAAACATCAAAAAACGCACAACAGTCACAGATATTGACAAATTGCGCGATTATTTGAACGAAATTGGTAACTCTGTTATCTGCATTGGTGACCTTTCTTTGATCAAGGTTCACGTTCACACAAATAACCCTGGTAAAGCTTTGTCCAAAGCTATCATGCTTGGCGAAATTGACAAAATCAAGATCGAAAACATGATGGAACAAAACCGTCAACTCCGTGCTAGATACGAAGCTGAACGTAATCAAATTGGTATCTTGGCAGTTTGTGCCGGCGAAGGCTTTAGCGCTATCTTCAAGGATTTGCTCGTAGATCAAGTAATCGAAGGTGGTCAAACAATGAATCCATCTGCCGATGACATTGCACGTGCTGTTCGCAAGATTAACGCAGAAAATATCATCATTTTGCCAAACAACAAGAATATTATCTTGTCTGCTGAACAATCTCGTACTCTTATCCAAAACCGTAATATCTTTGTTTTGCCTACAAAAGATATTCCACAAGGTCTTGCAGCTTGCTTGAATTTCAGTCCAGATGCATCCTTGAGCGAAAACTTGGAAAATATGACTGCAGCATTTTCAACAATTGATGCTGGTCAAGTTACATATGCTGTTCGTGATACCGTTATTGACAGCCTTGTAATCAAAAAAGGTGATATTATTGGTATCGACAAGGGCAAAATTGTAAGATCCGGCAAGGATATCCAAGATGTTACAACAGCTTTGATTGAAAGTATGCTTACCGAAGACAAGGAAGTTGTTACATTGTACTATGGTCAAGATGTTTCCGAAGAAGATGCCGAAGCTTATATTTCATCTTTGGAAGAAAAGCATCCTGATATCGAATTTATTCTTCACTACGGTGGACAACCATTGTACTACTACATTTTGAGTGTAGAATAATTTTTGCGTTATCGTTATATCGTACTAGCAACAAATCCCTGCTTTGGAGTTAATATGGTGTGGTTGAAATAACGGTTTATACAGAATAAACAATATTGAAATTACAAATATCCCATCATTTTTGGTGGGATATTTTATTTGGTCGATTTGGTTGTCTATGTCATATTAAAGTATTCTTATTGTTAAGCTCCGTGAAAAGCGCTTTTTCATGCTGTTAACAAAAGGTTAAGCTTTTCTTTGTAAAATTGTTGCAATTTTTTCATTGTAATAATTCTATATGACTGCTTGCTTAATCTGCTTTCTTGAATTTAATATATTATATATTTGCAGATTTTGATTGCTTCCATCAATATTAATGTATAAAGATACATCAGAAGGTATAATATGTATAGTTTAGAATATTAATATTTATTCATAAGTTGATGTTGAATTTTTAAAATAGATTAACCATTTTTTTTACATAATTTGCAGCAACCCCTTTACAAAACGAAAATAAATGTTATAATAGTATAGATCAAATATTATATAGGAGTACATCATGGAAAAGTTTAAGGATTTACGAATTGTAGATAATTTCTACCAAACCAGCTCTTTTTATCCAATGCCAACAATTTTGATTAGCACAGTTTCTCCAAGCGGTCAAACAAATATTGGTTCATATTCCCTTTGCTTCCCATACTACATTGCTGGCAAAGATTACTATGCAATGATTTTGGAAGCTCGTAACAGCAGTAATACAGCACAAAACATTTTGCGTACTAAGAAATGTACCCTTAACTTCATTACTGACGAAAAGAAGTATTTCAAAGAAGCCGTTAGACTAGGATTTCCTGGTGACACTACGGAAGAAAAGATGAAGGACTGTTTGTTTACTTTGGTAAATAGCGAATTGGGAGAAGATCGTCCGCAGCTTGTAGAAGAAAGTTTCCAAGTTTTCGAGTGTACTTGGGATGACACTTTGGAGGATGCGTATTTGGATCAACCAGGTCAATTAGAAGGCTACGAACCACCATACCGTAATTTCAATGGTATCACAAGCAAATTTGGTGCTCACTTTATACTCAAGATTGACAAAATCTGGATGAAGGAAAAGTACTACAATACAATTATCAATGGTGTTACAGCTGGTGGATATCCACGAGTTCCAGTCGACTATGGCTATCGTGATAGTACAAATTTCTGGTGCAGTAAATTCCGCCGTCCTTTCTCTGCTAAGATTCAAGCAAAAGATGGTGATGTAAATTCCGTAATGTATGCTGCAGATCGCATAGACGACAAAATCAAGTTTACAAAAGAAGCTTGTGCTAAACTCACAAAAATTCCACGTGTATTCCTAAAGGCAGCTCTAACACAAATGGTTAACATTGCTCGTGAAGAAGGCATTACACTTATCGACGAAGCCGCCCTAAATATTATTAACGATAAACGTAGAAAGGAAAAGAAGAGATAGTGTATTTATATCAATTCTCACACTTATCTAATTTTCTTTGGTAACTATTCTATAAGAGTATTTTGTTAATCAAATGAAGAATTAATGACAAATGCATCATTCTTTGTGGATGATGCATTTCTTTTTCTAGCGATTTTGTACTAACTCATTTTTAGATAAATTATTGTCATTTACAAGCATATCGTGTATAATCTTGTTGTAATAAAAGAGAGGTGTTATCAATGAAAAATGTTCTAGTTGTTGGTTGCAATGGTGGCATGGGCGCTGCTATTTGTGCCAATTTGATGAAAAAAGGATATATTATTACAGGCATAGATATACAAAATAGTGCAAAAATTGATAATATCAACTATTTTCAAGGTGACGTAACGGATTTTGAGCAATTACAGGCAATATATAATCAAATTGCTGTCGATGGCTTTTTTCTTCATGCAATAGTGTACGTTGCAGGAATTTACAGGATGAATTCTCTCATTGAAATTTGCCCAAAACAGTACCAGCAAGTATTTGATATCAACTTTTTAGGGGTATACCGTGTAAACAAAATCTTTGCTCCATTAATGCGCAAAGGGAGCCGTTTTGTTATTACCTCAAGTGAGCTTGCGCCTTTAAACCCTTTGCCATTCACTGGTCTTTATGGCATTACCAAAGCCGCAGTAGAAAAGTACGCCTTCTCATTGCGTATGGAAGTTTCATTGCTCGGTATGCATGTTTCCGTTATTCGTCCGGGTGCTGTCAAGACTCAGTTGTTAGACGACACAATGGCTAACATCAATGCTTTTTGTGATAACACCCAACTATACAAGGACAACTCTAAAAGGTTCTTGAAAATTGTTCAGTCTGTTGAGTCTAAACATATCTCCCCCGAGAGATTAGCCAAGGTTGTTGGTAGGGCTGTTTCAGCTCAGCGCCCTAGATATGTTTACAATATCAACCGCAACATTGGTTTGCGACTTCTAAGCATATTACCAGCTAGGTTGCAAGTATTTATTATTAACAAGTTGCTAAAAAGCAAATAACAAAATTTTTGTTATAAATATTGCCCAAAAGTGTTGCATTTTTTATGTTTCTTTGGTATTATGTATAGGACTTGTGCGGCACCATAGCCAAGTGGTAAGGCAGAGCTCTGCAACAGCTTCACCCCCAGTCCGAATCTGGGTGGTGCCTCCAGCCCAAAAATCTCGTTCGATTGAGCGAGATTTTTTTTATTACATTTGTTTCTGCTTAATTTTGATTTGCTGATAACAAAAGTTTAATTTTCTAAATAACCACTTGTTGACACAATTTTTCAAGTGTGTTATTATTATCAAGGTATCAATCAAGGTGCTATGCCGATGTGGCGAAATAGGCAGACGCAAGGGACTTAAAATCCCTCGACCTTAACAGTCGTACCGGTTCGAGTCCGGTCATCGGCACCAATTATGCGACCTTCCCATTTGGTCGTAACCAAATAAAGACAAGCCAAGGAGCTTGTCTTTTTATGTTTACTCCTGTTGGTCGGTCGCTAAGCTGTGACTCAACCTTTTGTCGAAATAACGTGACGCTTCACTTTGTTTCGCTATTCCGTCACTTCGTTCCTTACGAGTCCGGTCATCGGCACCAATTACGCGACCTTCCCATTTGGTCGTAACCAAACAAAGACAAGCAAGTAAGCTTGTCTTTTTGTTTTATGTATAATGTTGTTTAATTTCTTGTAAAGGTTTTCTTTTCAGTAATTATTTTTTAAAATCAGCAGAATAATAGGTTCCACTAAGGTTGATATTTGCCTAGACTATTTTAATAATGTATTTGTTCGCCAATATTTTTCTTTTATGCTTGAATAATAGAGCAAAGTGTGGTAAAATTAACTAAAATATCTATTGTATCAAAGGGGGATGGATAATCTATGACGAGATTAAGGATAATTGGCAGATTTTTTGCCAGAATCATAGGATTGGCCATAGGAATCATATTTTTGGCTTACTTGGCGCTGTTAAACTATGATGCATCTATTTCGCATATTGATCTTGGTGTGACATCTGTAAAAAAGGGTTCTATTGCGGATGCAAGAGCTAATCCTGGTGTATTGTACATAGAAACATTACCTGGATATAGTTGTGCTGGTTCTGTGGATAATGATGGTAAAGTTACATTAACCTTAAATTATGGTTACAGCACGGAAAAAGCCTTCGATGGGATAAAGCTTCATTTATTTGTTGATGATATTGTTCACGAAAAATCGGAATTTGAAAAGTTGATTTACAATAACGCAACAGCAGAACAAAAAACAACCATAGATAAGGCGTTGTTGAACAGTTTGAGAATCAACTTTACGTCAAAGATTATAAGGGATTTCGGCTATAACGCATCTCATTATCCATCTAGAATGATGGTAAATGGAAAGTATTATTCCTTTACCACGGAAGACGGTAAAGAGGTTCCTGCGCAAGTCACTAACATTTATTCCGAAAGTCTTAATGATGTCGACAAGGCTTATGAGGTAATAAAAGCTTCCGAAGGTTACCTATTGACCTTGACGCTTGGTGCAACTTCCGACATCATGACAGAGGAAACGTCAGTTTTAGGCAATTCTAACATTGTTTTTGATGGCTATCTAGAAACAAGTATCGACTACAAAGCCTTAGGTATTGACTATTCAATTTTTGATACCAACACTGAAGTTCTTGTTGACGTTTTGGTTAGAGAAATCAAGGCGTTAGGTGTGCTTACTATTGTTTTGGTATTATTGATATTCTCATCCCTTTGGGCTATCCCTAGTACAATTAAAGATTTTTGGGACATGGCAAAGGATGGCTTTGATACTTTAAAGCGAGAAGGCCTAGGAAGAGCAGTACGTAAATGGTACGTAATCAATGGTGGCAAAAAGGAGTACGTAAGCACCGATTATGAAAATGATGGTTTGTTTACTGCTTCGGTAATTCTTGTTCTTTTGATTCCTTTCTCGCCAGCATTTGCAATTATTAAATCGGTTGTTACGATATTTACCGATGCTTATTGCTTCTTTGCCTGCTAACTACAAATATATTTAATTTATTTTATATTATACATAGACATACATCCAATAATTCAAAAAATTACTTAATCACAACTGCATAAATATACATTTTTAGCAGATTGAAATAAAAAAAGGCAACCTAGTAAGCGTTTGCATTTATTTTTGTATATGTCATATAAAACTTGTGATGCAAATTTCAATTCCAATAAGTATTAATATGGAACCGCCAATAATTACCGCTTTGTTACCTAGTTTGTCACCAAAGCGTTTTCCAATTAGCACTCCAGCAAAGCAAATAGCAAAAGTTGCTAGTG
>JAFTHP010000052.1 GCA_017457305.1 Clostridia bacterium | reverse complement strand
TGTTCAGTCAGGTACCTCCAGTAACTTCCTTCACAACAACACAGCCCTTGCTGGTGTTCTACTAGCCAAATCGCCTTGTGGCTAACCAATCATTTCTTGTTCCATCGCCTTGGGCTACTGTCGCAAGCTCTAGTTGGTTTATGGCGGTACAACATTGCGCAATCATCTGTGTTTTGTTCAGTCAGGTACCTCCAGTAACTTCCTTCACAACAACACAGCCCTTGCTGGTGTTCTACTAGCCAAATCGCCTTGTGGCTAACCAATCATTTCTTGTTCCATCGCCTTGGGCTACTATCTCAAACTCTGGTTGGTTTATGGCGATACAACATTGCACAATCATCTGTGTTTTATTCAGTCAGGTATCTCCAGTAACTTACTTCACAACAACACAGCCCTTGCGTGTGTTCTACTAGCCAAATCGTCTTGTGGCTAACCAATCATTTCTTGTTTCATCGCCTTGGGCTACTGTCGCAAGCTCTGGTTGGTTTTTGGCGGTATATCGCTACAGATACAAAACAAGCTGTTTTGTAAAAGCACGGAACAATGTAGTAATTACTTAATTTTTCAATTCATATTTTTTTTGTATTCCGCGTCAAAAATAGCAAAACTGCCACTAAAATGTGCTTTTTGTGTTGTTTAGTGCGGGTATTTATGCTATAATACTTGGGGTGTAATCAATATTTACAAAGGAAAAAACAAAAACTAACTCGGGGGATAAATTTTTGAAAACTACACTTAACGAAAAAGTTAAAAACCTAAAAATAAAAAAACCATCTAGACCAGTTTGGGCTGTGTTCAAGATTTTGGCAAACATTTTGTACTACAAAAAGTGCAAGGTAGAAATTCAAAGTAGTGTTGATATGAGCAAGTACAAGGGTAAGCCCTTGATTGTTGTTAGCAACCACGCATCCCGTATGGACTACGCATTTGTTGTGTTTGCTGTAAAGGGACGCCGAATCAACTACATAGCTGCGGAAAACGAATTTCACCGTGACCACTTGCAACTTGTGTTCAAGCTTGCACACGTTATTCCCAAAAAGAACTTTTACCCAGATATGACAACCATCAGGGGTTGCACCAAGATTCTCAAAAAGAGCAAGGAAGGCACAATTGCATTGTTCCCTTGTGGTATGAGCACAGCAAGTGGCGCACAACAACCTTCTATGCTAGGTACAGGCAAGCTTATCAAGCACTTTGGTGCTCACGTACTGGGCTTGCGTATCCACGGTGGATACTTTGTCAGCCCCAAGTTTGACGTCAAGGAACGTTACGGCAAGGTTGTTGTGGAAGTATTTGAACTGTTCAATCCCGAACAACTCAAAACACTCGACGAGCACCAAGTTCAACAAATAGTGGACGAAGCAATCTACACCGACGACTACGCTTGGAACAAGGAGCTTCAACATAGCTACAAATGTAGGGGCGACGTTGCTCACAACCTACACCAACTGCTGTACAAGTGCCCCGCTTGCGGAACGGAAATGCAAATGGAAGCAAGTGACAACACAATTGTTTGCAAGCATTGTGGCAACGGCGCTACATTGGATAACAAGTACAACCTTGTACCATTGCCAGGCAGTCGTATTCCAGCAAATATCAAGGAGTGGTGCGACAATCAGCGCCGCGATATTCGTCGCAAGATTTTGGCAGATCCCAATTTTGCCATTGAAGAACACGTTCAACTTGGCTTGATGCGTGATTACAAGTATATGACCAAAAAGAAGGTTGCCGATATTGTTGGCGACGGCACTTTGCGTATGGATAAAACTGGTTTAACCTACACAGGCACACGCAACGGTCAACCTTGGACGGTACACATCCGCAGTGAAAACATCAACACAATTTGTTTGCCCGTGGATGCTAGTTTCTTCTACACCTACGCAGCAGAAGGGGAATTTTTGCAATTTGTTCCCGACCAATTTAGCTGTATGCGTTGGACAAACGTTGTAGAAGAATTCCACCGTGTAAATGGTGGCAAGTGGCAAAACTACCCTTGGTTCGACTACGAAAACGACAGCCCACTTATCGAAGGTTAACCGCAATAACCGACAAGTAGAACAACTGGAGTGTACAAATGGAGCAATTAAAGGTCGTTGGTTGGACGTTTTTCGAAGATGAGTATCCAACCAAAAAGTATCAAGATATGCAGGAACTAAACAGTGCATTGACGGCTGTTCGCAATGCCATTGTTCAAGGACGCTATATGTTTGCAGGCGAAGATCATCAAATGCAAGACAGGGGCGTGCCCGTTTTGTCCGACGGAACTGCCTTTAGGTGCAGTATGCGTGTGTGGGGAAATATCATGGCATCAATTTACCTCAAACCCAATGGAGAAAGGTTTAGCTATATGGACTTCTATATGTCTATTGGGGATAATTGCCGTATGCCACCAGCATCATTTATTAACGTGCAACCAGCGCAAGATATTGAAACTAGCTGGGGATGCACCAACCAAGAAGATGGTCAAATGGTTATGCAGTCCATCCAAATGGGGATGACCTTTATCACTACCGACAAGGTTTTACAGGACTTTTACAATCAAGTCAGCGCCATATATCAATCAGAAGAATAGTATAAAAACTAAAATAAATTAGAGCACCAAATTGTTTTGGTGCTTTTTTATTGAGCAAAAGTATAAGGATTAAAAAGTATTTTGTGAGTAGATATTTTTGACCAGTTATTTACATACTATATGTACTATGAAAAAAGAAAAAAGTTTTTTGTCTGGTGCATTAGTTTTGAGCCTTGGTGGATTGCTTGCCAAGGTGTTGGGCGCCTTGTATCGAATACCACTAACCAACATTTTGGGTAGCTATGGCATGGGGTTGTATCAACTTGTCTTTCCGCCTTACATTTTGTTTTTGACTGTGGCGCAAGCTGGTGTGCCTGTTGCTTTGTCTAAGCTTATTGCACAAAGCAATCAGTTAGATAACAAAATTCAAGGAAGAAAATACTTTAAGTTTGCCTTTGGATTACTGTTGTGTTTTGGGGTAGTTAGTGAATTGTTTATGGCAGTTTTATCCACCTTTATTGCCAAGGCACAAGGCAACGTTGACACAGCAATGGCATTTGTTGTGGTTGCTCCGGCATTGATTTTTGTTCCAATTACCAACGTGCTCAAGGCATATTTTCAGGGTAATATGAACATGGTGCCTAGCGGTGTAACAACGGTAATTGAGCAAATAGTCAAGCTGATTGTAGGGTTGAGTCTTGCCGTCAAGCTTATGCCAAACGTTGTTCAAGCGGTGCTTGGCGCTGTTTTTGCAATCACAGTTAGCGAGTTTGGCTCGTTACTGATAATGAGTATTGTGTACCTATCTCACAGAAAAAAGCATCGACAGCTATCCGTACATTTGCCAAGGGAAGAACTCAAGCAAACTGCACAGCAAGTTGCTTTAATTGCCGTACCAGTAGCCTTAGGTGGCTTTGCTATGCAGTTATCGCAAGTTGTCGACTCCGTTATGGTTGTCAATTTGTTGCGTGTAAACAATGCTACCGAAATGTACGGATTGTGGACAGGACCTGTTAACAGTATGCTTGGTTTACCTATTGCCTTAAGTAGTGGTGTTGCTGTTTCGGCATTGCCCGGAATAACGCAACGGTACTACGCTAGTGACAACAGTGTGTTGCAAAAAGGGTACAACTCTGCACTCAAACTAACACTTGTAATTGCTCTGCCTTGTGCTCTGGGGATGATTGCTTTGTCTAGGCCAATATTGGAGTTGTTGTATGGCTCACTACCGGAAAATGAAATTTATATTTCATCGATACTGCTAAGTTTGTCGGGTATGTCTATTGTCTTTTTGGCGATTACTCAAACGGCAATATCGGTATGCCAAGCGGTGGGCAAGCCCTATGCTACGGTGGTAATAGTTTCCTTGTCTATTGTAGTCAAGGCGGTATGCAACCTTATTTTGTTACCTAACCAAAATATAAATATTTTTGGTGCGGCAATTTCTGAAACTATGTGCTATCTTTTTGCCGCAGTATGTGTTATAATCTATCTACGAAAGAAAATTGGATTAAAAGTGGATGTTACCGCTAGCCTTGTCAAGCCCGTTTCTTGTGCAATGGTAATGACGTTGTTTATCACGTTGTGCGTTGCTTTTGGGCAAAGACTGTTTGCTTCCAAGTTGGGCACGTTGGCGCTCATTGGGTTGGCTGGTATTGCATACTTTTGTGCGTTATTGTTGCTTGGAGTATTTGATAGCTCCGAGCTTAGACGTGTCAAGTCCAAGGTATAACAAGGAGATTACAAATGATAACAGTTGTTGGTATGGGACGCAAACAAGGCGACCTTACAATGGATGGTTTGTCGGCAATCAAGGCTGCTGACGTGGTTGTGGTAAAATCACAACTTACTCACGCTGCTGCAACAGTTTTGGAAATTCGCAACGATGCAGTATACTGTGACAGCTTGTACGAGCAGGCGGAAGACTTTGACCATCTCAACGAGCTAATTGTAGATATGCTTTCTTCCTACGCTGACAAAAACGTTGTGTTCTGCGTTGTGGGTGCAGGGGCGGACGACACCGCCGTTCAGCTACTAGATGGTTGCAAGGTTATTGCTGGTGTATCTCTACACAGCGACGTGGTGGGCAACTGCTTGCCAGCGCAAACAATGTTGCTAACTGCCGAACAAGCTTGCTCCGCAACAAGGTTGTATGCTGTACCTACAGTTATCACTTGCATTGATGACCAATACGTAGCAAGCGATATTCAACTAAAGCTTCTCACTATCTTTGACGATCAAACTCCAGTGGTGTTGTCCAACGGAACAAAGGTTGTCAAACTTGCTTTGGCAGATTTATGCAAACAGGATTTTTGCTACCAATCAACTTTGTTCATTGCTCCAATGGAACTAACACAAAGGCGCACTTTCGATTTTTACGACTGTGCTGACATTATGACAAGACTTCGTGCTCCAGATGGTTGTCCTTGGGATAGGGAACAAACACATCACTCCATTATCAAGAACGTAATTGAAGAAGCTTACGAACTGGCTGACGCGTTGGAACGTGACGATCTTCCACACATTGTGGAAGAGCTTGGCGACTTGCTAATGCAGGTTTTGTTCCATTTGCAAATTGGCTATGAAGATGGCGAATTTGAAGTAAACACAGTTTTCAGCGGTTTGGCTTGCAAACTAGTTGACCGTCACCCACACGTATTTGCAGGTGTACATGCCGCTAACTCTAGCGAATCGTTGGACGTATGGAACAAGCAAAAGCAAAAGGAACACAAGATAAATGGCACCGCACAAAACGTTTTGGACGTACCACGCAGCATGACTGCGCTAATGCGTTGTCAAAAAATATCCTCTCGTGCTTCCAAGGGCGGATACGAATTTGAAAGTGTATCTCAAGTTGCCGGCAAGGTAGCCGAAGAACTAAATGAGTTTTTGCAGGCAGCGGAAAGTGACAAGCAAATGGAAGGCGGCGACCTTTTGTTTGCTGTAGTAAATTTGCTAAGACTAAGTGGTGTAGATAGCGAAACAGCGCTACTTGTTTCCACCGAAAAATTTGTACGTAGGGTTGTGGAGTGTGAACGACTTTTGGGTATTAAAGGTGCTAAGTTGTCCGCTTTAACGGTTCAACAGTTCGATGAATTGTGGTTTGAGGCAAAGAAAAATGTTGGTTGATAAGATATTTGAAAATGCCCCAACAAGAACAATTCTTGCGCCAATGGCAGGCTACACCGACATGGCTTTTAGACACATTTGCAGACAGTTTGGTGTGGGACTAACAGTTACCGAAATGATCAGTAGTAAGGCTGTTACTATGAACAACGCGGTAACCAACAGTATGCTTTTGCGTTCGCCAAGTGATGCCCCTTGCTTTGTGCAAATCTTTGGCCACGAGCCGGATGTTATGGCACAAAGTGTTCTTTCTCCGTACCTAAGTGGATACGAAGGTGTGGATATCAACATGGGTTGTCCCGTTCGCAAAATTGTGGGCAATGGTGACGGATCCGCCCTGCTAGAAAATCCACAGTTAGCAAGCAAGTGTATTTCTGCCGTTAAGCAAGCTATTGGCAACAAACCGTTGTCTGTCAAGTATCGTTTGGGTGTTAGTGACGACCTTGGTGTTGTTGACTTTACCAAAATGTGCAAGGATAGTGGTGCGGATTTTGTTACAGTGCACTTCCGCACTCGCAAGCAAATGTACGCTGGCACAGCCGATTACTCCCGTTTGGAACAAATTTGTTCGGTTGGTTTGCCTGTTTTTGCCAACGGAGATATCTGCACAAAGGAACAGTACGACCAGCTTATCAATCGTGGAGCATACGGTGTGGCTATTGGTCGTGGTGCGGTTGGTAAACCCTACTTGTTTAGTCAAATTGCCAATCAGCCATTTTGCATGGACTTGTTGGAAGTAATTACATTGCACGCACAAATGCTACTGGAAGTGTTCAATGCTAGAGTTGTTTGTAACGAATTGAAAAAGCACGTTGTTGCATATCTCAAGGGTATGCGCAAGGCAAAAAGTACCATCATTGCAGTAAACAGCTCCAAGGACGTGCAACAAATTTTGCAGTTAGTTGAGCAATTTTTGGAAGAAAACCCCATCTACAAGAGGATAAGTAATGATTAACATAGTTTTGGTTGAGCCGGAAATTCCACAAAACACCGGCAACATTGTAAGAACAGGTGCGGCAACTGGTAGTACGGTGCATCTTGTTCGCCCACTAGGTTTTGACACTAGTGACAAAATGCTCAAACGCGCAGGCTTGGATTACTGGAAGGATTGCAACATTTTGTATTGGGATAGCTTTAATGAGCTTCGCCAAGCTTACCCCAACGGAGAGTTCTACTATTTTTCCACCAAAGCACAGCAAAACCACACCCAGCCACAATATGGCAAGGAGGTCTTTTTGGTATTTGGCAAGGAAACAAGGGGATTGCCCGAACAGCTTATCCACGACAACTACTCTAGTGCCGTTCGTATTCCAATGGTAGCCGATACGCGCTCGTTGAACCTATCCAATTCGGTGGCTATTGCCGTGTACGAAGTGTTGCGTCAGCACAACTTTGACGGCATGAATTTTATCGGCCACTTACGCGAGTTTGACGATTAGTGAATAATACATATAACAAAGGACTGCTTGTTTGGTAAGCAGTCCTTTGTTTGTTTGTGCCTTTTACGTTAGACAAAATCTTCCTTCCACTGTTTCAAAACACAAATGATTGTTTATCAATTTGTTGGTACACGCAAGCAAATATTTTCTAATATCTTTACAAAGCTGATTTTTTATTATATAATACATACATGCAATTAATATTAGCCAGCAATTCGCCACGTCGAAAGGAACTACTGGCAACGCTAGGGTACGATTTTTCCGTTGCTAGCTCCCATTGTTTGGAAGTTAGCCACGCCACTTTGCCACAGGACGTTGCAACAGAGCTTGCCGCTCGCAAAGCAGCGGACGTGTTCAAATCTTACCCCGATGCAGTAGTTATTGGTTCCGACACAGTTGTGGCATACAACAACACAATATTTGGCAAGCCAGCCACTTCAAGCGACGCAGTTAGTATGTTAAAGGAGCTTTCTGGTAACACACACATGGTGTACACTGGCGTGTGTGTAATGAGCAAGAAGGGTGTTTGGCTGTTTGTCGAAGGCACTTCGGTTACCTTCAAGGAACTAACCGATTTGCAAATTGAGCAGTATGTGGCAAGCGGCTCCCCAATGGATAAAGCGGGTGCCTATGGCATACAGGATAGCGGCTTCGTGTCGCATATAACAGGGGATTACGACAACGTTGTTGGCTTCCCTACTTACCGAGTAAAACAAGTACTACAACAAATATACAAAAGGTGATTACTATGGCAAATTACGATTTAATATTTGATCTAGGTTCCGAAAACGTTTCCGCCGCAACTAAAAATGATGGTTTTTGCGACAAAATTCCCGCCGTTGTTGCTTATGGTAGCGACTCTACACAAATCTTGGCGGTTGGCGTAGAAGCAAAACGTATGTACCACGCATCTAGCGGAGCAATCAAGCTTGTTCGCCCCATTTTGGAAGGTGCGGTTATCGACGTGGAAGGTGCAAAGGCACTTATTTCTGCGTTGCTTTCTCGCTTGGCAAACACAAACTTGAAGTTTTTTGTTCGTTACAACATCTACTGCATTGTTCCTTGCGGAATGATCAGCAGCGACAAAAAGACCATCGAGTCCATTTTACTCAGTCTTGGTGCAAAGCAAGTTAACTTTGTGGAAACACCCATTGCAGATAGTCTAAAGCTATTTGGCGAGTTCCGCGCAAGACAAGGTATCGTTGTGGATATCGGCTACGACTGCACCGATTTGGCAATTGTTGCGGCAAACAATATTGTAAATGGTTGCACGTTGTACCACAGCGGAAAACACCTAACCGAAGCAATTATCGAGCGCATCAAGGCAAAGTATATGATTTTGCTTTCCTTTGAGCAGGCAGAGTACCTAAAAATCAACTGCGCCAGCTTGTACGCAAACGACACAACGGTTGTTTCCGTTATGGGACAAAACATCCAATACGGCTCTCCCGAAACTGTCAACATCAGCAGCAAGGAACTTTACGACACAATCGTGGACTTTGTAAAGAAGTACGTTGTTGTAATTCAAAGCCTTGTGGATACTGCCCCATCGGATATCGCTGGTCTAGTAAAGAACGACGGCGTAATGCTTTGTGGCGGTGGTGCTCGTCTTGCCGGATTGGATATTTACCTTCAACAAGAGCTTGGTTTGCCCGTAAAAGTGGCATCTTCCCCCGAAGACGTATCCATCAACGGTATGTTGGAGTATAACAAATAATAATTTTTACTATTTATTGAAAAACGCTTGACATTGTTCCATTGTCAATGTATAATTCAATTATAAAAACAACACAATCATCATATATGGAGGTTTACTATGCAACTAAAAGGTAGCAAAACAGAACAAAACTTGATGGCAGCTTTCGCTGGTGAAAGCCAAGCTCGCAACAAATACGATTACTACGCATCCAAGGCTAAGAAGGAAGGCTTTGAACAAATTGCAGCTATCTTCCAAGAAACAGCCGCTAACGAAAAGGAACACGCAAAGCTATGGTTCAAGTTGTTCCACGGCATTGGCGACACTTTGGAAAATCTTTTGGATGCAGCTGCAGGCGAAAACTACGAATGGACAGAAATGTACAGTCAATTTGCTGACGTAGCCGACGAAGAAGGCTTCCACGATATCGCAGAAAGATTCCGTGGCGTTGCAGCTATTGAAAAATCTCACGAAGAACGTTATCGCGCATTGGCAGCAGCAGTAAAGGACGGCACAGTGTTCACAAAGAACGAAGAAACCGTTTGGGTATGCCGCAACTGTGGTCACATCCACGTTGGCAACTCTGCTCCAGACCTTTGCCCAGTTTGTGCTCATCCACAAGCTTACTTTGAACTTCGCAAGGTAAACTACTAGGATTTATCGGCGTTCACAGGCAAACAGGGGACTAGCTAGGCAATAGCTAGTTCAAAAAAGTATCAGCTCAAAGCACACCACAGCAAAAGTAAATGTTGTGGTGTGTGTTTTATTTGTTGGGTTGCAAAGCAAAAGGCAAACGCAACAAGTAATAAATGTGTATTTATATAATATATATAGATATACAAAATACAGCATTTGGCTTGCTTTGTGTATTTATTGGTACGCTTTGCAAACAAAATGGCAATCGTTATTGGATAATTACTGTAGCAAATTGACCTGACAAGCAAAAAAAGCTGTCAAATCGATGGCAAAAACAAATTGTCAAAAATATTTAAAAAAAAGTTAAAAAAAGTTTGAAAAATTGCTTGACACAAAAATTGCTATGTAGTATTATTAGTAGGCTGTCGAAAAGCGGCAGCAAAATTGAAGCTTGAAAACAGAATAGTAAGAAGAAGAATTGAAACACAGTCAATTTATTTAGGATTTTAGCCAGCGGTTGAGTAAAGCTCAACCAAAAGTTAACATAGTCAGATTAAACTTAAGAGTTTGATCCTGGCTCAGGA
>JAFTHP010000051.1 GCA_017457305.1 Clostridia bacterium | reverse complement strand
TCATAACGACTTATGGCATTTTGATTCATATTCAAGTCTAATGCCAACTTCAATTAGGAGATTTTGTGAGACTTACGAAGTGATTTTGTATTCCCCTAATTGATAAACCATAACCGCATAAATTTTTATAAAAGCAGCAAAAAACCAAGGTCCAATCAAATGGTTGATGTTCTTAGCGGAGAATTATAAAAATACCACTAAGTGCGAGCATCGCATTTGACCAGTCAAATGCAAATGGGCTAAGCCCAAACCCATATACGTGAACCCCCAAAGCTCGGCTACGCTCGCTTCGGGGAACCCCTACACAAACAGAAAGAGCAAGAGTAAAAGGAAATAAATCCTTCTATTCTTGCTCTTGTTTTTTCTTCTGTCGTTATATTCACTTTCGTGAAATATGTTCACGAAAGATGAGCTCGATATGTTCTCGCTTTGCTCGAACTCGATATATTCGCGTTTTGCGAAATATATTTAGCAAATCCGCGAATCGATATGAGATAAATCCCTCTAGCTTTTGACATATCTCGCCTTTGGCGAGAAATGCAAAAGCATATCGAGTGCGTCAGCACATATCGAGTTTGTATATCTCGCCTTTGGCGAGGTATGCAAACCATATCGAAAATCCCGCAAGGGATTTATCTCGATGCGTGTTCTCCGTTAAGGATAACACGCATATATCTTGGTGGCTTTTGTTTTGCCTTTTTTGGATTTTTTGTACACATATACTGCGCGTTATCCGTTGTTGTGCGTGTTAGTTTTATTGCATACTACCAGTAAAGGCACAAAACTGTTAACGTTACAACTTGTAGTAATTGAAAAATACAAGTAAAGTTGTTAAAAGCGATTAGTGTGCTAGTTGCCAGTAGACTCGTAGTGCTTTGCCATTGCCGTCCAAATGGCTATTGCTATTGCCAAAATGACTGCTGCTGCACCAATAATTATGCCACAAAGTAGGTATGGCGAAAGGGTGCTTATGCCAAGGAAAACTTCCACAGGGAAGGAAATTATCAAAGCAAACGGGAAGATAAAGGTTAGCAAAAAGCGCACTGCTGTGTGGTAGATACTTACTGGATAGTGAGTGTAGTTGATAAAGTTGTACACCACTTGCAGTAGTGGTCCGCTACTCTTGAACTTGAAAGCAAGGGAAGCAAAAATAATCTTTAGTGAAGTTATGATAACTGCGCCAAATATTGTTGCAACAATGAGCACAAGTATAGAGCCAAAACTCCAACTAACGTTTATCATACCACCGCAGATGGATAGCATAACAATGCCAACAAGCAGTTCGCCAAGACCTTCTAGCTGGAAGGTTTCGGCAATTACTTGGAACAAAACTGGAACGGGGCGTATAAACATACGGTCCATATCCCCTTCCCTAACCTTGAAGTAGGCAACCGTCCACAAGTCGTCGCAAAAGATGTGGTCTAGTGCAACTGGTAGCATACTAAATCCGTACAAAAATCCTAGCTGTGCCATACTCCACCCCTTGAGGCTGGGTATGCTTTGCATAATGAAATAGATGGACAAAATGCTGGCAACGTTGCTGACGGTAAAGTTCAAGATGGAAATAAAGGTATCGCGCTTGTACTCCAAACGAGTGATGATGGAACGCTTTACGTAGGTAAAGTACAATTTTAGGTATCTTTTCATACTGTTAACCCCCTTGTACTGTTACTTTTTTGCTGGCTTTGTTAAACAGTAGCCAAGCTAGGCCTTCCAAAACTATCCACCAAGCAAAGGACAAGCCAATAAACTGCAAACTTTGAGTTAGAGAATATCTGCCAAGCAGTATCAACACGGGGTTTTGGCTGAGCCCTGCAAAGGGGGAGTACAGCAAAAGCTTTTCCGCCCAAGCGGGGAAAAACGCCAATGGAATTAGCGAGCCAGATAGGAAGCGAATAACGGTATCTTTGAGATTGGATAATCCCCAACCTGCCGTTGTGTAGAAGCACAAAATACCGCATATGTAGTTGACACAATCCCACAACAGCATTGCCAACAATGCAGATACTGCAAACAACAGTATTTGCAACAGCAGCATCCACCACACTGGAACTGTGATGAAGCCTATCAAGGCAAAAACTACGTACAAAATTGTAAAACAGGGGATGCCGAACAGACAAATGAGCATTGTTGTATCCCCCAAGGTGGAAAATATAAAGCGCACTCGGTAGGATATGGGCTTTACAAAGGACATTGCAATGGTACCGTTTTTGATTTCCCTGACGATTGTCCACATTGTGTCACCGCCAAGCACAACAAAGGTTGCCACGTTGACAAATGCCATGTACACAATCATCTGCTCAAAGGTGTAGCCATTGATTACTTCCGTTGTGCTACTTTTGTAAACGCCATCCCACAGAAAAAATATGCACGCAACCTGCAATGCACTAATTACAAGCCACATTATCATTTGGAACTTGTAGGCAAGCAGGTTCATTGCCCCGGTGCGAAAGAAGGGTTTGTAACGTCTAAACATTGTGTGCACCCCTTTCCTGCTCTTGTAGGATGTTGCGAACAACGTCTTCGATGGTAATTTCCGATATGCTCATATCCTTGGCGTGCAAGGTGTGGAAGGCAAAATCCACCATTTGCTCCAACGCCACTTGCTCGGCATCGAACTTGATTTGTAGCTTTGCTCCGTCGGCAACGTAAGTTACCTTGTTGTCAAAGGTAGGCAAGGTGTCCACGTCCGCTTGCTGTGACAATGTGACAGTTAGCGTGCGCAAGTCGCCAAAACGATGCCTTATTTCTTCAATTGGGCCGTCGTAGATGATGTTGCCTTCCTCAATTAGCACTACCCTGCTACAAAGGTCGGCAATATCCTGCATATCGTGGGTGGTTAGTATAACCGTTGTGTTGTACTTGGCGTTCATCTCCTTGATGGCTTGACGAATTGACTGCTTTACCAGTACGTCCAAACCAATGGTTGGCTCGTCCAAAAACAAAATTTTGGGGTTGTGTAGCCAAGCGGCTGCCAAATCGGCACGCATACGCTGACCAAGTGACAAGGTGCGCACAGGCTGAGTTAGAAAATCCCCTATGCCCAAGGTTTTACACATAAAGTCCATACGCTCGGTGTAGTCGGTGTCGGAAATTTGGTACACTTCCTTGAGCACCTTGAAGCTTTCAATCAGTGGAATATCCCACCACAGTTGCGTTTTTTGTCCAAATACTACGCCAATTTTGCCTGCTACCTTGCGACGGTTTTTGTATGGCTCGATGCCGTCAATTAGAACCTTGCCGCTGGTTGGGGTAAGGATGCCACACATCATCTTGATTGTGGTGCTTTTGCCAGCGCCGTTGCTACCTATGTAACCGCAGATTTCCCCTTCGCCAATAGTTAGGTTAATGCTGTTTACGGCAACCTTTTGCTCGTATTTGGTGGAAAAAAGTGTTTTTAGCATACCCAAAACGCCCTGTTGACGAATTGGTTTTTTGAATACTTTTGTTAAGTTTGTAATTTCTATCATTATTGCACCTTTTTTTTGTAAATGGATATCATCCCCACATGGCAAGTAGTTCATCCAAGGTGGGAAGGGAAGCTAGCTTGTACTCCCTGCCGTAGTCGTCCCTAGACAAAATTTTGTGATCTACTAGCTCCCTACGCCAAGTTACTGGATCGCCGTAGGTGTGCCATTGGTCGATGATTTGGTTGATTTGCTTTTCGGTGTAGATAACGTCCTTGCTAAACTTTTGTGACAAATACACCAAAAACTTGAGTTTTAGTTTTCTTTTTGCTGGGCAAGAAGTCAATCGACCTTGCTCATCCATAAATCGCTGTAAATCTTTCACACTAATCCCCTCCTTTTGTTGTGGTAGGAAAAATAAAAAGGATTGCACACTTACCGTAAATGCGCAATCCTGTGATTGTTGATTGTTGCAATAAGCGTTAGTTGGCAAACTGCAAAAGGGCTTGTTCTAGTCCCACTTGACTTGCCAACTTGAGCAATTTGTTGGCTTGCTTGGGAGAATTTAGGGTAACAACTTGTACTTGCGGGTGGGAAGCTAGTTTGGTTTGCAAGGTGGGACGAGTTTTTTTGCGGAAGTTCCAAATGTAGCGGACAAAATCGCTATCCAGTCGGTCGATACAGCCACTTGCCATGTCGTTGCGTTGCTTGCCGGCATTTTTGTAGCGACGCTTGAGCATCCGCCAAAAGCATACCGAACGCTTGTAGTCCAAGAAAAACACTGTGGTGGCACGTGTTAGGCGGTCATCTAAGTGACTCATCCACATGCCGTCAATTATCCAGCTATCTGGTGCAATCAACGCTTGGTGCATTGCTTGGCGCTCCTCGTAGGAAGGCATTGTCCAGTTGGGTTGCCACAGCTCCTTGTCCAAGTGAACAACAGCTCGGTTGGTGATTTGTCCAAGCTTGTCGGAAAAAACTGTTTTTCCGCTACCGGGGCATCCAATGACTGCTATGCGAGATAGATCAGTAGGCATATCCCGGTTTCCTTTCGTGGTAGTCCTTGATGGCACGTTGTTGTTCGCGGTCAAGGTCCTTTTTGATAATTGTGGTCTTTTTGTCAAATAGCTGTTTGCCCTTGACAAGCGCCACTTCCACCTTTACAAGACTATCCTTGAAGTAGATTTTTAGTGGAACTATGCTGTAGCCCTTTTCCTTTACCTTGCCGAGCATACGCATAATTTCCCTTTTGTGCGCTAGGAGCCTGCGGTCACGGCGGGACTCCACATTGCTGTAACTGCCCTTATCGTAGTTTTTGATGTGGCATTGAAGCATCATTAGACTGCCATTTTCAATGCGACAATATGCGTCAGTCAAGTTAACTTCCCCTTTGCGTAGGGATTTGACTTCGCATCCGATAAGATTTATGCCACACTCCAACGTTTCAATGATGTGATAATCGTGGAAGGCTTTTTTGTTAGTTGCAATGATTTTTAGCATTGTTGTTTCCCTTTGTTTACCATTTATTGCAGTTTAATTATATTACGATAATTTAGTCTAGTCAATATTTTTTGCCAAATCAAAGTCAATTTTGCACGCCTGCTTGTTGACAGATGATACTGTTATGGCAATTTTATCCCCTAAACTGTACTTGATTGCACCATTGTACAAACAAAATTGTTCGCGGTTGTAGCTAAAACGATCGCCCAGTTTGTCCACGCTGATGAACCCTTCTACTGTGTTGGGAAGTTCGGCATAAATGCCGTTTTCCGTTACACCGCTGACAATTGCCGTGAAGGATTGTCCAATGATGGTTTGAGCATAACTGCACTTTTTGACGTCATCAGCCTTGCGTTCCGCTTCTACTGCGTTGCGTTCCGTTCTGTTTGCTTGGTCGGAGCAATCAGCCGCCATTTGCTCGTAGGCGGTAATTGCCTTGTCCGTCATCTTGCCCAAAATTGCTGTTTTGACAATGCGGTGCACCACCAAATCGGGGTAACGGCGGATGGGGGAAGTAAAGTGACAGTAGCACCTGCTTGCCAAGCCAAAGTGTCCGCTATTTACTTCGCTGTACTTTGCCTTTTGCATGGTGCGTAGCATCACGTCGTTTATAAGATTGAAATACTGTGTTTGTTTTGCTTGTTCTAGCGCCGATTGAAATACACTGTTGTGTACAACTTTAGGCATTTTAACAGCTATACCAACGCCCTTTAACAGTGCATATAGTACAGCTAGCTTTTGTTCATCGGGTTTTTCGTGTATGCGGTACACCAATGGATAGGTGCAGTTTTCGGCAAACTCGGCAACGGTTTCGTTTGCCAAAATCATGAACTCCTCTATTATTTGGTTGGAGAACTGTACCGTTACTGGAACAACGTCTACAACGTTGCCTTGTTCGTCGTGAACAAAGGATACTTCCTTGGTGGCAAAGTCTATGTTGCCACGCTTTTGACGCTTTTGTTGCAAAATCTTGGCTAGCTTTTGCATTGCAAATAGCTCGGGCAAAATATCCCTGTACTGTGCTTGCGTTTGCTTGTGACCGTCCAAAATGTCCTGCACGGCGGTGTAGGTTAGGCGGTGACAACTGTTAATTACCGACGGGAACAGTTCAAAGTCCACCACTTCGCCACGGCTGTCTACTGTCATTTGGCAAGATAGCGTTAGTCTATCTACCCTTGGGAACAATGAGCAAATGCCGTTGGATAGGCTAGTTGGTAGCATTGGAAAGACCATTTCTGGCAGGTATACGCTGGTGCCACGGCGGAAGGCTTCCTTGTCGATGTCGTCCGATGGCTTTACGTAGTGGGATACGTCGGCAATGTGTACACCCAACGTAAAAGTGCCATCTGCGTTTTCCACAATGGATACTGCATCGTCCAAGTCCTTGGCATCTGCTCCGTCTATTGTAAAAATACGTTGCTCACGCAAATCTCTACGACCAACAATTTCTTCCTGTGTGATTGATTGGGGAAGCTTGTCGGCACGGGCTTGTACTGGAGCTGGGAACTGCTGTGACAATCCGTAGCTAAATGCTACACTTAGCATATCCACGTTCTTTTCGTTGGGGTAACCTAGTATTTGGATGATTTCCCCTTCGGGATTGTTGCGGTTATCGGCTGGGTAGCTGTTGATTTGCACAAGTACCTTTTGTCCATCTCGCGCGCCCATACTTTTGCGCAAGGGAACAAATATGTCGCTAATAAACTTCTTTTCGTCGGGCAACACAAAGCCAACGGAAAGGTTCTTTTGGAAGGTGCCCACAATTTGCGTCATACCACGGCTGACAATTTTGACAATTTCCGCCTCGTCCTGTGTGCCAGGGATGCGCCTGTACATAACAGTGTCACGATGAAATGCACCGTTTGTTTTGCTGGCTGGCACAAACAAGTCGCCGTCATTGCAAAGCAAAAAGCCAAATCCGCGCGCATTGCCTTCGAACACCGCTTGACCTACTTCTTGATCGCTAAGTAGGCGGTAACGGCGGTTTTTTTCATCAAAGAAAAGGACGCAATCATTGACAAGCTCAGCTAAAGCTTGTTCCAATGCTCTACGCTCCACTGTAGAAGACACAAACAACAACCCACGCAGCTGCTTGGCTGTAAAGTAGTCGGTTTGTAACGCTTTGATGATTTGTAGTAACTTTTCCTTGAAACTCATAAAAAACTCTCTGTTTATAATTTTGTTATTGTAATTGAACAAATATAACTATATGTAGGGGGTAATATGCCACTTGGTACAAAATAAGTTATTGCTTTCAACTACTTCCGTCACGTCAAGCCGTGCCACTTCTTCCTCTCGGTGGTAGGCTTAATAGCTAACCACTAGATTTTGAAAAATAAAAAGGACGATTTTTGTTGCAAAATCGTCCTTTATGTGTTTATTGAAATGCACCGATTGTATAACAACAAACGGCTTTGTGCACAAAAAACTGATACTAAACTATTAGTTCCAGTTGATTGCTTGCAATACTAGCATAGCAATGCAGCATACTGCAAGTACGATTGCACAAATGTATGTCCATTTCTTTAGTCTAGCTTCCTTGTTGGAAGAAGCGTTTTGACCGTAGTAAGTTTCTGAATCTTCAGAACGCTTAGATGAGCCTAGCATAGCTTCTGTACCATCGGAGTTGCCAGATTGCTTCATAACGACGAAAATGATAAAAGCCAATGCAATCAATGCAACGATTGCAAGACCAAGATTAATTCCGAATAGAACCCAATGACTCATTGAGAGAATAGCCAACATATTGTTAAACCTCCATCTTTTGTACAGGGCATAATTTGCCACTTGTACACATTTTGCTATGGTAGTATACCACACTATTAAAAAATAAGCAACTTTTTTTACTAATAAATAATTACTTTTGCTTTATAAAAAATCAGTTTTGTTACAAGTAGTGTCCGTGGGATATTCTACTTGTAGTAAACAAGCATTTTTCCTGTCATTTCGGCAGGAATTTGCAAATCCATCAGTTGCAAAACAGTTGTTGCAACGTCGCACAACGAGCCTTGATGAAGATCCAACTTGTCACGAAGTTGTTGATCCACAAGAACAAAGGGAACGTTGTTGGTGTTGGTGGGCAAACCGTACACAGGTTGCTTGTTCAAGTTTTCCGCAATGCCGTGGTCGGCTGTGATGATTGCTCGGCCACCCTTGCGCAAAACAGCTTCTACAATTTGTCTAACTGCATCATCCACCGCTTGAGCTGCACATTTGGTTGCTTCCAAGTTGCCCGTATCGGCAACAAGCTGACAGTTATCCAGCCCCACAACAAGCAAATCGAACTTGTCACGATCAATTTCCGAAGTGACACGCCAAACCAGTTCATCTGTAGACATAGCTGGTTCAAGGTCGTAAGTTGTGCAGTTGGGCGCTTCTACTACCAACCTAATTTCGTTATCGAACTTTGTGTCCACTCCGCCGCTTACTAGGCTCATAATCTTGTTGTAGTTGGTTGATTGACATACCCTTGCAACACGCAAGCCCTGCTCGCTAACCGCTTGGCACAGGGTGTTGTACACCGGCTCAAATGGGAAAGCTACGCTAACGGCTTCGTTTTGTGAAGTTTGACTAAAGGTGCTACAAGATACTTTGCGCTTTTTCCCCTTTAGGCTAAAACCAGTAAACTTGTCCTTTGCAAACACGTCCTGCAACTTTTGCGTTAGGTTGGCAACAGTGTCGTAGAACACAATGCCGTCGCCGCTATTAATCTTCTTGTCGGAAAATGCCGTTGGTGGCAAGGTGGAAAACTTTGTTTTGTTGCTTTCGGCAGTTGTCAAAAATTCTTCTACCGATTGTGGGCATATATCCTTTCCAACAACCAACGTATCGTACAAAGGCAACAATGTGTCGTAGCTAGCAAGACTACTGCTACCGCAAATTGTGCCCACTGTGCCGTACTGAAGTTGGCTGGTTACCGCTTGCAACCTTTTTACCAATCTGATGGTTGTGCTAGGTGTGGCACTATCGTCCACAATACCATGGATAACAACGTCGCTAACACCTTGCTGTTTGGCAAGCTTAATTAGCTCCTGAATATGTGTTATCTTGGCAAAGTGTCCCTTGTCGGAAATCATACCAATTAGATGCACTTTTTTGTTGTTTTTGCGCACTTTTTCCAGTTGGGAAACCAGCACAGCATTAGTGTAGAATGCTCCGCCAGAAATGTGCTTGTCAACAATGGCGCATTGCTGTGGAACAATGCGACCTGCACCAATATTTAGATGTCCAACAATGCAGTCACCTGCTTGGCCGGCTTGTAGCCCCACCGCCACACCACTTGTTGTTAGCGTTGTGTGGGTGTAGTTTTGCTTTAGGTAGGATATGTAGCTTGTGCCATCCACACCCAAAGCATTGCCCTTCCTTTCGGAAGAAACCCCGTAGCCGTCCAGTATGATAAGTGCCGTTAACCTATTTTGCATACTGTTTTACACTCTATTTGTGAGCGTTTACCACCTTTGAGAATTTGTCTGCAACCAAGCTTGCTCCGCCAATTAGACCGCCATCGATTTGTGGCATGCTAAGCAAACCTTGTGCATTTTTGTCGTTCATGCTGCCGCCATATTGGATATATAGCTTGTTGGCAACTTCTTGACCGTACTTTTGCGCAAATACGCTACGAACAAAGCCGATAGCATCATTTGCTTGTTCATCTGTTGCTGTAACGCCTGTGCCAATAGCCCAAACTGGTTCGTAAGCAACGATGATGTTATCTAGTTCTTCGGCGGAGATATCCTTGAAGCCTTCTACAACTTGGCGAGTGAGAACACTTTCCATGTTGCCGCTGTTGCGTTCTTCCAAGGTTTCGCCAATGCAAACGATTGGCTTTAGTCCAGCTGCAAGAGCTGCCTTTGTGCGCAACAAAACAGTTTGATCTGTTTCGCCAAAGTAGCTACGACGTTCGCTGTGACCAATGATAACGTATTCTACGCCAATTTCGGTGAGCATGCTTGGAGCAATTTCGCCAGTGTAAGCACCACTTTCCTTCCAGTGGCAGTTTTGTGCGCCAACGTGGATGTTTGTGCCCTTGGTTAGCTTTACAGCTTTGCACAAATCTGTGAAAGGTACGCAGATGATAACTGTGTTGTTGGTGTCCTTTACAAGTGGAATAAGTTGATTGATAAGTTCAATAGCTTGTGCGCGATTGTTGTTCATCTTCCAGTTGCCGGCAATAATTTTGTTTTTCATATCAAATAACCTCTTTGTTTGTTGGTTTAGGTGTGTAGGGCGCGCACCAATCCGATGCGTACCCAACAACACTACTTTTGTTTATAAAAAGGGAAATCCTTGTAAATATTATTTCTCATTTAGGCAAGCAATACCTGGAAGAACCTTACCTTCGAACAATTCAAGGCTTGCTCCGCCACCTGTGGAAACGTGGCTCATCTTGTCGGCATAACCAAGTTGTGCAACTGCTGCTGCGCTGTCGCCACCGCCGATGATTGTTGTAGCTGTGCTATCTGCCATAGCTTGTGCAACAGCATTTGTACCTGCTGCCAAAACTGGGTTTTCGAAAATTCCCATTGGGCCGTTCCAGATAACTGTCTTTGCGTTCTTGATGATTTGTGCGTAGAGTTCGCAAGTTCTTGGACCGATATCGGCACCTTCCATATCTGCTGGCATATTAGCAACGTCTACAACTGCTGTATCTACTGGAGCATCGATTGGGCTTGGGAAGGATGGGATAATTACACAGTCGATTGGAAGGTAAATTGTCTTGCCCATTTCCTTAGCCTTGTTGAGCATTTCACGGCAGTATTCAATCTTGCTTTCGTCAAGCAAAGAACGACCAATTTCGTAGCCTTGTGCCTTTAGGAAGGTGTAAGCCATACCACCACCGATGATTAGGCTATCGCATTTTTCCAAAAGGTTACTAATTACGTTAAGCTTATCTGCAACCTTTGCGCCACCCAAAATTGCAACGAAAGGATGAACTGGGTTTTCCAAAGCGTCTGCCATTACGGAAAGTTCCTTTTCAATTAGGAATCCGCAAACAGCTTCCTTAACAAAACCGTATTCTACAATTGCAGCTGTGCTAGCGTGTGAACGGTGAGCTGTACCGAAAGCATCGTTAACGTAGATATCAGCAAAAGCAGCGAGCTTTTTGCAGAATTCTTCGTCGCGACCTTCTTCGCCAGCGTCGAAACGTGTGTTTTCCAAAAGAACAACTTCGCCATCCTTCAATGCAGCAACCTTAGCTTGAGCGTCTTCGCCAACGATATCACTAGCAAATGTTACTTTGCCATCAAGTAGCTCGTTGAGTCTTTCTGCTACTGGACGAAGAGAGAACTTTTTAGCGTCGCCCTTGAGTGCCTTTGCAATAAATTCTGCTTGTGCAGCTGCGCGATCAGCTTCTGGCATAGCTTCCAAAGCTTTCTTTTCTTTCTTTGTCAATTTGAAGTTAGGAGTGAAAATGTTGTGTGGCTTGCCTAGGTGAGAGCACAAAATAACCTTTGCGCCTTGGTCCATTAGGTACTTGATTGTTGGCAATGCACCGTTGATGCGGTTTTCGTCTGTGATAACGCCATCTTTCATAGGTACGTTGAAGTCAACGCGTACCAAACATCTTTTGCCTGCTACATTTACGTCTTTGATACTTTTTTTGTTCATAATAAAAGTGCTCCTTATATAGATTTGTTAATTATTGTATAGATATTTTTACACGGCGGCGCTGTTAACATTGCCACCATTGTGTGCGTTGGTTAAGCTTCATCGGGGTGCTTTGTGATGCTTTCGGCGATGAAGGTAATGTGGTCGGCCATACGTTCGATGTTGCCTACCAAGTTGATAAACACACCGTTACTTGCTGGATTGCACTCCCCTTGGTTGAGGCGCTCGATGTGTTGGTTGACAAGTTGCTTGCGGATTTGGTCAATTTCCTCTTCCTGTTGCTCTACAACGGGCAAAGCGTCAAAGTTTTTGTCCACAAAGCAGTCGATGGCTACCTTGTACATATCCCTAACCTTTTGGTACATATTTTCAATTTCGGGATATACCGATGGGCTGAAGGTTACATCACCGTTTTTTACACGGCGGGTGTACTTGGTAATGTTAGTGGATAGGTCGCCCACACGCAACAGGTCGCCAATTACGTAATACAAGCTACTGATTGTTGCTTCGCTGTGGGTGGAGGTTGTTCTGTTTGCAGAGATTTTTACCAAATATGCAACAAGCTTTTGGTTGAGAAGTTGAACTTCTTGCAAATTTTCGGCAATTTTGTTTTCCACTTCGGTATCCGTTGTCATAAAGCCCTTGATGGCAAGATCGCAGGTTTCCATAACGAAATCACCAATATGGCGAGCTTCGTTTTTAGCTTGTTGAACGGCGATGGATGGGGTGGAAATAAAACGTTCGTCAATGAACTTGAGCTTGCGTTCGTTGGTTGCCTTCCTGTCAGGCAAGATAAGTGTTGCAAGTTTGACAAATACGTTGGTAAATGGCAAGAAAATGATTGTGCACACCGTGTTGAAGAAGGTGTGGAACATTGCAATTTGGAAGGTGGGCGAAGTTGCAAACCACTTTGCAAAGGTATCTGCCATAAAGGACTTCCAAATTAGGCAGATAACGCCAAACAATACCGAACCAAAGGTGTTGAACAGCAAGTGGATAAGTGCGGCTCTTTTTGCGTTGGTGTTTGCACCAAATGTTGCAAGCAAAGCTGTGCAGCAGCTACCAATGTTGGAACCAAGGATGATGAAGATGATTCCGTTGGAATCCTTTCCGCCAATGTAGATGCCTGCACCAATCATAGCAATCAAAATGGAGGTTACAGCGCTGGATGACTGGCAAATAACAGTGATAACAACACCAATTACTATCAATACAAATGGATTAGTTATGCCAGCAAGGAAATTTGACACTTGTGGAAGCTTGGAAAGTGGTTCCATAGCGTCGGTCATAAATCCCATTGACAAAAATACCAAACCAAGACCACTAACTAGGTAGGCGATGTTGCGCCAACGCTCTGTTTTGGCAAAGCTCATCCACAAAAAGCCTATCAGTGTGATTATGGTTACGTACAACATAAAGTCGAAGGACGTACCAAGGGCGGATAACTGTGCCGTTACAGTTGTACCAATGTTGGCACCCATAATAACGGAAGTTGCTTGTCCAAGACTCATCACGCCGGCATTTACCAAACCGATAACCATAACGGTGGTAACACCGGAGCTTTGGATTAGTGCCGTTGTGCCAAAACCAATGCCTACGCCGAAAAGTCTGTTCTTTTCCATGCGTTGGAACATACGCTTTAGACCAACCCCAGTAAGTTGATTCATTGTGTCGGACATGATCTTTACTGCAATCAAAAAAGCACCAAGCCCAGCCAACAACTTGACAATGGAAGTGATCAAAGTGGTTGTAATGTTTGTTGTCAAAAGTAAATTACCCATAAAACTTGAATTCCTTTTGTAAAAATGCACAAACTCGTACATTTACATTATAGGTTTAGAAGGCAACAATGTCAAGTAATTAATTATTGATAAATATTTACCTTATTATAAATATATATAATAACAAACAATCACGAATTGATGTAAAAGGCAATCACAATAGGTCAAAAAATCAACAAAATGGTCAATAATTTTGCAAAATCAAACCACAACTGCAACGTAAATACTGGCAAAAGGACATTAACACTTGGCAAGATATTGGCATACTATATTGCAAAATATGGAGAAAAACGTGTCCCCCTTGATTTGCCAGTTACCCTACCCCACTACACAAAATTTAGCAAAAGACTTACGTACTGCCAACATAATTTACTTTGCCTACAACGGTCAAAAAAGCGAAAAAACAGCAATGCAACTTTACCACAAATATAGCCAAATGCTCAATAATCAAGATGCGCAACTGATGAAGCAAATATATCTAGCGGAACAACTGCACCTAAAACTACTACACGATGCTTTGCTGTCACTAGGTTACAAACTGCCACAGCACCAAGCTAGCAACAGTAATACGTATCTACCAGAAAGCAATAGGCACTTTGCAAACTACAATAATGTTATTATGCAAGCAATAGCCACCAAATTGACTACAATAGTAGAATACAAAAAGATGCTCTATCTAATAAAAAACACCGACGTTCAACAAATAATTGAGCGCATAGTAATGGACGAAAACTTGCACCTACAAGCATTGCAAAGTATGATAAAAATGCAAGCTAGCAATAGCACAATTAGTCCAAACATACAAGACATGGCATTTAGCTAACTGTACAGCTAACTGTATTTAATATCTTTTGTTGTACTATTAAAATACTATTACTGTCTAATACATATAAAAAAGGGCCGTTAAATACAACGGTCCTTTTTGTTGTTGAAACTATTTTTTTGCAAAGGTTTATCCTAAAACAACGTCTAGTATCATCATAACTACAAAGCCAATCATTAGCCCCCAAGTGCCTAGGTGGCTGTGTCCATCTAGCTTGGCATCGGGGATTAAGTCTTCTGCCACAACAAATATCATAGCGCCTGCGGCAAAGGCCAAAAACCAAGGTTGCAAGGACAGTAGAACTGTGGAAAGGAAATACCCAATAACGGCGGCTATAGGCTCTACAGCGCCGCTAGCAGTTCCCAGCAGAAAGGCTTTGTTCTTGCTACCAGTTGCTTGCTTAAGGGGTAAGGTTACAGCTGCGCCTTCGGGAAAGTTTTGGAAAGCCATACCAATGGCAAGTCCAAGGGCAGCTAGTGTTGCCGCTGTGTTACCTTGTGCCGCACCAAAGGCAAAGCCTACTGCAAGACCTTCTGGAACGTTGTGCAAGGTTACTGCCAAAAACAGCTTGATGGACTTGTGTGTGGAAGTAGAAGGACCTTCTTCTTCACCACTAACGTGCATATGTGGCACAACCTTGTCCAGTAGCACCAAGAACAGTCCACCAACAATAAATGCCACCACAGTTGGAACAAAGAACCATTTGCCCCAACCGCCTTGTGCTTCGCTTTGGTTAAGGGATGGGATAATGAGCGACCAAACGGATGCCGCTATCATAACGCCCCCTGCAAAGCCTAGTAGCAGGGTGTTAACCTTTGGAGATATTTTGTTTTTGGTAAAGTACACCAGCGCCGAACCTAACGTTGTGCCGGCAAATATCAAAAAGAATCCAAGTACTGTCATCTCGGTAATTGTCATAACTCCACCTTGTTAATATATGTAATTTGCTGATTTTTGCAACATATATTACTAAATAGTAATTTTTATTAATTATAGTATATATCCTTTTAATAAATTTGTCAAGAGATTTTTTGAAATTTGATTATCAATATTGACTTTTACTATATTTATGGCTGTATACCCCTTCCACCACTTACGTGGTCCCCCTTCCCCGAAACTTATGTTTAAGTATCGGTGACGGCTTTTTTGGTGACAGTAAACCACCGCCCTACAATTTGTAAGAGCTTTTGCAAATGTGTTAGGAAGGGCATTGTATCGTACCCTTCTTCTGCTTGCACAATCTCAGTTGGTAACTGAGCAAAACACAGATGATAGCGACAGCACTTTGTAGCCAAAACACAATAACGGTTTGTGAAATAGCCGTAAAAAAAACAGGCTTGGGATATTCTCAAACCTGTTTTTGTGTTAATTGTTAGATATACGTTGCAATATGGTGGGTTGCACCACTATCGTAGAAACTATCTAGGATATTTGATTGCTGCTTGTGCTGCTGCCAAACGTGCAATTGGAACACGGTATGGAGAACAAGAAACGTATGTTAGGCCAACCTTGTGGCAGAATTCGATTGTGCTTGGGTCACCACCGTGTTCGCCGCAGATACCAAGTTTGATATCAGGACGTGTGGAACGACCAAGTTCACAAGCCATCTTAACAAGTTTACCAACGCCGATTTGGTCAAGACGAGCAAATGGATCGCTTTCGTAAATCTTTGTGGAGTAGTAGCTTGGTAGGAATTTGCTTGCGTCGTCACGGCTGAAGCCGAAAGTCATTTGTGTAAGGTCGTTTGTACCAAAGCTGAAGAATTCTGCTTCCTTAGCGATTTCGTCTGCTGTCAAAGCTGCACGTGGGATTTCGATCATTGTACCAACTTTGTAGTGCATATCGCTACCAGCTGCTGCAATGAGTTCGTTAGCTGTTTTAACAACAACGGACTTAACGTATTGAAGTTCCTTGATTTCGCCAACAAGTGGGATCATGATTTCTGGAACAAGGTTCCAATCAGCATGTCTTGCTTGAACTGCCAAAGCTGCCTTGATAACAGCCTTTGTTTGCATAACGGCAATTTCTGGGTAGGTAACTGCCAAACGGCAACCACGGTGACCCATCATTGGGTTAAATTCGTGCAAGCTGTTGCAAATTTGCTTGATTTCTGCAACTGTCTTGCCTTGTGTGCGTGCAAGTTCTTCGATATCCTTTTCTTCTGTAGGAACGAACTCGTGGAGAGGTGGATCCAAGAAACGGATTGTAACTGGTTTACCTTCCAAAGCTTCGTACAAACCTTCGAAGTCTGCTTGTTGCAATGGTTCGATCTTAGCAAGAGCTGCTTCACGTTCTGCAACAGTTTCGGAAACGATCATTTCGCGAATCTTGTCGATACGTCCTTCGCCAAAGAACATGTGTTCTGTACGGCAAAGACCAATACCTTGTGCGCCAAGTTCTGCAGCGCGTTGAGCGTCTGTAGGTGTATCAGCGTTTGTTCTAACGCCAAGTTGCTTGTATTTGTCAGCTAGTTGCATGATGCGTCCAAAGTATCCGCTGTTAGGATCTGCTGGAACTGTCTTGATAGCAATGTCGTAGATCTTACCTGTGGATCCGTCCAAAGATAGGTCGTCACCTTCGTGGAATACCTTTCCGCCAAGAGTGAAGCACTTGTTTTCTTCGTCCATCTTGATGTCGCCACAACCAGATACACAGCATGTGCCCATACCACGTGCAACTACTGCTGCGTGGGATGTTTGTCCGCCACGAACTGTAAGGATACCTTGAGCATACTTCATACCTTCGATATCTTCTGGGGATGTTTCCAAACGAACAAGGATAACCTTTTTGCCTTGTTTGCCAAGTTCAACAGCATCTTCTGGTGTGAACACGATTGTGCCTGCTGCTGCTCCTGGGCTAGCTGCAATACCTTTGCCAACAACGTTGTTCTTGTCTGCTGCTGCCAAAGCTTTTGCGTCGAATGTTGGGTGAAGAAGCATATCCAAGGATTTTGCATCGATTTGAAGAAGAGCTTCTTGTTCTGTAATCATACCTTCGTCGATAAGGTCGCAAGCAATCTTGATAGCTGCTGCAGCTGTACGCTTACCGTTACGTGTTTGAAGCATGTAGAGCTTACCCTTTTCGATTGTGAATTCCATATCTTGCATATCACGGTAGTGATGTTCAAGAGTGTCACAAACTTCCAAGAATTGCTTGTAAACTTCTGGTTGAACTTCTGCCATCTTGGAGATAGGCATTGGTGTACGTACGCCGGCAACAACGTCTTCGCCTTGTGCGTTCATCAAAAATTCGCCCATAAGTCCCTTTTCGCCTGTAGCTGGGTTACGTGTGAAAGCAACACCAGTACCGCAATCGTCGCCCATGTTACCAAATGCCATCATTTGTACGTTAACTGCTGTACCCCAGCTGTATGGGATATCGTGGTCCATACGGTAGATGTTAGCACGTGGGTTGTCCCAAGAACGGAAAACTGCTTCTACTGCTGCAAATAGTTGTTCTTTTGGATCGGATGGGAAATCCTTACCGATTTTTGCTTTATATTCTGCCTTGAATTGGTTAGCAAGTTCCTTGAGGTCATCAGCTGTAAGTTCAACGTCAAATTCTACGCCCTTAGCTTCCTTCATTTGGTCGATGAGAGCTTCGAAGTACTTTTTACCAACTTCCATAACTACGTCAGAGAACATTTGGATAAATCTTCTGTAGCAGTCCCATGCCCAACGTGGGTTGCCAGACTTAGCGGAAAGAACTTCTACTACTTCTTCGTTAAGACCAAGGTTAAGGATTGTGTCCATCATACCTGGCATGGATGCGCGTGCGCCAGAACGTACGGAAACCAACAATGGATTTTCCTTGTCACCAAACTTTTTGCCGGTAACTTCTTCCATCTTGGAGATGTATTCCAAGATTTGAGCCTTGATTTCGTCGTTGATTGTTCTGCCATCTTCGTAGTAAGCTGTGCAAGCTTCTGTTGTGATGGTAAAGCCTTGTGGAACTGGCAAACCGATGTTTGTCATTTCTGCAAGGTTAGCACCTTTTCCGCCCAAGATCTCACGCATGGTAGCGTTGCCTTCGCTAAACAAATAGGTATACTTTTTTGCCACTGTAATATTCCTCCTGAATAATTGTTATCTAGTAAGAGTGGGGAAATACCCCAAACATTGATATTTTACATTATTTTTGCAATTTAGACAAGCATTTTTGCCCAAACAACGCAATATCATTTAAATTTTATGACGATATAAGTTATATTTATATAAATACACCACAAACATAGCATTTTTAGAATAAAAAAGACTCGAAGATTGAAACCAATCTTGAGTCTGCCGTTGGTGACTCATAGGGGACTCGTCCGTATGCATGAGCATCGGTAAGCGGAACAAAGTGGAGCGCTACATCATTTCGTTATCCACTATGTGGGAAAGATAAGGCAGACAAAGCCAAAAGGAACAAACAAAAAAGGTATTGCGACTTGTGCAATACCTGTTTGGTTGCGACTCAACGCGAGTCTGCCGTTGGTGACTCATAGGGGACTCGAACCCCTGTTCTCGCCGTGAGAGGGCGATGTCCTAGGCCGCTAGACTAATGAGCCATATAAAGTTGTGCCAAAAATCACATCTTTCAGCTCAAAAAGTATAGCATAGCAAGGCTCAATTTGCAAGCGTTTGACACAATTTGAAAAAAAGGTTTTCATTTTTGCAAAAATATGCTACAATAGGTAACACTACAAGCAATTAGCCTTGTTTATGGGGGTGTTTTTTAGATTCGCCCAGCGTTGAAGAAGGTCTAATAAGCGTACCGCAGCGCCCACTGCGTACCAAGGCAACACTAAATTAAACGCTAATTCTAGCACAAGCTATTCTAACAGAATGGCATTCGCTGCCTAATTTAACGCGGCGCATCGACTTGCGACTCTTACACACGGCGTAAACTCGGTGTCAGAAAGTGTGTATAGCAACGTGCGGCAGGATTTGACCGCATTTTGTGAGATTGACCAAATCTTGGCTTTGTAACGCCTGTCTACTGGCAGTGCAAGGCGACATCAATAGGTAGGCTACGTACGTAGAAGGTTAGATGGTCTTGCGTTGGTACACGGGTGCAATTCCCGTCACCTCCACCAAAAAATTGACAAGTTTCGATAGAAGCTTGTCGATTTTTACTTTTTCACTAATTTTTTGTCATATTTTTGGTGGAAGTAATAAGTAGTCGTCCATACACAAAAACAACAGGCTTGGGATTGGATTCAATCTTCGAGTCTTTTTTATTACCCTGTTATTTGGTGGGCGTGGGGCATTGTTGCTTTTTTCCGTGGCAAAGGGGGAAATTTATGCTTGTATTTGCCGTAGATATGTTGTATAATATAAAAAAATCGTTATTTTGGGGTTAATATGAAAAAAATTGCTCTGGTATTGCTAATATTGCTTATGCTGATGACCACCACCGCGTGTGGATTGCTCAATCAGCTCACTTGCGAGCACCAATACGTCGAAGAAACGGTTGCTCCCACCTGCAGCAAAAAGGGTTACGTCAAAAAAACCTGCACGCTGTGCGAAAAGGTAACTTACGAAGATATCGACCGCCTTCCACACACGCTATCCATGCTAGATACCGTAGCGCCCACCTGCACGTCGGATGGCTACACCAACTACAAGTGCATTGTGTGTGGCGAAACGGAAAAAAAGGATATTGTGCCGGCAATCCCACACAGCTTCAACAGCGAAACGGTTGCGCCCACCTGCACCACTCAGGGATACACCCTTAACACATGCTCGGTGTGCGGAACTCAACAAAAAACGGATATCGTCAACCCCATCCCCCACACATACAGCGACCAAGTTATCCCACCAAGCTGCACCAGTGGCGGATACACTCAACAAACCTGCACAGTTTGTGGCGCAACCAATAAAGCGGATATAACCGACCAACTGCCCCACAACCTAGTTAGTCAAGTTTACCAGCCCACCTGCACGGAGCAAGGTTACACCTACCAAAAGTGCCAAGATTGCTCCTTTGAAGAAAACGTCAACTACGTAGATGCCCTTGGTCACAAGTGGAACGGCTGGGTTACCGATACCCCCGCCACGGAAGTATCCGACGGCAAAAAATCCCGCACCTGCAACGTGTGTGGGGAAGTGGAAACGCAAGTTATCCCATCCGTTACCTACACCGATAACAGCGCACTAAAGCTACAATGGGATCCATCCCAAGTGCAAAAGGTAAACACCGTGGAAGAAATGAGCGCCTACTTTAACAGCGCCGTGCTCAACCACTACACAACCACCACCTTCGACGTGGCTTTTGAAGTTACAAACGATACCCTTCAAACCCTTGTGGATAACTGCAACGTGCCCTTTGCATTTGGCTTGCAATCCTCCTTGAAAACAATCACAAGCGGTGGCTCAAAAACATATCAGCTGACACTTACGCTAACACTCAACAACCAAACGCCAACGGCATCCACAACGGGTAGCGACTACACCCAAATTGCCAGCGCAAACAAGTCAACCTACACGCCAACACGCAGTAACAGCTGGGATGACTTTGCGTACAACCAACGCAGTTTAACTGTCACAGTTAGCAGTAGCGAACAGCTTTGGTACGTACTTGAGCAGGGCGGAAAGCCTGTTGCAACAAGCGGTAGTCCAGCGGAAAAAATGCTAGGCAAAATGAAGGCTGTACTTCGCCAAATTTGCGATGACCAAATGACCGACGTGCAAAAAGTGCTAGCTATCCACGACTGGGTAATTGCCAACGTCAACTACGACCACAAGCTACTGGAAATGATGGAAGCACAGTTATCCTTGCCAGCAAACGAACGTCAAAGCCTATCCCACTACGATGCGTTCTTCCTAGAGGGCGTATTCAACAATAACAAGGCCGTGTGTGAGGGCATAGCGAAGGCTGTGGCGTGTCTTTGCAATATTGAAGGCATACCATGCGTAACAGTAGAAGGCGTTCCTGCGGGCAATCCTGGCGGTGTAGGACACGCTTGGAACAAGGTGCTGATGGACGGCAAATGGTACATTGTGGATGCAACCAGCGACAACTTGATGCTTACTGGCGAAAACAAGCTAGAAGTTGCTCAATACACCTTCTTCGGTTTGACGGATAGTCAGTACTCACAACACTACGTTGCTACCAGCAGACAAGATATTGTGTGCAACACACAAATGGACGTGTTTGCACAGCTAACCTACAAATACTACAGCACCACCGCCGACTTTGTTATCGTAAGCCCAGCGGAACTTACCACCCTTATGCGCCACCTGTGGGCACAACAAGGCACAGTATCCGTTCAGTTTGTTGTTGGCTTTGACGTTGGGGCAAGTGCTCAAGACGAGATTGTTTCCGCTCTTCAACAAGTGGGCGCAAGTAGCGGAAGCGTTAATTTTGTGGAAGATGGCAACGTGTACGTCGTTATCAAAAACAAGTAGATAGTTTTACAAGATAATACAAAAACAGTCCTTTTATGCGAAGGACTGTTTTTTTGTTGGGCGGTGCGTCGGGGACGTCGCACCCTACATGCGATGCGTTACTGACACTCCACCAAGAAATGGGAGTGGGTGGGAAGAATAAGCCTCCCTCCGAGAGGGAGGTGTCGAGGTTTGCCGAGACGGAAGGAGCCTACGAAAGTATTAAGTTTTGCGCTCTCCCTCAGTCAACTCTCGTTGACAGCCTTCGGCCCAGGTCGTAGGCGTAGCCTACTTCCCCGCTTTGGCTACAAATGTGCCACTGGCACATTTGCTTAACGCGTCGTGCCCTCCGAGAGGGAGCCTTGTGTATATTTAACTTTGTTTCTTTTTTATATATCTCCCTCTCCCTATATATCTAGTTCTATCTCTATTTTTATTTCTTTATCTATATCTGTTGTCACATGTGACGTCACATTGATTTTTGCCTGTGCTGAATTGTATATACATCTCCATCTCCCTTTATATATAGTTCTATCTCTATTTGTATCTCTTTGTCTTAATCTATATCTGTGCGTTTCTGAAACGTTTCATTTGGTTTTGCCTATACTGAATTGTGCATATATGTAATACCCCCAGAGGGAGCCTTTCGGTTGCAGTAAACCACCGCCCTACAAGAGAGATGACGGGGAAATATCCATTTTGTACATAAAAATAAAAAGTGATTTTGAAAAAATTTTGAAAATTTTTGAAAAAATTTTTTAGAAAAAATTCAAAAATTATTTAAGTTTTTGCAAAAATTGTGCACAAATTATCCGTTTTGTACATAAAATTGCAACGCGAAACAAAACGAAACCGTGACGAATCCGTGACGAAATGGTTTTGGATTGGTTACAAAATGATTACCAATTGATGATGATTTGATTGCAAATTGGTAGCGGAAGGAGAACAAAATGATTACGTTCTCCCTGTAGGGAACGACGTCCTCGACGTTCCGATACAACAATCCCACAGTCAACTCTCGTTGACAGCTCCCTCCCAAAGGGAGCCTTGTGCTAACAAAACAAAGACCATACTCCCCCGCGCCCAAAGAAACATAAAAACACCCCTGAGCATTTGCCCAAGGGTGTTTTTTTAGTTATTTGTTCTACAAAAAGTACCAATGATTATTTCAAGACATAAATAGAAACATCAGATTGTCCACTACCATAGCATGAGAACAATGCACTAAAGCTATTCTTCTTCAAAAGATTTCTAGTATATGTTCCTTGTGCAGTGATTGTTGCAACACCAGCGGATGTAATTGAGATTTCCCAACTACTGTTATTTGTCATTGTTGTTTCTGTTCTCAAGTAGTTACTACTGCTTGATGCTGCACACAAATAACCCCCGCCTGTATAAAATGCAAATGAACCGCTTGTTTTACCCGCTTCAAGTGTTAATACTTGAACTGAGTCGTTAATTGTAACTGTATTATTTCCTTTAGTTATAGAAACTGCATTTCTATTATTGCTGTTTTGTGTAGTTCCTAAAGCATAGTTACTTCCGCTAGCAACAATAACAATTTGGTCGCCAGCTTTAAGTGTGCTTGCGTCAGTTACAAGTGTCCATGTTGGAGTTTCACTACCGCCGATTGTTTGTCCACAACGTTCACAAGTACCACTTTCAGTTGTGTGACCAAGTGCAGTGATTGGTGTTGTGCTTACTGTTGCACCACAATCATCACAAGTAACAGTTGTTGAGCCTGCTTCTGTGCAAGTAGCATCTACTGTTGTTGTGGTTTTGTTGGTGTGTTGACAAGGTTCACCTGTAACAGGAATTAATGCTAATTCATCTGTTTGTGTTCCACCATAAAATGCGAAATAGTTATTACCTGTTGTATTGTTTAGTGATAGATATCTTGTTTCGTTAACAATCTTGATACTATATACGCCATCAGTTAATGTGATCTCTAATTCACTAGCATCTCCTTCCGCAACAAAAGTACCCGAGTTGCCAGATGTCCAACCAAGATAGTTGTTTTCTGTAAGACCTTCAACGCTAATCTTGTATGTACCACCGTCGTTCTTTACCAATACAAATACTCGACCGGCTACTGGAACATCAATGCTTGTTGGAAGTGTAGTCAAACCACTATCAACTGCTGTATATCGAGTGTTTGTATTATCGCTTGTCATATAGAAGTAGTTGCCACTAGAACGTTTTGCTGCAATGTAGTATCTACCAGAGTAGTCAACTGCATCAGGGTCTGTTGCGCCGCAAACGGAGCATTCTCCATCAACATAATTGTGAGCAAGTTTTTCGCCTTCAGTTGCACTACATACGGAACATGTCTTTGGAGCTGTACATGTTGCTGCAGACCAAGTGTGTCCTTTTGCTTCAATTTCTGTTGTGCTTACTGTTTCGCCGCAATCTGTACAAGTTTCAATCGTTTCACCTGCAGCAGTACATGTTGCAGGTACTGTTGTTGTAGTTGTGTTTGCGTGTTCACAAGTTGTGTCACCACTTTCTGGTGTGCTAGATGTAAGAACATAGAAAGCAAGTGTTTGATTTGCTGTATTACCAGTTGTGTTACCATAGCAACGAACGTCTTGAGCATTGTAAACGCCAAGATAACGACTTGTGCCAGTATGCATGAGGTATCCACTGGTTGCATCGATAGTAAATAGGTTAGCTGCATTTGTACCTACACGAACACCATTATTGCTACTTGTGCAATACAACCAAGTATCCGTAGTACCATTTGGATAAATAATAGAGCCACCACTTGTGTTTGTAATATTCCACTTAATAGTGTCTTCAATATCTCCAGACAACTTATTTCCATCAACAGTTACTGCAACTGCTGCTGGTGCGTTACTTGTGCCATTATTATTACTCATGGCATATGTTGCACCGTTGCTAGTTGTCCAAGTAATAACAACAACATCTGTAGCTTTGATATCAGCAAGTTCTGTCTCTACCCATTCGTAAACTGGTTCAGCTGCACCTTCTGCAATAACATTAACTGCAAATGTCTTTGTAAGTGTTATAGTACCAACTTTTACAGTTGCGGTAAGTGTTACTTCTACATTTTGTGCGCCACGTGTTACTGTTGCATTGTTACCATCAATAGAAATTGCTACATTATCATTGGATGTCCAAGTAATATCATTTCCTGTTGTGTTGTAAAGAACAAAGTTTTCTGTTGCATTTGCAGGAACGTCTGCGATACCATTTAGAATAGCATTTGCTGCTGCGGTATCAAGTATTGCTTGATACTCTGCTGGTGTTACTAATTGATTGCTGTTTAGTTGATGTAGTACAGTGTCTTTAATTTCTACTGTACCGTTGTAGTTAGTGATAACGCCTCTTACAACTACAACATCTCCCACAGCTGGCTTGTTTTCTTCGAACTTATCATAACGATTGCCATCAATATCATACATACCATAGATAACAAGCTTGTTACCCTCAGCATCTACGATATTAAAGTTACCATATGTATCAGCTGCGTTTCCAAATTTGCTATCAATCTTACCAATGATAAAGTATTGTTCTTCTGTAGTGTCACCGGAACTTGGTACCAATGCAGATGCTTCTGCAAAAGTGATTGTTTGATAATCGGTATAAAGTCTTCCGCAACCACATTCACCCAATGTGTGAGCCACACTTGTGTCTATGTGTTCTGCATTGTATTCGCAGATTTGCCAGTGATGTGTTTCGTTGCTACCATAGCTTGTGTAGCTGTGGTCGCCAAGTTCGCCGTATTCTTTTCCGCAAACTTCACATTCAGCAAGTGCTGTACATGTTGCTGTGCCACCTGTGTGAGCCACACTTGTGTCTAGGTGTTCTTCATTGTTGTCACAAATTAGCCAGTGATGTGTTTCATTGGAACCATACTTTGTTGTAAAGCTGTGGTTGTCAGCATCAACTTCGCCATAGCTTGTGCCACATACGGAACATACAGCTGCTGCTGTACATGTTGCTGTGCCACCTGTGTGAGCTTCTGCAGCTTCTACTGCAATATTACCACATACTGTACAATATGTATCTAATGTGCAATCTGTAACTGTGTATGTGTGAGCAAGCTTTGTGTTTTCAATTTCTTTTTCATCACTAGCTCCGCAAGCATAATCGCACAAAGCAGTTTGCTTTTCATTAGCAGTGCAAGTTGCATCACTAGTCTTTACATAATTTGTGAAACTATGTTCAAGGGCTGTGATTGCAAGAGCTTCTTGTGTTGTTTCTACTTTTGCTGCTGTGAAATACTTGTCACATACGGAGCATACATAGTGAGCTTCCATACCAGTTGCTTCACACGTTGGAGCTTGTTCTGCTACCAATGTGCCGTAGTTGTGGTCGCCTAGTTCGCCATAATAGTTGCCGCATGTTGAGCATAGTGCGCGTTCTTCACAAGTAGCTGTTCCACCTGTGTGTGCTGCAAGAGGAAGTTCTTCCTTGCCTACTGTATCATTGCACTTAGAACATACCTCGTGTTCTGTGTAACCAGCTTCGGTACATGTGGAAGCTTTTGCTGGAACTATTTGGTAATTGTGCATGTCTACTTGGCAGTAGTCGCACTTGCAATCCTCTACTTCATCAGTGTGGCTAAGAGCTGCAATAGCTTCTGTGTAGGTGTCGCCGCAGTCCGCACATGTGAAGGTTGCAAGACCTTCACTTGTGCATGTTGCTTCTGTTGTTACTTCTCTTATGTAGTTGTGGTTTTCTGTGTTTACAGGAACTCTTGAGTATTCTTGGTAAGCACCGCAAAGACTACATTCTTCGTAAGCTATGTATCCGCCGGCATTGCATGTTGCATCTGCCGCTTCTACTGGTTGCCAATCGTGACCGAGTTCTTCTGTAAGAACTTGATATGTGTCGCTGCAATCTGTGCATTGGTATACTGTGATACCTTGTGTTACACATGTTGCTGGAACATTTGCTGTTGGTACTCTGAGAGAGTATGTTGCAACTGCTTCGTAAACGTGTTGTTCTACGGTTACAGTCTTATTCTTGAAGACAATGATAACTGTTGTGTTATTGGAATTAACTTTTAGGCTGTAATCTGAACCAGGGTAAGATTCATCCCATTTATGGTCTTTTACAACCTTAAATGTGTATGTGCCAGCTTTAACACCACGGTATTCCTTGATATATGCTCCACGAGCACCATCAAATATCATGTCATTTGCAACATTTGCTGTATCCCAATCTGTTCCGCAAAGAGCTGCTACGCCTGCTACTGTCCAAGATAAAGTGTTTTTCTTCCACGAACCTGTATGTGTATCCCCACTTGTGCCTGCTGAAGAATTCAATGTAAAGTGGTTATTGCCATCTGTAGGAATTGTTATATTCTTAGTTTGAGTCCACTTATTACTCCAATCATTTGTTGAATTTGGAGCCATGCGAACAAATATCATTGTAGTCCAATTTCCATCTGGAGCTACAACTTCATATGTTCCATCTTGATCAGTATCAACAAAACTTGCCCAAGCATTAGTTGTATCATTGAAGAAATATCCTGCAAAACGTGCTCCATAACTATCCCATGCACTATTAGGTTGGAAATAAATCTGACGTTTTTGAATAACTTCTTGTTCTACCAATACAAGTTCACATTCAGAGCAATGACTTCCCGCTGTTAGACCTGTTTTAAGAATTGTTGGTTCTACTGCATCATCCTCTACAACTGTGTGTCCAAGAGCTTCGGTTACAACTGTATAAGTGTCGTTACAACCGTTATGACATGTTACTGTGTTTAGACCAGTTGTGTCGCAACCTGGTTCAATTGTTACGACTGTTTGGTAATCGTGTTCTTTTACAGGAATTACTGTTTGTTCTTCAAGTATTTGTTCACATACGGAGCAGTACTTACCATCAGTTAGACCAGTTGCAAGACATGTTGCTGCCTTTCCTGGAACTGTTTCTTCTGTGTGACCGCTTGCTTTGATTGTTTCTACACTTATAATCTCGCCACAAGCACATTTAACAGTTACGGAACCATCTTCTGTGCAAGTTGCATCAACTGTTGTTGTAGTTGTGTTAACGTGACCTGTTGCTGCAATTTCTTGTTTTGTTGTGTAGTCACAACGTTTGCAGTATTCGTATGCATCCCAACCAGCTTCAGTACATGTTGGAGCTTGTGCTGCAACTTGTTCAAGGTTGTGACCAAGTGCTGTTACAACTGTGTCTTCCAACTCAATTTCTTCCGTAGCGGTTGAATCTGCGTATAGTTTGCCGCACTTGCATGACCAGTATTGAATATTACCAGCTGTTGTGCATGTTGCTGCTACTGCAGGCACTTCGGTTAGATTGTTAGCACAGATATGACCTGTTGCTAGAACAAGAACCTTGTTGCATACTGTACATACTTGGTCAGTTTCTTCTGTTGCTTCTAGACCTGGAGTGTGTGCTGCAGCTGCTGGTGTTGTTACAGTTTGACATACAGTACACTTGATTGCTGTTGTGCAATCGCCATCATCTTCTGCTGGAGTGTGATTTTCTTCTGCTGGGGTTGTTAATGTACCACAAATTGTACATACAACCGCTGTTGTGCAATCTCCGTCATCTTCTGCTGGAGTGTGTGCTGCAGCTGCTGGTGTTGTTACAGTTTGACATACAGTACACTTGATTGCTGTTGTGCAATCTCCATCATCTTCTGCTGGAGTGTGAACACCTGTTGCTGGAATTTCAACCTTTGTTGAATAATCGCAACCTTCACGTTGACAGTAGTCGTAAGCTTCCCAACCTGCTGCTACACATGTTGCTGCTTTAGCTTCTACGTGAACAAGGTCGTGGTTATCATCATCAATTCCGATTGTTTCGCCACCTTCTGTGTAGTCGCAGTTAGCGCAACCCATTACTGCTGTTGTACCTTCTGCAATACATGTTGCTTCAACTGCAGGTGTTACTACTACTGTTAGATTGTGACCTGCTGCTTCGATAACTTCTTGTTCTACTGTTACCTTTCCGCAAACAGAGCATTGTTTACCATCTGTTAGACCAGCTTCGGTACATGTTGCAGCATAACCTGGGATTGTGTTTTCGATATGGTAATCTGGTAATAGTTTAACTGCATTTCCGTCAATCCAATCCATGCAGTACAATGTACAATTATCCCAACCAGATTTGATATCAGGAGTTTGATCACGATATCCAGAACCATCGTCTTTGATACCGCTAATTATGATTGCTGATGCCTTATATGGAACTTGTGCAGAGTAAACATCTTTACCATCATATGTTCCAACCTTGGTCATCGCTACGCCTGGCCATGCATTGACAATGTAATCTCCATTAGCATCAAAAGCATATGCACAAATTTCATACCAGTTCCAGTTGTTTTGGAAATAGATTGTTACTGTGTAGGATAGGTCGATTTCATCACAACGTGTGCAATCGCCCTTTACAAAGTTGTGACCAAGTGCAGAATCTGCAATATCACGTGTGTCTGTTGCTGTACAGTTATCGCAAGTTGCTGTTTCTGTGCAATTTGTTGTGCATGTTGCATTGTTGTTGGATACATAGCTTGTAAAGCTGTGACCGAGTTTTGTTAGTGTTACAGTTGTGCTATCTGTATACTCTGTGCCATCGTGTGTTGCGGTTGCTGTGTATACTACGGAACCATCTGCTGTGCATGTTGCATCTGTTACAGATTTTTCAATGCTAGCATTTGTGATAGTTACTGTTGTATCAGCATCGCAATTTTGATGATTACATGTTAATGTGAGAGTTACTGTTGCGCTTTCAGCTGTTGCGTTCCAATCCCAAGCTGCTTGGTAGTTGTGACCTGTTACTGGAAGGCTTTCTGTTGTGGAACTAATTTGTGTTCCGCAAACAGAACAGTTGGTTGTTGTTGTAATAGAGCCAGGTTTTGTACATGTTGGTTCTACTGTTTCTTCAACAGGTGTGCCAGCTGTGTGAGCAAGCTTTTCAACAACTTCTTGTGCTACAAGAGTTTCGCCACAAGCGGAGCAGTGACTACCTTCTGTTAGACCTGTGCTTGTGCATGTTGCTGCTACTGCTGCATCAACAACTACTGTGTGAACAGATACTGTGTATGTTCCGTTTCCGTTGTCTTTTGCACAATGACCATCTGCAAGGAAGTTTTCGCCATCCTTGTTTACACCGTTGAATCCAGTAAACGTTCCGCCATATACTGTGATTGTGCCTGTTGCTGTGTTGTGTGTGTTGAGTGTCCACTCAGGTGTTTCGCAAGTGAACGTTCCGCCATTGATTACAACTGTACCACCGTTCTTAACGTAAATTAGGTCGAAGTGTTCGCCATCTTGTGCAGAGTATGCGCCAACGTTTGTGTATGTACCACCATTGATGATTACATCACCACCATCAGCCCAGATTGCAATGCTGTAGTCGTTGTTGCCAAGACCGTTAATTGTGCCTTCGCCTGCGATTGTAAGTGTGCCACCTTCTACTACGTGGAATACACCGTTACCTTCTGTGTCGTCAGTAACTGTGATGTTCTTGCCGTTGAGGTCAACTGTGATGTTCTTGTTAACTACGATTGCGGTTGCTTCGTCAACATCGGTTGCAAGAACTACTGTTGAGTTGGCTGGAGCTGCTGCAATAGCATCGGATACTGTTTCGTATCTTTCTCCGCCGATTGTTGCGCCAACTGTGAGCATATCTGTGTAGGAATCTACATAGTTATCGCCACAACTAGAACATGTGTGAGTTGTGTAACCTTGTTCATCAAATGTTGGTTCTGTAACTACGGATTCGTAGGTGTGACCAAGAGCTGCTTCTGTCTTAGTTTCTCTACTGAGTTCTGCGGAACATTCTGTACATTTAACAACAAGGTCGTAAGAGCCAGCTTCTGTGCAAGTTGGATCAACATTGTTTTCTACTACTGCTGTGTCAGCTGGAGTGTGAGCAGATACTACATAGTAGCCTTCTGTATCTAGGATGGAGTGGTATCCATCTGCTACAAAGTTGTTGTTTGCGCCTGCTGGTTCGGTTGCTGTATCGGATGGATCGAAGTTGTAGAACTTACCACCCTTAACAGTGATTGTGCTTTGAGTTGAATCGTGCTTGTTTAGTGTCCATTGTGGTGTTTGTGAAATAAACGTACCACCGTTGATTTCAACTGTACCACCGTTCTTAACGTAGATTAGGTCGTATTGGCTTTCGTTTAGGTTTTCGCCAACGTTTGTAAATGTACCACCGTTGATTACTACCTTACCGCCATCAGCCCAAACTGCCATGTTGTAAGCTGTTGTGCCTACACCATTGATTGTGCCTTCGCCGTTGATTGTGAGGGTTGCTCCACTTGTTACGTGGAATACACCATCGCCAGTTTTATCGGCAGTTGCTGTGATTGCTTGACCGTTGAGGTCGAGTGCAACTGAACCATTGTTGATTACAATTGGACCAGCTACATCAACAGATGATGTCAACTTGGCATTGTAACCGTTTGTGAGAACTGTTGCTAGGTCAGCTGCGTTGGAAGCCGTTACTGTGTTGTTTTCGTCAACTGTAACTTCTTGTGTGTCGGTTACTACGCCACAAACTGTACATCTTGTTACATTGCTCAAAACACCGTTTTCATCAGCTTCGTAAGCAGGTGTGCCATCTGTGTGACCTGCTGCTGCAACGATTTCTTGAGCTACAAGAACTTCGTTACATACGGAGCAGTGTTTACCTTCTGTTAGACCTGTTTCTGTGCAGGTTGGAGCTACTGCTGCATCGACAACTTCGGTGTGACCAAGTGCGCCGACTGTTGTTGTTACACGGCTGAGTTCTGTTCCACATACGGAGCAGTATACAACTGTGTCATAAGAACCGTCTTCTGTACAGGATGGAGCTTTGTTGTTTTCGGTAACTGCTTCAGCTTCTGTGTGAGTGATTGTGCGTTCTTCACTACATACGTTACATGTTGTATCGCATGCGTTATCGTATACGTGTTCTTCCTTTGCGGAAGTTGCTGTGCAACCTAGGTCTTGACATTGTTTCCAGTGGTGAGTTCCATCTGTAATCCAATTGCCAGAGAAATCGTGTTCGCGAACTTTGTTACATGTTACACAATTTGTTGTTGAATTGTAATTGTGTTCGCCTTTTAGAATTACTTCGCGACAGGTGGGGCATACTTTCCAGTGATGAACGTCGTCCGTTGTTACCCATTCGCCAGATTCATCGTGGCCTGTTGCTAGGATTTCTTCTTGTGCTAGAAGAACTTCGCCACATACGGAACAATGCTTACCTTCTGTTAGACCTGTGCTTGTGCATGTTGCTGCTACTGCTGCATCAACAACTTCGGTGTGAGCAGCAAGTGGAAGTTCGTATGTATTAGTATCTAGAACATCTTGACAAACAGTACATTTAATTTCTGTTGTGTAGGAGCCTTTTACTGTACAAGTAGAATTTGTTCTTGCAGTTTCTGTTTCTTCGCCTGCTGTGTGAGCAAGCTTTTCAACAACTTCTTGTGCTACAAGAGTTTCGCCACAAGCGGAGCAGTGACTACCTTCGGTTAGACCTGTGCTTGTGCATGTTGCTGCTACTGCTGCATCAACAACTACTGTGTGAGCAGATACTGTGTATGTTTCATTTCCTTTGTCTTTTGCACAATAACCATCTGCAAGGAAGTTTTCGCCATCCTTGTTTACACCGTTGAATCCAGTAAATGTTCCGCCATATACTGTGATTGTGCCTTTTGCGGTGTTGTGTGTGTTAAGTGTCCATTCTGGTGTTTCGCAAATGAACGTTCCGCCATTGATTACAACTGTACCACCATTCTTAACGTAAATTAGGTCGAAGTGTTCGCCATCTTGTTCAGAGTATGCGCCAACGTTTGTGTATGTACCACCATTGATGATTACATGACCACCGTCAGCCCAGATTGCAATGCTGTAGTCGTTGTTTCCAAGACCGTTGATTGTGCCTTCGCCTGTGATTGTAAGTGTGCCACCTTCTACTACGTGGAATACACCGTTACCTTCTGTGTCGTTAGTAACTGTGATGTTCTTGCCGTTGAGGTTAACTGTGATGTTCTTGTTAACTTTGATTGCGGTTGCTTCGTCAACGTCGGTTGCAAGAACTACTGTTGAGTCGGCTGGAGCTGCTTCAATAGCATCGGATACTGTTTCGTATCTTTCTTCGCCGATTGTTGCGCCAACTGTGAGCTTATCTGTGTAGGAATCCACATAGCTATCGTCACAACGAGAACATGTGTGAGTTGTGTAACCTTGTGCATCAAATGTTGGTTCTGTAACTACGGATTCGTAGTTGTGACCGAGTGCGTTACCTTCTGTTGCGCCACATACAGAACATGTCTTTGGAGTGTCGCAATCTGCATCCACCCAATTGTGAGTGATTTCACGAACGTCATTACATACATTACATGTTGTATCGCAAGCATTATCGTATACGTGGTCGCCTACTTCACGTTCTGCACCACAAACGTTACATGTTGTGTCACATGCGTTGTCGTATTCGTGGTCTGCTGGAACGCGTGTTGCGCCACATTGGTTACAATCTGCATCACAAGCGTTTGCATATGTGTGGTTGCCTGTTGCTGGGATTGTTTGTGTTGTTCTGCTGAGTTCTGCGGAACATTCTGTACATTTAACAACAAGGTCGTATGAGCCAGCTGCGCCACATGTTGCTTCTATTCTATTTTGTTCTACAGCTTCGCCAGCTGTGTGAGCAGATACTACATAGTAGCCTTCTGTATCTAGGATGGAGTGGTATCCGTCTGCCAACTTGTTAGTGTAAGAACCGTCGTTGGTGTGGTTTGCTGGGTCCCAATTGTAGAAGGAACCGCCTGTTACGATGAACTCGGAGGTGTCGTTGCCTTCCCAAATATCAAGTGTGTAGTAAACACCATCCCATGGTGTTGCTTTGTATTGTCCGCCCTCAACGTAAACGGTTGATTTTTCACGAGCGCAAATCAATGAGCTTCCAAAGCCTTCGTAATTTGTTGCGCCACCCAGGAAAGTACCGTTTTCAATTGTAAGGATAGCATTGTCGCGTACCAATACCGCTGTGTTGTAGGTTGATCCGCTACCACCGTCAACTGTTCCGTTGCCTGTGATTGTTACCTTTGCGTTACCAGTGATTAGGATAACCGCATCCTTGGTGTTTTCGTCGTCGGTTGTGTCTACCCAGTTGGCTGAAAGTGTTTTACCGTTGAGGTTTAGAGTTACATCCTTATTGATTACAACTGGAGTTTCCAAATTGATACTATCTGTTAGTTGTGCGCTGTATCCGTTTGTGAGAAGTGTGCGTAGGTCAGCTTCGTTGGAAGCTTCTACTTCAACAGATGTGTCGATTGCTTCACTAGCTATTTCTTCGCCACAAGCAGTACATCTTGTTACGTTGTAAAGTGCGCCAGCAATTACTTCGTAAGCTGTGCCAGCTGTGTGATCTGCCATTGGTATTTCTTGTTGTGCTACAAGAACTTCGCCACATACGGAGCAATGCTTACCTTCTGTTAGACCTGTTGCTGTGCAGGTTGGAGCTACCGCTTCATCAATAACTTCGGTGTGACCAAGTGCAGCTTGTTCTTCATATGTAGAATAATCACAACGTGAGCATGTTACATAAGCATCCCAGCCTTTTTCTGTGCAAGTTGGAGCTTGTGCTTCGTGCGCTACTTCGTCGTGGCCAAGTGCATCGATTGTTTCTTGTGCTACAAGAACTTCGCCACATGCGGAGCAGTGTTTACCTTCAGTTTTACCAGCTTCTGTACATGTTGCTGCTACTGCTTCATCAATAACTTCGGTGTGAGATGTTGTTCTTGTTTCTCCACAAACGTTACAATCTGTATCGCAAGTGTTATCGTATACGTGATCCGCAGGAATACGTGTTGCACCACATACATTACAATCTGCATCACATGCGTTATCATAACTGTGAACAGCTGTTTCGCCTTCTACTGTGTATAGCTTGGAGCTTACTGCTTCACATACTGCACATCCTAGTTGGTATCTTGCTGGTCCATTGCAGTCTGCTGGGAACAATACTGTTCCTGTCTTTTCTTCCCATACGTGTGTGCAACCAGCCTTATTTACTGTTGACCATGTTCCGCCACCTTTATCCCAAGTACCGGCCTTTACTGTGTAACAGTTAGTTCCGTCTGTTGGAGCTTTCAAGTCAGCTGTTTGGTTCCACTTGTTTGTCCAGTTATTTGCAGTTGTGCCTGGGTTCATACGACAGAAGATAACACTTGGATATACCTTGTCGGTAGGAACCGCTACTTCGTACATATTTGATTCACCTTCAACCTTGGTCATAGATACCCAAGTTTCTCCATTACCAAAGAAGTAAACTGCAAAACGAGCGTTATCTACATTCCAATTATCATTTGGAACCAAATATAGTGTGTTTTCTTTTGCAATAAGTGTTTCGCCTGTGATTGTGAAATGTCCACATTCGCAGTCACCTGTTGCTGTGTTATAGTTGTGTGCTTCCTTTGTGGTTTCATCAATTGTTCCACATGCACATTGCATCCAGTGATGAGTTCCATCTTTGTTTACAATTGTGTAATCGTGGAAGTGTGTTGCTGCAACCCAAAGTTGTTTTGTTGTGAAATCAAAATAGAAATCATAATAGCCATCGTTTGTTACAACGATATTATCGTCACTGTCACCCGTCAATTCAACTGTGACTCCATCATTTACATTAGCAAATCCAATCCATGTGTTGGTCTTTTTGATATAAATCTTGATGGCTGTACCCGCTGGGATTTGTACTTCAGTAAGCATTACTTCAGCTTCGTTGCCTACGTTTGCTTGCATTTCAATACCAACAAACCAATCGTTATCAATACCCATTAGAACATAGTCGCCAGCTGGATTGAATTGTTTGCCACCACATACTGTGCAAACGCCATCAACATAGTTGTGGTCAGCAAGTGGAAGTTCGTATGTATTAGTATCTAGAACTTCTTGACAAACAGTACATTTAATTTCTGTTGTGTAGGAACCTTTTACTGTACAAGTAGAATTTGTTCTTGCAGTTTCTGTTTCTTCGCCTGCTGTGTGGTCAGCAAGTGGAAGGTCTACCTTTGTGCTACTAATTACTGCATCACATACGGAACAGTATACTACGCTATCGTAGGAGCCTGCTACTGTACAAGTAGATTCTACTCTGTTTTCTTCTACTGCTGCTTCTGCAAAGCTATCACAGTTTGTGTGTGTCCATGTGTCAAGTAGTTGACCTTGTTGTGTAAGTGTCCATTCTTGACCTGCAATGTTAATCTTTGCTCCAACTTCGCTGCCCTTGAGCATTGCTTTTACTGCTGCGCTTTGGTTTTGCCACAATACTAGTGTGTATGCTGGCATTGTTACTGTTGCGCCATTAGCAATGTGTAGCTTTGCTGTGAGTGCTGTGTTGAATTGTTCGTTTGTTTGTAGTGCCCCTAGGTCAATGTGGGAACCACTTTCTACCTTGATGATTGCGCCATCACTTACTGTGATTGTTGCGCCTGCTGGTGCTACTACGTTGTTTTTAACTGTTAGTGTTACTCCACTATCTAGTGTGTAGTTTGCTGCTTTGAAAGAGTATGTTTCACCAATTGTTGCATCGATGGAAATAAGTACGTCTGAACCTTCTTCTACATTGTTCTTCAATGCAGCTTCTGCTTGCTCTGCTGTGTAACGATTGTTGCCAATTGTTACTGCTGCTACGAGCTTATCTGTGTAGTTGTCATCGTAGCTGTAACCACAGTCACATGTGTATGTTGTGTAACCTTGTGCATCAAATGTTGGAGCGATTACTTGTTCTGTGTAAGTGTGAGTATCGTTGTCGGATACTTCTTCACAGCCATTTTTACATACGTGCCAGTGATTTGTTTCGTCTGTTGTCCATTCTTCTGCAAAATCGTGCGCAGTTGGATCAACTTCTACAGATTCTTCTTTTGTATCTCCACAAACTGTACAAGTAGCAGTATTTAGTCCCGCTGTTGTACATGTTGGAGCTGTTGTTTGTACCCATTCGCCATAGTTGTGAGCAACTACTGGAATTACTTCTTGTGCTGTTAAAACGGTGCCACAAACGGAGCACTTAACTCCGTCTGTTAGACCAGTTTCTATACATGTTGCATCTTTGCCTTCAACTATTTCTTCGGTGTGACTTGGTTCTCTTGTTTCGCCACAACCATTGTTACATGTTGTGTCGCAATCATTATCCCAAGCGTGACCTTTTGCTTCGATTACTGTTTGCGCTACAAGAACTTCGTTGCATACAGAGCAGTGTTTGCCTTCTGTTTTACCTGCTTCTGTACATGTTGCTTCTACTGCTGCATCAACCACTTCTGTGTGACCAAGAGCAGCAATTGCTTCTGTGCTTACAACTTCGCCACAATCGTCACAAGTAACAGTTACAGAACCTGCTGTTGTACATGTTGCTGCTACTGTAGCTGTAGTTGTGTTTTCGTGTGTGCATTCTTCAGCTTCTGGAGCTACATACTTATAGATAGATACATCTGCTTGACCGCTACTATATGTAGAGAATATTGGTGGTGTATTAGAAGCATTGTATCTCAACCAGTTTCTTGTATTTGTTCCTTGAGCTTTGATAGTTGCAACACCTTCAGCTGTTATAGTAATTGTCCAGCTGCTATTATTAGATAATGTTGTTTCAGTTCTCAAATAGTTCTTACTACTTGATGCTGCGTACAAGTATCCATTTCCGACATTGAATGCAAAAGTATCAGCTACTTTACCTGCTTCAAGAGTAATAATTTGTACATCATCACCAAAAGAAACAGTATTACCATCTTTAGTAACTGCAGCTTGAGCACGGTTATTGCTATTTTGAGTTGTGCTCAATGCAAAGTTGGACTTAGTAGCAACAATTACAATTTGGTCGCCAGCATTAAGTGTGCTTACGTCTGTTACAAGAGTCCATGCTGGTTCTGCTGGAGCATCGCCACCAATTTCTTCGCCACAACGAGAGCATACACCATCAACATAATTGTGGCCGAGTGCCGCTTCGCCATCTTCTTTGTAGCTGTCACCACAAGAGCATGTGTAGGTTGTGTAACCTGCTGCTGTACATGTTGGATCTGTTACTTCTGAGGTATAGCTGTGTTCGTGTACAGTGTGGGAAGTAATCCAACCATTCTTCATTTGTGGAGAACCATTATATGTACCAAGAACACCATATACAGTAATTGTATCTCCTGCTACTGGCTTAGTAGCCATTGCGTCGTAGCGTGTTGATCCATCTGCAGAGTATGTACCATAAACATACAATGTTCCCGTTTCATCAGAAAGATTCAAGTTACCATATGTTGTATTTGCAACACTGTCAATTGTACCTATAACATAATACTTATCTGTTGTATACGCTGAGCCAAACAAATTTGCAAGTTTAACCGCTTGCTCTGTTGTTAAAACGCTATCAGCTGCTGGAAGAACTTTTTCCGAACAACCTTTTGTATCACAAACAAAGTCACCATCATTATCAATATGTTCTTCGCATTTGTTTGCTACTACTTTAATTACTATGTTACCAGCTACTTTTGCACTGTAAACACCTTCTGTTGCGGTTATCAACGTATCATTTACAGTAACAGTAACACCAGTGTAACCATCACTTAGAGTAACTGTGAATGTAAATTCTGTTCCGTTTTCAACTTCTACATCAGCTTCAACTCCATTGAGATTTACTGTTGCGTTTTCTGCTTGTACTGTTACTTGATAGCTTGGATGTTCATATGTTTCCAACGCACAACCAGCATCAAATTCACATGTACCACTGTAATTCTTTAATGTACCAGAAACTGTAATCTTATCGCCAACGCCAATTTCATCAGCCCCAGTTCCCTTCAAACGGAAACATTGAACTGTCTTTGTTTCGTCGTCTACTCCATCAACTTTGATGGTTACAGTTACGTTTTTATATTGAGTGCTATAAGCTGTGTCTACCTTTACAATTGTACCAGACAAATAGTATGTGCCATCTAGTGCTGCACCTGATTCTAATGCATAGAGAGCATCTACTACTTCTTCATTTGTCATTAAAGTTGTTTGGCAAGCTGTACAATAGTTTGCATATCCTGTGTGAGCTGCTGGAAGAACAGTCTTGCCTTCGGTGTAGTCACAGTTTTCACAAGCTTTGTGTGCTGTGTAACCATCTTCGGTACATGTTGCAGCTACTGCTTCTACGTCTACTAGAGTGTGAGCTACCTTGTCGATAGTCATTAATTCGCTGCTGAGTTTGTCACCACATACAGAGCAGTATACTACGCTGTTGTAGGATCCTTCTGCATAGCATGTTGCTTCAACTCTGTTTTCTTCTACTGCTTCTGCTGGAGTGTGACCAGCTGCTGCAATTTCTTCTGTCTTTGTTTCGCCACAAAGTGTACATGTGTAGGTCTTTACACCTGTTGCTGTACATGTTGGAGCTGTTGTTTCTTCACCTTCGTTCCAATTGTGGTCGCTTACTTCGCGTGTTGCATTACATACGTTACATGTTGTATCACAATCGTTTGTGTACTTGTGGCCAAGTGCTTCGCCTTCTGTTTTTTCACATACAGAACATGTCTTTGGTGATGTGCATGTTGCTTCTTGGTATTTATGATATTCTCCAACATCAACTAGATTACCATTATCCCATTTCATGCTGAAGATTGCGCAGTTTACAAGGCCAGTTGTAATATTAGGTGTTTGGTCAAGAGCATTTGAACCATCATTTTTAATACCATCGATTACTAATCCTGTTGAATTAGCAGGGATCTCAATAGAATAAATATCGTAAGTTCCATCATTTCCAACAAGAGTCATTGCATTACCTGGCCATTGTGTACCAGTTGCTCCACCCCAGAAATGAGCTTTTACCTCTGTCCACAACCAATTGTTTTGGAAGTAAATTGTAATTGTTTCTACTGGAACTGGTGGTTCTTCATTATCTTTTTTAATTTGAACTTCAGCAGCGTCTTGCGTTTCGTACCAAGTTCCATTGTAGAAGTACTTGTTTTCTTCAAGTTCTAGGTCTGCTGTTTGGTTAGCACCATCGTTGAAAATAATATTCTTGTTTGTTCCAAGTTCAAATTCATAACTGTACCAGCCATTGCCGGCATCTGTCATTTCTTCACCAGGCCATGCCACAATAGGTTCTACATCCCAAACATACGCATTTACAGTTTCCCAATCTTGATGATTGTAGAAATAAACAGTTACTATTACAACTGGTTTTTCTGCACCACATTCGCAGTTGCCATTTGTGAAGTCGTGAGCAACTTGTTCTGTTGTGTGTGTTGCATCGTTAGCACAAACTTTCCAGTGGTGAGTATCATTTTTGTCATAAGATGTGTAGTTGTGAGCATTGTCGTCAACTGGAACTACAATAGATTCGAGAACATTTTGTTCTGCATCAAGATTCTTTTGACATGCAGAGCAGTAGTAATATCCAAGTTTACCTTCTGTTGTACATGTTGCTGCTACCGGCTCATTCCATTTGCCAAGTGTGTGACCCGTTGATGGAAGAACTGTGTCTTCAAGTGCAATTTCTTCTGTAGCATTTGCATCTTTAAATAGCTTGTTGCATGCACAGCTCCAGTACTCGATATTTCCTGCTGTTGTACATGTTGCTGCTACTGGAGAAATATGTGTAAGATTGAGTGTGTGTACGTGTCCCAATGCTGCTACAAGAACTCTTTCGCATTCTGTACAGATTTGGTCTTCTGTTTCGGTTGCTTGTGGACCTGGAATGTGTACTGCATAAGCATTCTTTGCGTCACAACGTGAACAAGCATACCAGTGACCAGTTTCATCATGTGTCCATTCTTCTGCCCAATCGTGATCGAGTGCTGGAATATCTGTTTTACCTTCTGTATAATCACACTTTTCACATGCTTTGTGAGCTGTGTAACCAGCTTCGGTACATGTTGCATCCTTTGCTTTTACATCTACTAGAGAGTGACCTGCTGAAAGAACCCAACTATTTTCTGCAACTTCAGTATTTCCTTCTGCATCACTGAAGAACTTGCCGCATTCGCAAGACCAGTATGCACTGTTACCAGCTTCCGTGCAAGTTGCATCTACCGCTGGGTGCACTGTTAGAGTGTGAATATGAGGTGCTGTAATTTCTACGGTTATTTCTTTGGTATCACTGTTGAAAGTGATAATAACTGTAGAGCCTGCTACGTCAACAGTGAAAGACTTGTTAGCTAATGGATAAGCTACATCCCAAGAGTGATTCTTTGCAACCTTAAATTCATGTGTTCCAGCTGGCACATTCTCGTATACTTTGATGAACAAGCCCTTTTCTTCATCATAAGTCATATCGTTGTTTGTGTCAGTTGTGTTCCAAGCAGAACCACAAAGTCCTGCTGTACCAGCTACTGTCCAAGTATCTGGAGCACCCATAGCTTCTTCAGCTTCTTCCTTGGTTGCATACCATGTTCCACTGTAGAAGTATTTGTTCTCTCCAAGAGTTAAATCACTTGTTTGGCTAACGCCATCAGTAAAGATAATCTTTCCGTAATCACCTTCGTCGAAAGTAATGCTGTACCACTCTGTATCTTCAACCTTTGTCATTGGTAGACCTGGCCATGTTGTATCTGCAACACTTCCATCCCACATGTGGGCATTTACTTTTGACCAACCACTGTGATTGTAGTAGTAAACGGTTACTTTTTCAACTGGAACTTTCATTGCTTCTTCAGCTTCTGCTTGAGTTGCATACCATGTTCCATTATAGAAGTACTTGTTATCCTCAAGTACTAAATCGTCTGTTTGGTTAGTACCATCAGTAAAGATAATCTTTCCGTAATCACCTTCGTCGAAAGTAATGCTGTACCACTCTGTATCTTCAACCTTTGTCATTGGTAGACCTGGCCATGTTGTTTCTACAACACTTCCATCCCACATGTGAGCATTTACCTTTACCCATCCTTTGTGATTGTAATAGTAAACAGTTACTTCTTCAACAGGAGCTTTTGCACCACAAACGCAATCGCCGTTTGTGAAATCGTGGTTTGCTGTTTCTTCACAACCATTTGTACAGGTGTGAGTTCCATCGCCATTATCTGTGTAGCTGTGTTGAAGTTGTTCTAATTCAACAACATTAGTTTGAACAGTGAAAGCTGTATTTTTAAATGTAGCTGTATATGTTGTGCTACCAGCCTTTTGGCAAGTTGCATCTACAGTTTCGCTTGTTGTATCAACAGTTTCAGTTTCTTTGTGTTCAGCATCGTTTGCACAAACGCGTGTTGCTGTTACTGTAGAGTTATCTTCAGCCCAAACGTATGCTGGAGCTTGCCAATCGTGACCAAGAGCAGGTTCAGTCTTAGTCTCTCTGCTGAGTTCTTCGCCACAAGATGAACACTTAACAACTTCGTCATAAGAACCATCTTGTTCGCATGTTGCAGCAGTTACGTTTTCTTTAACTGCTTCAGCAGGTGTATGTGTATGAGCTTGTTCTTGTCCACAAACTTCACATTTGCCTTCAACATAGTTGTGTTCGCCTGTTGCTTCAACTTCGTCACCAACATAACTATGTCCACATTCGGAGCAAGTGTATGTTGTGTAACCTTTATTTATACATGTAGGAGCAGTTACTACTGTTTCATAGATGTGATCTTCTACTTCACGAATTAAGAAACAGTTGTTACATACAGCATCACAAGCATTATCGTATTCGTGTTCACATGCTCCAGTTTGAGCAGCCTTGTAAAACTCAATGCTGTTGACCATAGCACGTACGCCACCACTTACGGTTGTGAGTGTAACTGTTTTGTTGGTTGTTGTATCAACTACAATACTATCATATTGTCCGTCATTACTGTTCTTTGTGAGTGTGTAATCTGTGCCATTAACATTAATTTTAGTTGTGTTTGCTTTGTATTTGGCAATGTTGATTACAACTTGGGAAATATCTGCTGGTACAGTAAATGTAAACGTACCAACTTTACTACTTGTACCAAGCTTAATACAGCTGTTACCCAAAGCATCGTATGCTCCACCAAAAACCTTAGACATACTTGTCAATGCAAGAGTATAAGATCCTTCTGTGTAAGATTTAGTTTCACCCAAATCGCTACCATCATTGTGTTCTGCTGTGCCATTTGCACCAAACTCGAATGTTGCTACAATTGTTGGTTCTGTTGAACCACCGCCAAGAGCAGCTTCGCATCTATCACAAATGTTATCCTTGTTTGTATCTGGGTGACCTAGAGCATCAACCTTACTATCCACATATGAATCTCCACAAATAGAACATGTATGTGTTGTATATCCATTTGTTGTACATGTTGGAGCAGTTACAACAGCTTCGTAGTCGTGTTCGTGAGCTGTGTGTTCTACAATCCAACCGCTCTTCATTTGTGAATCATCGTTGTATTTACCAATGACACCATAAACGGTAATAGTATCGCCAACTACTGGCTTAACTTCAAGTTTATCGTAACGTGTTTCACCATCAGCAGAATATGTACCATAAACAAGGAATTCATTACCGCTTTCATCAGCGATATACATATTGCCGTATTGTGTATTGTAGATATTGGTAATAACACCCGTTACATAGTACTTGTCAGTTGTATAGGTGTTATGTTCAAATGTTTGACCAAGCTCATTTGCTTCTTCGATTGTTAGAACATTATCTTCTACAGAAATTTGTGCTTCACAAACGTCGCAGACATTGTCTCCATCTTCGTCTACGTGTTCGCCTGTTGCTGGGATTGTTTCCTGTTCTACAAGAATTTCGCCACAAACAGAGCACTTTGTGCCTTCTGTTAGACCAGTTTCGCCACAAGTTGGAGCTTTGCCTTCAACTTTTTCTTCTGTGTGTGCTACTACTGGAATTACTTGTTGTTCTACAATAATTTCTCCACATACAGAACACTTTTTACCTTCGGTTAGTCCTGTTTCGGCACAAGTTGGAGCTTTACCTTCAAGTGTAACTTCGGTATGACCAAGTTTTGCAACTTCTTGTTGTGCTACAAGGATTTCGCCACATACAGAACAGTGTTTACCTTCGGTTAGACCAGTTTCGGTACATGTTGGAGCTACTGCTGCATCAATAACTTCGGTGTGACCCGTTGCTGCTACTTCGTTACCTGTGTAGCTATCGCCACAACGAGAACATGTGTAAGTTGTGTAACCAGCTTCTGTACATGTTGGTGGTGTTACAACTTCTTTATAGTCGTGGCCAAGTGCTGGAATTACTTCTTGAGCAACAATGATATCACCACAAACTTCACAAACCGTACCTTCGGTTAGACCAGCTTCGGTACATGTTGCATCATAGCCTGCAACTACCTTTTCCACGTGTTGAGTACAAATATCTGCATCACAAACGTCGCACTTTCCGTCAACAGGATCTTCATCCTTGTGGCCAAGTGCTGGGATAGGTTGTTGAGCAACAAGAACTTTGTCACAAACTTCACAAACTTTACCTTCGGTTAGACCAGCTTCGGTACATGTTGCATCATAGCCTGCAACTACCTTTTCGGTGTGTGGTGCAACTGGGGTTGTTTCCTGTTCTACAAGAATTTCGCCACAAACAGAGCACTTTTTACCTTCGGTTAGACCTGTTTCGGTGCAAGTTGCTGCCTTGCCTGGAATAACTTCTTCGGTGTGAGCAATCTTGTCGATTGTTTTTGTTTCTCTGCTGATTTCCTCACCACAAACGGAACAGTAAACTACGCTATCGTAGCTTCCTGCTGTTGTGCAAGTAGCTTCAACTCTGTTTTCTTCTACTGCTTTGCCTGGAGTGTGGCCAAGAGATTCCACTACAACTTCCTTGGTTTGTGTTTCGAAACCTTCGGTTGTAAATGTAGCTGTGTAGGTTACCGTTCCACCAGTTGTGCAAGTAGCATCTGTTGATTGAGCTGTTACAGTTGCAACTTCGCTAACAATGTGGGAAGCATCGCGTAGACAAACCTTGGTTGCTGCGCAAACCCATTGACCTAGTACTTGTTCCCAAGCATAAGCTGGTGCACTGTAGTCGTGGCCAAGTGCTTCAATTGTCAACTTGTCCAAAGTTGTTTCTTTCTTGTTTTCGTCAAGATAGCATTGGCAAGTTACGCATTGGAAGTGCGCCTTGGTACCAGCAGTTTCGCAAGTAGCGTCAACTTGAGCCTTGCGTGGACCAGCAATGTGTCCCTTTGCTGTGATAGTTTCTGTTTTTTCGTAAGCACAGATGGTACAAGCATAGACAACAGTGCCATCTTGTGTACAAGTAGCTGGCTTTGTTACTGTGCCGTGATTCCATTGGTGTGCACCTTGAATTTGTTCACCACAAACCTCGCAAACAAGAAGGTGGTCTTCTGTTGTAACTTGTTTTACAACGTGTTTGTGTCCACCCTGTGGTTGGAATGTGTCATCCCTGGATACGTCGCCACAAACAGTACAAGTTCTTGTCTTAGTACCGTTGACGCAATCGATAATCCACTCGCCATAGGTGTGGCCGAGCTTGGGGATTTCCTCTGTTTTTATCTGGCCGCAGATACTACAGGTTATTGTTTGAGAACCTGCTTGATCGCATGTTGCCTCGTGTACCACTTTGATAGTGTTTCTATCCCAATAGTGGTGACCCAAAGAACAATCCAGATTACATGCTGTAAGTGTGCTAAGCATACATACAACAAGCATCAAAACAACTAGGATTGTAAAGGTTGTCTTTTTCATGTTTCTGCTCCTTTATGAAAAAATTATAAAATAAAAAGCACCCTTTTCGATGTTATCTGAAAGGTGCTTATAGTATTTTTGTATTGAGAAAGTGAACGGTAGTACCGTTCTTGGAGGTAATTGCTGTAGTCAATGAAAAAAGTTTCGTTAGTGTTTTGCTCATTTCGTTCCCCAAATAATGATAGCAAAGCTTTAGTCGGTTATCTTTTTCTATGATTGCCTATGCGGCATATAAGTTACTGTACAAAATGCCTTGTTTTGTAAAAAGTTGTGCACATTGCTCACTTGTCAAAATGTGCAAATTTTGCATTTAGGGAACGTGTTTGCGATTGCACACACAATCGCAAACTGCCCCGGGGCAGTTTGTAATTTTTTTACGCGAATTTTACCCGAAGTTTTCCCCCAAAACAAAGGGTAACTCTCGCGAATAATTATTGTTATTTTTTCGCTATTATTTTTATTTATTATAATAAAAGCAAAGGACGAATTCATTATACACTAAACGCAAGAAAAATACAAGAGAATTTACGACAAAATACTGCTTTTTATAACGATAATTTTGCATAAATTTTAGCTAACTTGACACACTAACGCAAAAAAGGAGAAAAATCGTATGGATAAAAAGACAAAGTCTGTCAAAAACACCAAAACCACCAAAAGTGATCGCACCGATTTGATAATTGGCGTAATTGCAGTTTTGGCAGTTATGGCATTGTTTGTGTGGCTCATTGCCTCGCTAGCTACCGACGGCAAAGCTGTTGGCTCAATAAGTTACGAAGGCACTGCAGTTAGGGGAAAGTGCACCACCATCAACTGCCAAGTGGACAACTACAAATTGAAAGAAGGACAAAACGTAACTTGGTTTGTGGACGGCAAAAAGGTGGCAACAACCCCTTACAGTAGCACGGAAGGTATCAAGCTAGACTACACACCTACGCACACTGGTAAAACACGAGTGGTAGCAAAGTGTGGCGGAAGATACTGTGGCATACGGGACATTGACGTGCAACCACCACAGCTGACCTTTGAAGCGCAAAACGTAACTATAACCTACGGAGATAAGTTGCCCGAGCTCAACTACAAGTGCGCTGGTTTTGTAGAAAACGACTGTTTGGACGACACCTGCTACGACGGAAAATGTTGTGTTGGCAAAAACTGCAAGCTAGAAGTTGGCACCTACCCAATAACCTTTGACAAGGAGTGCAACTACAAAGACTACTGCGTTGACTACAAGCAAGGCACCTTGACTGTTGTTCCCAAAAAATTGACAATAGAAGGGCTAACAAAGGTATACGACGGAAAGGCAGAAATTGACCTAACTAACTGCAAGCTAAAGGGTGTGGTTTATGGGGACGAAGTGATGCTCTGCCTTGGCAAATTGCAACTGGAAAACAAGGACGTTGGCAGCGGCAAAAAAGTGAATTTATCCAACACAATTTTGTGCGGAAAGGATGCACACAACTATACACTGGATAGTACAGTTAATGTTACTGTACTGCCAAAACCTGTACACTTAAAGGGCTTATCTGTGCAAGACAAACAGTTTGATGGCACAACAAAAGCAACTATAAAACAAATAGGAAATTTGACAGGAATTACACCTGGAGATAACGTTGCAATTGGCTCAATAGACATCCAATTTGAACATGCAAAAGCAGGCAAACAAAAGGTTGTTGTAAAGCAAATTACACTCGTAGGGCTAGACAAAAATAACTACCAAATTGTGTTGCCAACAAACCTTTGGGCAAATATTACAAACGCAAGTAAGTAGCAATACCAAGCTTATCCTGTACAACTGGTGTATACAACATTATTTTAGCTTGTACTAGCTTACGTTAGTACTCTTTTGAGGATAAAGCACCTCGACAATGCTAAAGTAAATACTAAATGTTGTGGTATAGTTTATCAGCAAACACAAAATGTAGTATCAAAATGGTAAAAAATTGCTTATATTTTTATAAAATTAATTAAAAAAATATTTTTGAACTATTGCAAAACTGGCGATAAAGTAGTATAATTAGTTAGGATTGTGATAAAAAGCGCTTGATTGGTGCAATCTTGTAGCGTTAAAGGGTGTTACTGTGCACATTGACAGGTATTCTTTACACACAAAACGCATTACAAGTCGGCTTTTTACCAAAACAAAAATTCTAATTGCAGAGAGGTTTTTTTATGAAAGCACGCAGAGTACTACAATTGATCGTTGCATGGTTAGCAGCAATCATCACACCAATTTTTGCTGGTTTGGCAATTTTGACTTTTGTACCATTTTTGCCAAATTACATCTTCCACACCACAGCTTCTAACGAATTTATGGTTGGAATCATGAACGGTATTAGAGAAGTTTGCAAATCCATTCCATTGGAATTTATCAGCCTTCGTCCATACCTATTTGGTTGCATAGTATTTATCCTTCCTACATTCTTGATGTGGCTT
>JAFTHP010000050.1 GCA_017457305.1 Clostridia bacterium | reverse complement strand
GGAAAATCCATTTTCGGTATATCCTTTATTAAAAGAAATTCTATCTTCGCTTTGCGACATACAAATATAGCCGTTGTTTGTAATCAAATCTTTATAATCAAACAAGTTGCTTTCCTTATGAACTTCCACGAGAATATCAACAATAGGCTTTGCCCAAATAGAAGGAATAGCGGTGCTTCCTATATTACTTATCCTTTGGACTTTTGGAAGAACTTTCTTTAATAGGGTTTCTTCTTCCAAATACCATTTTTTCCAACACTCTTGATGTTCTGTTAAAATGATAGGAAACAACTGCCACAGTTCTTCCAAACTCATTTCGGTTAATTTTTTGCTCATTATACACTCCGTCAAATTATATCAACATTACAGCACAATAGCAGTACAAGTGGTTTACCAGAGCAACATAAACACTTTGATAAACAATAAACAAGAGCAATCTATCAAAAGATTGCTCTTGTTTTATTACAAAGCGATGCTCAATGCAATTAGCAACAAACCAATAAAATAGAAGAAGCTGTTAGCCCTTACAATCCATTTGTTGTTTCTGATAACAAACTTATCAACAGTTAAGATAAAGTCGGAAATCATAAACATTACTGATCCGATGCCCAATACCAATGTTCTTACGGATGGCAACAAAATGATAGAGCCGATACCGCAAGCACCATGTAGCATGATTGATGACAAGTAGAACGTCATTGGCATTTTCATCTTGCCCAACTTGAATACCTTTGGCCATTTGTTTGAAGCAAAGATAAAGCTTCCCAACATAAATGCCCAAATCAACAAAATCCAGTAGAAGTTAGCAAACTTCAAACCTGAATCTACAAATAGTGTAAAGTAGTAAATTGCAAAGATAAAGTTACCTGCTAGGAAGTAGTCGCCGCCCCTGTTTAGGTCAAATACCAAGAAGATATCTCCCAAATAAGCAAAGAACAATGCAATTAGGATAATCAAATCGGCACTTACAAATTGATAACCTTTTACAACATACGTAACAATGGCATATACCAGGTACATAGTAGCCATGATGTATTTGTTGATAGCGCGAATCCACAAATCCTTTTTGGTGGTTTTATCTGCAATATCGTGACCTGGTCTAGTAAAGAAATATGCAACTAGAAATAAACAATAGGTAATAATAAACGCAATCATACTAAATCATTTCTCCTGCTACAAATGGGGGTACATCAATTTCCAAATCGCTGTCGGGGTATGTGCAGCATGGGTGAATGTAACCAAACTTTTTGTCCGCTGCTCGTCTTGACTCGTACTTTTCTGGAGTTGTAACCTCGCCTTTAACAAGTCGAGAGTGACAGAAACCACAACTACCGGACTTACATCTAACTGGAGCGGCCAAACCTGCTCTTTCCATAGCGCATACGAGAGTTTCGTTTTGGTATGCATCAACTACATACACTTGATCTCTCATATGTACAGTCAACTTAAACACTTTTGGTTCAACAAATTGTCTATCGCCAATGGAGTTGTGTTCTTGACGGATACTATGTTTATCCAAACCGAGTTTAACAAATTCGTCTGTTACAAAGTTGTACATAGCATCTGGACCACACATAAATACACTGTATTTAGCTGGAACATATTTGCTGATTAGTTCTTTTGTGATAAATCCATGTTCGTATCCATCCACTTCTTCGTGAGACAAAACTGGAATAACCTTGATTTTTTCGTGTTTTACGGAGTCCAAGTCGATCAACAAATCACTTCTTGTTCTAACACCATAGAACACGATCAAGTTGAAATCGTCGGAGCCTTCGATAATGCTCTTGATCATGGAGATAAATGGAGTGATACCGCTACCACCGGCGATAGCTACGATAGTTTCTCTATCTCTAATGTTGTCGTAGTAGAAGTCGCCAGTAGGTTCGCCAACAACAACTTTGTCGCCAACTTTAGCTTCTTCCAACAAGTAAGTGGAGAACAAACCTGCTTTTTGAACAATAACTTCCATGATACCTTGCATAGCTTGGTATGGGGAGGAAGAAATGGAGTATGGTCTAGTGATAAAGGAATCGCCAACTCTTGCAGAGATAGTGATAAATTGACCAGCTCTAAAGTAGGGGAATCTACCATTTTCACTTGTGGATTTAAGTGTGATAATTTTGCAGTTTCTGCCAATTTCCTTGGTGTCAACAATTTCCGCTGGAATTACATTTGGGTGCAATGCCTTGGACAATTGGTTTACGGCGTAAGTTTGGGGTAGTGGAGTAGCTGGTGTGTTGTCGATAATTCTACGACGATCGTTTGTCATTTCTTGGAAACGCTTGATGTCATCTGGGTATTTCGAAAATAACATTTTAGTTACCCTCCTTTTGCATGTCTGACAAAGTTCTGCATGCTTCGTTATAACCAGATTTGTATGAGCTTGGGAAGCCCAACAATCTTTCGCCAAAGCCACCGCCAATTCTTAAACCTGGAACAAATCTATCTTCTTCAACCATCATGATTCTGTTCAAAAGACCGTCTCTTGGTTGAGACTCGTAACCATAGATTACACCTTGAGGGTGTCCGCAGTATCTAGCATATGTTTGAGGAGTTGCAACGGCAATTTCTTCGATGTGCTCTTGCAAGCTTACGCCCACAGCTTCCTCAAATCTCTTTAGCATTGCCAAAGCAATTTGGTTTTTGAGCTTGTAGTAATCTTCTTCCTTTACATCCTTCCAAACGTCAGTTGTAAACAATGTTGTACTGTACATAATTGTTGTACCCTTTGGAGAACAATTTGGATCAGCATTGTTCAATACACATGTAGCTTGACCGTAGTTTTCGTACATTGTTCCCATTTTTTTGTACATTTCGATTGAATCTGAAGACTCGTAAACAAAATAGTTGTGGTCTGTTAGGCCCAATTCTTCGGGAGATTTGTTAAATGCATAGAAAGCCGTAAAACCTCTACCAGCCAACTTACGTGAGTTGGTTAGTTTCAAGGCTCTTTCGGGAACGGCACTTTCCTCCAACAATCGACCATACACAACGTGTGGAGAGCAGTTAGCGATAACGTGCCTTGTTTCCACTTGGCTACCGTCGCACAATCTTACACCACAAACGTGTCCTTCTTCGTCGGTAAGGATTTTTGTAACTTCTGTATTGAACCAGATGTCGCCACCCAATTCGTGAATGCGAGTTTCAAGCGCCAAGGATATTTCGTGTGATTTCATCGAAGGGATTGCAGCACCACCGATAATGTAACTGTAAATCATGTTGGCATAATGCAAGAAACTTAGGTTGTCGCCATCAGCACCCAAGTAGCACCAGTAGGCATTGAGGTTATCCACAATGATTTTGGGGTAGCCCAAAGCTTCGAAAGCTTCGTTTACTGTGTAGGAAGCACATCTTACATAGTCGCCATATTTTTCTACCAATACTTTTGGATCTGGCTTACCCTTGCTCTCAGCAAGGTAGTTCATTGCTTCTCTAATTTGTTGGCACAAAGACCAAAAATGTTGGATACATTTCTTTCCGTCCGGGTGCAATTTAGCGTTAGCTTCGGCAAATGCTTCCAAACCAAAAGGCATGGTAAAGTCGTAACCTTCTTTCAAGGAAATCAAACGGTAAGCCTCTTTTAGTTGGATCCATTCAATTTTGTCGCCTACACCCAATTCGTTGAACAACAATCTTGCACTACCGGGATTTTCTGGCGTTTGAATGCCGTTAAATTCGTGCAATGATGCTTCGAACTCGAATCTGCCTCTTACAAAACTTGTAGCAAAACCACCTGGAATGTTGTGTTTTTCGCAAACCAAACATGTTTTTCCAGCACTTAGGATTTTAGCTGCAGCAGCAAGTCCGCCATTTCCAGCACCAATAACTACTACATCATATTTTCTCATGTTTCAAAATACTTCCTTATTATTTAGTTTGGAACTTCTACTGTGTAGGAAGTTACATCTTTAACTACTTCGCCGTCAATTTGCAAAGAGCATGGTTTAGCAAATTTAACTTCGATGTTTTTACCAACGAATGTGGAGCACCAGTCCTTCTTTTTGATATGTTCGCCCTTGTTCAAAGAGGGGAATCTCAACAAAGTAACAAGTCTGCTCTTTTTGTAGATGCAGCATACGGAAACTCTGTTTTCTGGATCGAATCTGTCTTGATTTGGTGTTACCATCAAACCGCCACCGTAGTATCTACCTTTCATAGTGGGAGCAAGCCATACGTGATCAAACTCGTGAACTTCTCCATCAACTGTGATAGTAGCGTGGTTTAGTTTGTAACCACCCAACAATTGTTTGATGGCGATGTTGGTGTAGTTGATTTTCTTTTTAGTGGTCATTCTCATTTCTTCGCCGATTCTACAAGCTTCACCATCCAAACCATAGCCGATACCGTTAAGGAATCTTCTGGAAATACCATTAACGTGAACAATTGGTAAGTTCTTCATAAATTTGTTCAATGGAATCATGCCCAATTCGTTGCAGTAATCTATGTTATCTCTGTAAAAGTCGTTACCAGAACCACTCTTTACATAGTAACATTCGTTTTCAAATTGGAGATCGGCAACGTCGTTTACAAAGTGGTTTAGTGTTCCATCGCCACCAGAAACGATAATTACATCTTCAGGATTTAAACCTGCAACAAAAGCCTTCATATCTTTTGTTTCCAAAACGTTGACAAAAGTAACTTCTTCGTTGAGGCATTTTGCCCATTCTCTTGCGTCACTTTCCCCTTGACCATTGTTGGCTTTAGGATTCATTAGCACGTATTTCATATCATTTACCCCCTATGTTTTTTTATTTAGCTAAAAAGCTTTTTTAGTGGTGGGATTATTATAATGCATAAAGGCAAATTTTGCAATAGGGAAAAGCGAAACTCTTTCACTTTTGTGCCTTTTTTTTGCTGTTTTGTCCAGTATTTACGCAAAAAAACTTGTAATTTAATCACTTTCGCAGAAAGTGTATATTATCATTACGGAGTTTAATACACGCTAAAGCGTGATGATATACGCCTAACGGCGATGAGACGCCAAACCTGCGGTTCGGATAAAAAAAGGGGCATCTTCAATTAAAATCGAACTGCCACAACTAATCACGCCTACGGCGTGTATATCATCAAAACGAAGTTTTGCATATCATCAACACAAAGTGTTGCATATCATCAAGTCGCAGGAAGATACACGCTGGCGCGTGATGATATACAGCCCAGAGGGCTGATGATATCCACCACACTTCGTGCGGTGATGATATGCCAAACCTGCGGTTTGGATAACAAAAAACCTCATCCAAATTGGATGAGGTTTTTGTATGGTGGGGAGTACAGGGCTCGAACCTGTGACCCCCTGCTTGTAAGGCAGATGCTCTCCCAACTGAGCTAACTCCCCATAATGGTGACTCCTACGAGAATCGAACTCGTGTTACCGCCGTGAAAGGGCGATGTCTTGACCGCTTGACCAAGGAGCCAAATTTGGTAGCGGCGGTCGGATTCGAACCAACGACCTGCCGGGTATGAACCGGCCGCTATAACCATCTAAGCTACGCCGCCACATCGCTTTCCCAAACAGAATGATAGGCTCATTGACCTTTGCCACTGTTAAAAGCCTAATCATTTTACCAAAGATATTATGCTTTGTCAACAAAAAACAACAACAATTTTTGTGTTTTTTTTAAAAATCAAGATTTCTCAAAATAATTATTACAAAAAACAAAACTGTTACTCCAACGGCTATAAATTTGATGTTACAACAGTATTGACTTTTGGAACATCCGTAGTAAAATTATTGTATAAGACTTGAAAAAGGTTGAAAATCCTTTGCGTTTTTTTAGTAAAGTTAGTGGAATTTTTCAAAAGAATTTTTCAAAATTTGCAACTTTTTTTCAAAAAATTTTCAAAAAAAATAATTTTTTGCAAGGAGAAATATGGATAAATCGGACAAATGTATGTATTGGTACAAATTGAGAAAGGACTTTTTTAAGCAATCGAAAATAATGGTGCTACGCAAAAAGTACAACGTTAACGTTTTGCTGTTCTATTTGAACTTGATGTGTGAGTCGATTGCTACACTAGGGGTGCTGTGTGACGAAGATGGTGGTGCATATTCAGCCGAAATGCTGGCAATTATGGCTCAAACCACTGTAAATTGGGTTGAAAAGTCGCTACCTGTGTTGCAGGAACTAAAGCTGATAACAGTGCAACCAAACGGCACAATCATTGTCAACGAAGTGCAGGATAATCTTGGGGAAACATCTACGTCACGTGTACAAAAGTACCGTGCTAAACGAGCAAATTACGATATGCACAATTCAGCACAAGGAAACAGCGATGTAACGTTTCAGAAACGCACAGATATAGAGATAGAAACAGAAATAGATACAGAGCTAGATACAGATGGAGAGGGAGATATAGATAGTAGGCAAAGTGTCAGTGACGGCTTTGTTAACTCGCCCGCTCCCATTGTTGATGGGGATAGTAGGGCTGTGTCT
>JAFTHP010000049.1 GCA_017457305.1 Clostridia bacterium | reverse complement strand
CGAATAACGATTGAGTTTGTACAGCTTGTGTCGGTATGTGGTTTGCTAATATCATATTTGATTTGTGGCAATACTACCCCGCACCGCCCGCCCCCTATGGTTGCGAAGTGGAAACATTATCTTACAAGAGTTGCTTTTAATAAAGCTTGACCGACATTACAAACGATTTTGCACCATTTTTCAATATTATGTTAGTAATAGTAGTTCATATTTGTGTGGAAAAAGATAGTTTTCCACTATTTTTGGTTGATAAGTGTACACTTTTACGCAAAGGGATTGACAGGAAAGTCTTCTTTGGTGGAAAGCTTGTACAACAACATCTAGTTTGCAAAAACATCACAGAAATGAGCGATAGCGACAAGGTAATTGCACTACTCATTTCGCGTGCGAAATGTAGACCAGCCCTAGTCGGTCCAGCAGGTGCTGGCGCTCCACGCGTAGTGGGCCTAGCGGCGAGCGCCAATGCGCGTGTGGTCGGATAAAACTAAATGGTTCTGCGTTTGCCAACAATGATTGGGAACTCGGGTTGACCGACAAGCTCCTTGCCCTTGCGGATGACGCAATCTTTGTCCACGATAACAGCGGATAGGCGTACGTTTTCGCCAACGTTTGTTTCCTGCATGATGATGGAATCTTTGACGTGTGCGCCCTTTTCTACAGTTACGCCACGGAACAAAATGCAGTTTTCCACTGTGCCATTGATTACGCAACCATCGGCAATCATGCTGTTTTTGACAACGGCACCGTTACCATAACGTGTGGGCACCTTGTCCTTAACCTTGGTTAGAATATGGTTATCGGCAATGAACAGGCTCTTGCGAACGTAGCTGTCCATCAAATCCATGCTAACTTTGTAGTAGCTGTTGATGTCGTGGATGCGTTCCACGTATCCGTCGTAGCAGTAGCCCATTGCTCTACCGCTGTTGATAAATGGTGCCAGAACGTCGCCAATGAACTGCTTTTTGCCAAGGGCGATGCACTTTTCTAGCACGTCGATTAGGGCATCTTTTGTGAAAACGTAGTAGCCAACGGTCTTGTTTACTGTGCCTTGGATACCACGGCAATCCACCAACGAATCCACACCACCGTTGTCGTTTACGGAAATTGCAATACCAAAGTCGCACGCCAAAACGGGGCGGTAAACGATGGTTAGTTGCGCACCGCTTTCCTTGTGTTGAGCAACGATGTCGTCAAAGCGAAGGTTGCACACGTTGTTGCAGTCGGCAATGATAACGTATGGTTGCTTGCTGCGTTTTAGGAAATGAAGCACGTCAAACAACATGCGCATTTTGGATTCGGTAATATCGTCGTGCCCCATGAAAGGTGGCAAGAATCTTAGGCCGTATTCCTTGCGAGCTAGTCCCCAAGGCTTTCCACTGCCTAGGTGGTCTAGTAGGGATTGGTAGTTGTAGTCGGTTGCAACGCCGACGTTAGTGATACCGCTATTTACCATTGATGACAACACAAAGTCCACCAAACGGTAGCGGCCGGCAAAGGGAATTGCGGCAATACTACGTACGCGAGTTAGTTCGCCAAGGTCGCAGTTATCCGATTGAGTTAAAATAACGCCCATTGTATCCAACATTAGATATTACCCCCTTTGTCATTTACTATCATACTTTCTGGTGCGAAGTGGCTGTTTTCTTGGATGTTGACGTTTGGTCCCACCAAGCTTACACCGCCACTGCAGTATGGACTGGTTAGATCGCTGTCGCCGTCGATACCCACCGAGCTGTTTGCGCCGATTACGGCATTTTCGCCAACGATGCATTTAACTACGCGTGCACCGGAACGGATTTTTGCACCGGACAAAATTACGCTATCTTCTACCACAGCGCCCTTAGAAATGGTTACGCCGTCAAAGATGATGCTGTGATTTACTGTGCCATCGATGTAGCAACCTTCTGTTATGTAGCTATCGGTAACGATGGCATTTTCTGCAATAAAGTGTGGGCTTTGTAGTGCCGAACGGGACAAAATTGTCCACTCTTCGTCGTCCAAACCAAGTTCGTCGTTGTCCAAAAGGTCCATGTTTGCAAGCCACAAGCTTTCCACTGTTCCAACGTCCTTCCAGTAGCCATCAAATTGGTAGCCGAACATGCGTTGACCTTCGTTGAGCATCTTGGGGATGACGTTTTTGCCAAAGTCGTTGCTACTTTGTGGGTTGTTTTCGTCCAAAATTAGCTCACGACGAAGCACTTCCCACTTGAAAATGTAAATGCCCATGCTTGCGGTGTTGCTCTTGGGGAACTTTGGCTTTTCTTCAAAGTCCACAATGCGACCTTCTTCGTCCGTTGCCAAAATACCAAAGCGACTTGCTTCGGCCATATCTACGCCAATCATGGCGATTGTGCAATCGGCATTGGATTTTTTGTGGTAGGCAAGCATCTTGCTGTAATCCATCTTGTAGATGTGGTCGCCACCCAAAATAAGCACGTGTTCGGGATTGAACTTGTCGATAAACGCAATGTTTTGGTAGATGGCGTTGGCTGTGCCCTTGTACCATTGACCATCCTTTTCGCGCATGTATGGGGGCAGGATGTACACACCACCATCGTTTGTATCCAAGTCCCAAGCAGCGCCGTTGCCTACGTAGGTGTTTAGCTCCAAGGGCTTGTATTGGGTAAGGATACCTACTGTATCCAAACCGCTGTGAGCGCAGTTGGTAAGGGGAAAGTCAATGATGCGGTATTTTCCGCCATACTGAACGGCTGGCTTGGCAATTTGACTGGTCAAAACACCCAGTCTGCTGCCCTGTCCACCGGCAAGAATCATTGCGATACAATCTTTGGTTACCATTATTACAAAACCTCCTTTTTTGTATCCGGCCACACGCAACTTGGCGCAGGCACAGCCTGTCTAGTAGATCGTATTATCTAATCAATTAAGATATGTAGCTGTTGAAATAGATAACACCCCTACTAAACCAGCTTTGCTGGCGCAACTTTTGGTGTGGCGGGTATATTTGATGAAGTTATTTTTCTTAAAAATTTGTTTAGTCTACAGCAAAACCTGTAAGGAAATACAGCCACACCTGCAAGATTGCTCTCGCTTGTGTCCAAGTTGGCCGGACTTCCAGGGAAGGTTCCTGCACGGAACCTTTTTATCCTGACATAGCTGGGAATAACAGCCCCAGCGTCCCCAAGTTAGTGTATTTCCCCGGTACACGCCCGTGGAAATACCGTTATTGTTCGGCTTCGCTATCAATAACGAGCTATCCCGACAGTTAGTGGGGGTATGTGGTTTGTTAGTACTGCTTTCATTAAAGCTTGACCACAAT
>JAFTHP010000005.1 GCA_017457305.1 Clostridia bacterium | reverse complement strand
GACCACATCTTTGACCATCTACGGCTTCGGACTACGTGGAAACAGTGCGACGGGGAGCATCCGAAAGCATCGTTTTCAGACTAAAAAGCACCAAAAAGTCAACTAAAGTAGTCAAAAAACGATGGCGTATTTGTTCGGGACCATGAGGCCTGGAGTTCGAATCTCCACACTTCGACCAAAAACAAATACTGCAGAATATGTTTTTCTGCAGTATTTTTTTTATTTATTGTTTTGTTGTAGTATTGGAGTTTTTCTATACCAAGCTTGTCTTTTTTAGTATTAGATTGCTAACCGCACCCAAGCCAAATGCAAACATTGCACCACCAGCCAAACACAGCAACACGTTTAGCAGGGTTGACGTTAGCGGTGTAATCATTCCCACCATCATAAAGAGCAGCATTCCACCACCAAGAGAACCGCAAATAGCCAACCAAGACTTTTGCTTTGCCGCCACGCTAATGGTGACAAAAATGGACACAAATACCAACATCAAAAAGATTTTGGCAACAAGGCACATAACAATGTTGCCGATAGTCAATCCGCCAACAAGTTCAAAGGACATGGCGCAAATTGCACCACCCAGCATTGACCCAACATAAAATGCCAACAACATCAGCGCACCGCATACAAAACCAACCACTATCTTGGAAATGACGTAATCCGCCTTTTGAGCGCGCACGGTAAACAGATTTTTTGCGTAGCCGCTACGAAAGTCGTCGCAAACAAAAAGGCAAACGAACACCGCTACACCCATAAACGCCATATTGATATTGCACATTGCCATAACGTCCATACCGCCCATTGCAGACATATCCCCTGCCTTAGATAGGGTTGGCAACGTGCCAATAAACTCCCAAACGTATTCGGGCGCTTCTATCGGCTCGCCGGGAAGACCTGTTTGTGGATCGTTGGTAACCGTGCCATCCACCATTGTTAGCATAACCGCCATAACAATGGGAACAACAAGCGCACAGGCAATTATAATGTAAAAGAGCTTTGACTTGAACATTCTTCTACAATCCACTTTTAGCATACTTTTGGCACGCTTGCCAAAGGTGCTTTTTTCAAAGTTAACAGCTTTTTCCATGTCACTTGCCCTCCTTCATCAAATCGATATAGTATTCTTCCAAGCCAATTTTGTCGGTGAATACTTCTGTTACACAAATTCCTTGTTCGTACAAATAGGAAACTACCTGCTCGGTGGTTGTTTGATCGTAAATACGTATATACTCTGCTTCGTCCAGCTCCATGCGGGAGTACTTGCAACCAAGAATCATCTTAGTTTTGTTCATATCCTTTGCTTTGAGTGCAACGTATGTGCGACAACTTGCATCTAGCTGGCTTGCTGTCATTTGACAAATCATCTTGCCGTGACGAATAATTCCGTAGTGGGTAGCAACCTTTTGTAGTTCCCCCAGTAGGTGAGAAGAAACAATAATACTGCGTTTACCATCGGAAATTATATCCAAAAAGACTTCACGCATAATACGCATACCGTCAGCATCCAAACCGTTGAGCGGTTCGTCTAGCACCAGCAGCATTGGATCGCCAAGTAGCGCCATTGCAATGCCCACCCTTTGCTTCATACCAAGGGAACAATTTTTGTACTTGTTGCCTGCGGCGCCTTCCATACGCACCTTTTTGAGAACCTTTATAACTTCCTGCTCGGCATTGGCAATATCTAGATTTGCCGCTTGAATCATCATATTATCAAAAACAGTCAAAGACGGAAAACATCCTGGCGACTCAATTAGCACGCCCATTTTTGCGCGGACGTCAATGTCGGTATAGTCCCTTCCGTACAGCTTGATTGTTCCACCATCATTGGGGATTAGACCACAAATCATCTTTTCTGTGGTGGATTTACCAGAGCCGTTTTCGCCAATAAATCCATATATGGCACCCATTGGAACGGTCATGTTTAGATTGCACACCGCTTGCTTGGAACCAAAGTTTTTGCACAAGTTGCTAATTTCAACTGCATTACTCATATTGTTTAACCCCCTTGACTAGTACACATCACTGTTGTTGAGTATGTGTGTGCCAACAACGTTGTAAATAACCGCCCAGGCAATGGAAACCATCAAGCAAGTGACAAGAGTCCAAATGTTGCTGACAAGGCTAGCGTTTACCGATGCTCCGTACAAGAAAATGTTCAAAATAAACGTTGGCAAAGATAAGTTTTCTACAATCGCTGCAGCGCCAATGATAACAATACCTGTTCCGAAAAAGAAAGATGATGCAACGGAAATGCCAAAGTATCTTCTAAAAATTATGTTCAAAAAGGTGTACAAGCTTGCCCAACCAAGCGACATTACCATCTTGCCTAGGATAGCGATAATCAAAGAACCCGCGTTTACATCCCAATCGTATCCGGCAAAAAGTCCGCCAGCAATACCACCAAGCAGGTATGTAACACACATACACGCCATTGCAAAAGCGCAAACAAGGCTTTTGGAAATCATATAGTCTTGCTTTTTTGCGTGGGTTGTAAACAATTGTTTTACGTATCCCGATTGGTAATCGTGACCAATAAAAATGGACACCATTATTCCGCCAAAAATAAATACCATATTCATGTTGGCATAGTCGGCAATGCTTTCTATCACGTAAAGAGATTTGGATGCAGCAATGATTTGCCAAGCATTTTGGTATATTTCAATTTGATTTCCGTTTTGGTCGGGCATTGTTGTCATCCCAGATACCATTGCGGGAATAATTGCCGCAATTGCAAGAAAAATGTAGAACAATGGGGTGTGAAATAGTCGATAGAAGTCTACACCTAACATCCCTTTTAGCCTTTCAACAAAGGTAGGTGACTCAAATTTTATTTCTTTTGTCATTTTACTTATCCCCCTTTTGAGACATCAGTTCAATGTAGTACTCTTCTAGACCGATTTTGTTCTTTTTGATTTCGCTAACGACGTGACCGTTTTTCATCAAAAAGTCAACAATGGATTCAACGTCTTCTACGTCGTAAACACGCAGATAGCCATCTTCTTCCCTTACGCTATCAAACTTTGTTTTTAGCACCGCTTTTGCTTTGGCCATATCGGCGGTTTTGAGTGATACAAACACTTGCGCCCTACTGTCCATTTCTTCGGCGGAAAGTTCCATTATCATCTTGCCTTGACGAATGATGCCGTAGTGGGTGGTAATTTTTTCCAACTCGCCAAGGATGTGTGAGGAAATTAGTACGGTGCATCCGTACTTTTGCGTTATCTCTATCAAGATTTCACGCATAATGCGCATACCATCGGTGTCTAGTCCGTTGATGGGTTCGTCTAGTATAAGTAGAGCGGGATCGCCCAGTAGCGCCATTGCAATGCCCACTCTTTGTTTCATTCCAAGTGAGCATTTTTTGAATTTAAGATTGGCGTGTTCCTCCATGCGCACAATCTTCAAAACTCTGTCAATTTCTTCGTCGGCATTTTCTAGTCCCAGGTTGATTGTTTGCATACGTAGATTTTGATATATGCTGGAATTGGGAAAACATCCTGCGTTTTCAATCAATGCACCTACCCTAACACGCACACCTGGATCGGTGTAGTCTTTTCCAAACAGTTTTATTTCTCCGCCATCAGGAACAAGATGGCCACAAATTAGTTTTTCTGTGGTGGATTTACCAGAGCCGTTTTCGCCAATAAATCCATAAATGGCACCTTGGGGAACGGTCATATTAAGATGATCCACCGCATACATGCCACGGAAGCTTTTGGAAAGATTTCTAATTTCTATAGCGTTCAATTTGGTCTATCTCCTTTTGCTGTGATAACAAAAAACTCGTTGCAATCAGTTTTTGTTTAGAAATTACAAGAATAAAAACACACAAAAACGAAACAGCGCATTTAGTACGTTGACTCGTTTTTTTTTGCTATTAATTATTCTTCGTCGGTAACTACAACTGTGTATTGGCTGTCTAGTCCCTTGGACTTTAGGAAGGCGTTGAATTCTTCCGCCAAAGATTCTGCCGTGTAGGTTTGGTTGACAACGGGTGCTTTGTGTGCGCCAGCATTAGCAATGTTGGCTTGTGTTTGTGCGCGCACCTTTGCAATTTGTTCGGCTGTCTTTTGACGAGACTCTCTTGCACCGCGCTTGATGTTTTCAATTACAAGGTGTAGCTTTGCCTTGAATCCCTTTGCGTGAAGAAACTCCACAAAATCCTTGTTTTCTTCGGCGGACTTGGCCTTGATTGCGTTGAATTGTTCCACGTCTGCTTGATGTTGAGCACGAGCGGATTGCTTCATATTGTTAAAAGCTAGCTTAAACTTTGCGCCAATTCCCTTGGTGTGCAAAAAGTCGCTAAATTGTTGATTGAGTTCCATCATTTCTTGTTCGATTTGTTGTGTTGTCTTTTCCATTTGTCTTTTTCTCCTTATTTCAATTCGTTTTTTGTTTTTTTGTGCGTGAGCCATTACTATATTGATTCGTTCCTGATAGCTCGTTGCCTGCGAGAACTGTTGGAAATCCGCCATTGTTATCTCGTGTTGGGCTGTTGTATTTTTATTTTTGTTTTGCATATTAACTATCCTTTTGCAAATCTTTTAATCCAACATTTGTTGCTTTTACAATAAAATTGTAGTACAATTATGTCGAAAATACAACAACACAAATTGCGATAAGTGTTGATTTGTGGTAGCAAAGGGGGCATTATGAACAAATCCGAAGCCAAATTTCATAACACAGCGGTCAAAATGAACGAGGCGCTGTTTCGCCTGTTAGAACAAAAACCATTTGTGGATATATCCATAATGGAAGTTTGCAACGAAGCAGAGGTTAACCGCTCCACCTTCTACGCCCACTACAACAATACCTACGATTTGCTGCAAGAAGCTCGCGACTACTTTATGAATAAGTTCTTTAATAACTTCCACACAACAATAAATGATTATCCTGTAGAAGAACTAAACGTAGAAGAATTTGTTTCCGCCAAGTACATCATCCCCTACCTTGAATTTGTGAAAAAGTACAAGGGCATATTCAAGGTGTTTATGAACAATCTAAATGCCTTCAACCCAGATGGATTTTACAAACTTTTGCTAGAAAAATTGTGGATACCTTCCTGCGAGGCTCGTGGAATCACCGACAAATCGGTAATTACGTATATGTCCAAATTTTATCTTAGCGGCATGATTTCCATTGTTGTTGAGTGGCTAAACAACAACTGCGAAGATGACATTTTGTTTGTTTGCGAAGTTATTATTCTTTGCGTTCGACCAAACCCTTCCTACGGAAAATAATTTTTTGACAAACTTGCCCATTGTGTACACCACATAAAAGAAAAATCCAATTTTTTGATGGAGATCCTCTTCAATCGTATACACATCTGCAAAAAATATGGTACAATTTGTTATACATTAAATAATAATAACAATAACAAATAAAAAAGGGCTACTACTGTAACCCCTATGGAGAAAATATGTTTGAAAAACTAAAAGCAAAGATCCTTTTTGATAAGCTACTGTCTAGACCAGATATTTCCAAGGCTTACAAGATGGTGGACGAAACGGACAGCTGGTACCAAACAATAAAAACCGTGCACGAATCGCTTGCACAAATAAAACAATACCCAAGCCAAACGTGGCAGGTAGCTTCAACCGACAACCTACTGTTGCAAGGTATTTACTACCCTGCACAAACACCAAGTAACACCACCGTGTTGTGCATACATGGCTACACCAGTCATGCCGAAAGGGAGTGGGCTTTTCCTGGACTATTTTACAAATCATTGGGATACAACGTGCTTATCCCCTACCAACGTGCACACGGTCCTAGCCAAGGTAAATTTATCAGCTTTGGCGCAATGGAAGCGGACGACATGGCCCATTGGATTGACAAAATAAATGCCGAAACCCCAAACGGCAACATAATAATCCATGGACTGAGCATGGGCGGTTGCATTGCACTGCTACTTGCAGCTAGAAATTTGCAAAACGTTGCCTGCATTATAGCTGATGCTCCAAGTATTGGCGTGTGCGAGATATTCAAAAACGTATCCAATGCGATGTTCAAATCCAACCAAGAAAAAATTGCCAACTACTGCAACAGTAGATTCCAAAAGGTATTTGGTGTGGCTCCCCAAGATTACAACATTTTTACTACAGTGAGCCAATCGAAGTACCCAATTTTGCTAGCCGCTGGTAGCAACGAGCACCTAGAAGAGCTGTTTGAAGCACTAAAAAAACTAAACCCACAACCTACCCAAACTGTAATACTGGACGGCTGTAACCACGGCAATGGTATGTACAAACAAACTGAAGTTTTTCAAGGGGCAATAAAGAACTTTGTAAATTGCCACTTGCATAATGACAAGTAATAGTACGAAATTTTACAAAATACACAAAGAAGCATGTTGCTATTGACAACAAGGAGTAAAAACTATGCTTAACAATCGTTTTGGTCGCCTTTTGATAACACTACTTATAGTTGCCCTATTTTTTGGAGTATTCTTTTTGCTGGCTACAACACTGGGCGACAAGATAATGCCAAACGTCGACAAAGATGAATATTCCTTCCTTAACATCCCTTACATGATCATGTATATGCCACTACTTTGTAGTGCGGCCATATGCCTTATTGGTCAGATTTTCGGGGATATCTTGAACGTAAAAATTTTGTTCAACAACAAGCTTGCAAGATTACTAAAAATAGTACTGTTTTTTGCAGCATCGGGCGGACTAGTAATGTATGGTGGCAATACTATGTGTGGCACCTTGATTGGTTTTGACGAGATTACCTTTGTTGAACGTACCATAGGCATACTTTCCTTTCTTGCACCAGCATTTGCATACTGGGCATACCTATTTGTGTACGGCACCCAAAATACGCTGGACTATCGTTCGGAAAATAAAAGGTCTTTTCCCTTTATACAACTGTGGAGCTTTGTAGCTGCCTTGGGACTATCTGTAATACTGGCAATTGTAGGCAAAATACTAATAGACCAAACTCTTGCAGATAAAGGTATTCAATTTGAAGAATACAGTAATAAAGTAGTAGATATTGCATACACTGTACTTCTTGTAATATTCTGTGGTGGCCCGGTTTGGTGTTTCTTCCACAAATGGCCATTTGACGAATCAGAGTATGCCGTAATGGGTGGATATGGTGATAGTTACACACCATCGTACAACGAAACAAGATACTACTGTAAAGACTGTCGCCATTTTGCAACAAGACGAGATAAATATGGTTGCTATCAACATTACTGTGTAAGAAATGGTACAGAAGTTTGGGAGGCTCACGGTACTTGTCAAGGCTTTTCAAAGAAGCGCTAACGTTAGACAATTTGCATTACTTTTACAGCAAATGTAATATAGTTAAATGCAACTATACAATTTTGTGGCGTAAGATAAGTAAAAAAAATAAGCTGTTTAACTACATAAAAACAAATACCGCTAACCTGTTTTGCACTACACCAAAATATTTGTCAAACACAATAATTCTTATAACAAAACAAGCTCCCCGCCAAAGCAAGCGGGGAGCTTTTATTATCTATTTTTGATTATTAAGCTATTATTATTTTTTTAAATGCACTGCCGTGAAATTTCGAAACATCTATTTGCGGTTAATAAAACATATTACGATAATGCTCAATAAAAGCAATTTAATATGTACAAGTTGCGTATTTTAATGACGTTAGTTGTCGTATACATTATTTTGCTAGTTGGTAGATTGCTTCCAAGTACAACTCTGCCATTAGTAGCAAGCTGTTCAAGTCTACACACTCGTTGGGCATATGTATTGTTTGTTCTTCCCCAGGGAAAAGTGGGCCAAAGGCTACGCAATTTGGCAAGCAACGGCTGTATGTTCCGCCACCGATTGCAAGTGGTTCCAAATTGGTGTTCATAGCTGTGTTGTAGATATTCATAAGTGTGGAAACAAGTTGGCTATCTGCTGGCACGTACAAGGGAGCACTTGGGTGACTTGCTTCCACAACAAAATAGCTAGGAGTGTTGCTCTTGATTAGGTCAAGCATGTATTCGCAAGTAAAACTGATTGGGAAACGAATATCAATGGTAACAACTAGTTGACCTTCTGCTGTTGTGCGAACAACGCCAAGGTTCATTGTTAGTTTGCCACTTTGTTCGTCGCAAAGGTTTACATCCCAAGCTGATCCGTCGGTACTAAGTAGCTTGTTTGCTACAAATTGCAACGTTTCGTTTTGCGGGTAGTTATTTGCCAAAATCTTGAATACTGCGTGTGTTGCGTTGATGCCTTCGTCGGGTGTGCTACCGTGAGCATTTTTGCCAGTTGCAGTAATTGTTGAAATGCCATCTTTGCTACTTACTGTTGCTCCATACAATTGACCTTGAATATCCCCTGCTACTGTTGCAGTGCAAAGAGATGGAACTACGTTTGCGCGGTCACCAGCTGTTACAGCTACACCTTGTGGAAGTTTTCCGCAATGCACTCTAAATTGGAAAATACCCTTTTCGCGGTTGATTACTGGAAAATCTCCATCTGGAGAGAAGGATATGTTGGGGAAAGGCATCTTGGAAAAATAGTGAGTTACGCATTGCATACCACTTTCTTCGTCGCAACCAAAAATTAGACGTACTGTTTTGCTTGGTTCAAAACCGGCTTTTTTGAGTGCATCCACAGCAAACAAGCAAGCAATCATAGGGCCTTTGTCGTCCATTGTTCCACGACCGAACAATTTACCGTTGTGAATTTCTCCGCCGTATGGTGGATATTGCCATTCTTCTGCCTTGCTTGGTACAACGTCCAAGTGACCAAGGATACCCAAAACTTCCTCTCCCGTTCCTTGTAGTTGCGCATGACCTGCGTATCCATCGCAGTTGTAGGTAGAAAGTCCCATTTGTTTGGACACGTCAAGAACGTAATCCAAGCAGTCGCGAATATTTTGGCCAAATGGCGCACCGCTAACCGCAGTTGCCTTTTCGGTGTTGTAGCGAATTGTGTTTTGCAACACTTCTACCATGTTATTGAAGTTATCTTTTAGTATTTGTTTTGCTTTGATATTCATAGTATACCTGCCTGCGCCCCATATTTGCTAAATATAGAACACTTTAATATAATTTTATGTATATATTATACACAAAAAAGCTTTAATGTGCTATTATATTTGTACTAAAGATAAAAAAAGGATGCCAAAATGCCAAACTTTAACGAAGGACATCGAGATAGGTTGCGTCAGCGCATGCAAAAAGAAGGCCTTTCCACATTTCAAGACCACGAAGTGCTGGAATTGTTGCTGTTTCAATGTATACCCCGCCGCGACACAAACAAGCTAGCACACGAGCTACTAGATTCCTTTGGTGGACTAGCTGGCGTGTTGGACGCTACACCGCAACAGTTGATGATGGTCAAGGGTGTTTCGGAAGTTACCGCTTGCTTTTTATCTTCGCTAAAGGAAATTTGGCAGCGCTACAAAAAGTCGCAATCCAAGCAAACGTCACTTAGCACAGTTGCGGATATCATCCGCTACTCCCGTGTGCTTATTGCCGAAAGCTACATTGAAAAATTGGTTGTTGCCTACGTGGACTACGACTCCAAATTTCTGCTAAAAGAAGAGTTTACTTCCAACGAAGTGGACAAGATACACGTGGATCCCAAACGCATTGTTTCTTCGGCACTACGTGTAAATGCCGCTGGTGTACTGCTGTTCCACTGCCATCCAAAGGGTGAGTGTGAACCAAGCGAACAAGATGACGAATTTACCAATGCCCTATTCTACGCATTGGGTGTGCTTGGCATTGTACTGCTAGACCACGTTATCTTCAATGCTCAAGGGGAATTTTACAGCTATTCCAAAAACGGATCGATGGAAGAAATTTCCAAAGATTTTTCTAAAAAGTTTATAAAAAACAAACAGTAAAAAAGAGGTTTTACAATTATGTCACAACTACGCACAAGATTTGCTCCCAGCCCAACAGGTTACTTGCACATTGGTGGACTTCGCACCGCATTGTACAGCTATTTGTACGCAAAGAAAAACAACGGAAAGTTTATTTTGCGTATTGAAGATACCGACCAAGGTAGATACGTAGAAGGCGCAGTAGAAATTATCTACAGAACACTGCGCGAAACTGGTATTATGTACGACGAAGGTCCAGACGTTGGGGGCGATTTCGGTCCATACATCCAAAGCCAACGCAAAAACGAATATCTTGCATACGCAAAGCAACTTGTAGAAAGCGGTCACGCATACTACTGCTTTTGCACTGAAGAACGCCTAGCTAGCTTGCCCGACGTTAACGGCGCAAGAAGATACGACAAACACTGCTTGTCCCTTAGCAAGGAAGAGGTTGAAGCGCGCATTGCCGCTGGCGAAAAGTATGTTATCCGCCAAAATATGCCAACAACAGGCAACACAACATACCACGATGCCGTTTACGGAGATATCACCATTGAAAACAGCGAACTAGAAGATCAAATTCTCATCAAATCCGATGGTATGCCAACGTACAACTTTGCAAACGTTATTGACGACCACTTGATGGGTATCAACTGCGTTATGCGCGGTATCGAATACCTATCCAGCACACCAAAGTACAACCTTTTGTACGATGCTTTTGGTTGGGAACGCCCAATGTACATCCACATGCCACCAATCATGAAGGATGCTCAACACAAGCTTTCCAAGCGCAACGGCGATGCTAGCTACGAAGACCTTGTAAAGAAGGGATTTTTGAAGGATGCAATCATCAACTACATTGCATTGCTTGGTTGGTCTCCAAAGGACGACAGCGAAAAGATGACCTTTGAACAACTAAAGGAAAAGTTCGATATTGTTGGTATCAACAAGAGCCCATCCATCTTTGACCCAGTTAAACTTGCTTGGCTCAACAGCTTGTACATCAAGGAAATGACACCAGAAGACTTTTCTGCTTACGCTGCTCCATGGATTGAAGATACCTACCTAAAGGACTTTGACCGCGCACTAGTGTGCAAACTTATCCAAAGCCGCATTGAAACTTTTGCCGAAATCCCAGAAAAACTTCGTTTCTTGGTGGAATACGGTACGTTTGATAACCAATTGTACACCAACCAAAAGCAAAAAACTGATGCTGCGCTAGCAAAGGAAGTTCTTCCACAAATCAAGCAGGCTTTTCAAGCGGTAGAAACTTGGGATAACCAAAACCTTTATCAAGCACTTGTTGCACTAGCACAAAGTCTACAAATGAAAAATGGTAAAATTTTGTGGCCAGCACGTATTGCATTGACAGGTCTTGCCGCTACACCAGGTGGAGCTAGCGAAATTGCCGAAATCATTGGCAAGGAAGAAACACTCCGCAGATTAGACTTTGCCATTGCTCAACTCAATTAACAAACAACAAAAGCACCTTTAAACTAGATAAGGTGCTTTTTATTTTCCTTTTTTTGTGCACTTCAAAAAAAACGTGTTTGAACGATATTGATTTTTGCTAATTTATAGCTGGTATCAACTTATTGGGCAAAACGCCAATTTATACTTGCCACAACCGTGATTTTATTTGCAAAACAATAACATTATTAAAAATAGATAACCGCGACAAACTTGTTTGCAACGCAATAATAAAAGCCCCACCACCGCGCTAGGCAATGATAGGACTTTGTAAACAATTTTATTTTGTTGCTATTAGTCAGCTTTTAGTGGAATTGGACGTTGATCGGCAATGAAAACTGTACCAACTGTTCCTGGACCACAGTGAGCACCAATAACTGGACCAATTGTTTGGCGAATAATGTTAGCATCTGGGTGAGCTTGTTTGATAAGGTCAGCAAGCATATCTCCGTCCGCTGGACAATCGGCATCCAAAACGTACACTCTGTACTCTAGACCTGTAAGTGTTTTGTTAACCTTGTCGGCGATGCTACGAATAGCTTTTTTCTTTCCGGCTATTTTTTCCAATACACCAAGTTTACCTTCGGCATCAATTGTCAAAATGGGTTTTAGGGAAAGTAATGTTCCTGCAAATGCTGCAAAGCCACTTAGTCTGCCTCCGCGCTTGAGGTGCATAAGGTCGTCAACAACAAAGTATACCACAGAACGATTTGTAAATTCTTTCAAGAAGGCCAAAATCTCTTCATCACTTGCGCCCTTGTTCTTGAGTTCGGCAGCGTATTCCATTTGGATACCTGCGCCAAGGCTGATAGAGTTTGTGTTGAAGACTGTTGTTTTTCTGTCGGGATACTTTTCGGCAAGCATATTGAGTGCTGTGTTTAGGTGATTGAAGGTTCCGCTCATTGCGTGAGAGAAGCTAACGTACAACACGTCGTTGCCTGCGGCGTAGTGCTTTTCGATAATCTCGTAGTATTCTTGTGGATTTAGCGCCATTGTCTTGGGGATAGCGCCATCCCTGATTGCTTGATAAAATTTTTTAAGGTCTGTGTTTTTACCAAGGTCGTAGTAGTATTCATTATCATTGTAGGTGTATGGCATGGAAATGCACTCTACGCCAAGTTCTTCCTGCCTGGTGTACCAAAGTTCGCCATCGGCATCGATAAGTAGAACGCTGCTCATTTATTGTCCTCCTTGTTTGCGAGTTTGCCCGTTGTATTGTGTTACAAAGGTAAACTCAACGTAAACACATTTTACCACAACCGAAACTATTCAACAACTATTTTTGTCAATTTTCTTAAGATTGCTTTCAGTTTTATAGCAAAAATAGCTCATTTTTGTCTCATTTATGCTCCATTTTGCAACAATACAGCTTGTTTGCACGGATAATTGCATAGCAATTAATGATAAAATCTAATGGCAAAAAGCTTGCATTGACATCATTTTGCATTGGGCAAAATGGCTGCAAATTTATGCAACTTTGTTGCACTTATTGCACTGTAAGTATTGTTTTTTTTGACTATATATGGTATAATATATAATAAATAAAAGTGAGCATTTTGCGACTAACAAACAACTGCTTTTAGCAGAAAAACCAACGTTGTACACAACGCAAATTGATTTGCACACATTTACTCCCCACCAAGTTGTGGATAACTTGCAAAAGTTGTACACACAACCTATCCCAATCATAACACAAGATATTGTATAAAAAATGGCTTTTTTTACCCATATGTTGTGTTTATGATACAAAACCACACCACTTATCCACAAAGTCACATCCCCTAATAAGACTACTACCCAAAGAAGGGGATAACTAGTATAGTGAAAGTGACAGGTTGTGGGATAATTTTGTTTTTCTAATAAGTGAAAAACGCAACAAGGAGTTTGTAGATAAACTTGTAAAGCAAGTGTATTTATAAAAGTTCTGCTCACAATAATAAACAAATAATAACACTTACAAAGGAGTGCTGATATGAAAATAATTGTAAACAGTTTGGATCTAAACGATGCAGTAGCAAAGGTTTCCAAAGCGTTGTCTTCCAAGGACGTTGCGCCAGTTTTGGAATGCATCAAAATAACTGCAGATAACGACAAACTTACATTATTTGCAACAGACAAGGATCTTGCAATTGAAAAGACAATTGAAGCCAACGTTATCGTTGGAGGTACATTCCTTGTTCCTGGCTGTATTTTTGGCGACTACATCCGCAATATTGCCGATTCCAACAGCGACATTGCTTTGGAAATGGTAGACGAACGCCTTGTAATTTCTTCATCCGGCAGCGAATGCAATATTAGTACTTTGGATGTGGATGACTATCCTGAAAGTGAAAATATTGGTGGAGAACACTACTTTGCTGTTCAAGAAATCAACTTGAAGGAAATCATCAATAACGTTATCTTCTCCGTTGCAACAGACGACAGTCGCCCAATGCTAAAGGGTGTTTACTTTGAAGCTAAAGGTTACACATTGTCCGCAGTGGCAACAGATGGTTACCGCTTTGCTATGAGCAAAAAGCCACTAGAAGAGGAGGCTGAACGCATCAGCGCAACAGTTCCATCACGCAGTTTGAACGAACTATCCAAGCTTCTTGGTGACAGCGAAAATGTATTGAAGATTTACATTGAAAACAACTTCCTGCTAGTTGAACTCCCCAACACAAAGCTCAGCACACGTTTGTTGAACGGACAATACATCAAATATGACAACATCGTTCCACGCGACTTTGTTAGCACACTACTTGTAAACAAGGAAACATTTGAAAAATCCTTGAACATTGCAGCTATTATGAGCCGTAGCGAAAAGAACAACCTTGTTGTGTTTGATATTGAAGAATACAGCATGAGCATTTCCTCTACCAGCCAATATGGCTCAGCAAGAGAAGACGTTCCAATCAGCTTGCGCGGTAAGGATATTCGCTGTGCATACAACAGCAAGTACATCAACGACTGCTTGAAGGTTATAAATGCAGAATCCATCAAGATGGAATTTGCGCAACACAACAGCTGTGTAATTACAATCAACGACAGCGACGAAGTGCTATACTTTATCCTACCAGTAAAACAAATCGTTTAACATAAAACAAATACAATAACCCAGCAAAACGCTGGGTTATTTTTTTTACACATAATATTGTTATTTACTTACTTATTCATTTATTTATCTATTTATTATTGCATCGCAACACATGGCAATACTGCACTAAACTAATAACCAACACATACAATCGACATCATTTGATACTACAAGTTTTATAATTATTAGCCTATTTTATAATACAATTGGTTATATGTGTGGAAAAAGTATTGATTTTCCCGCCAAAAACAGCAAATATATTATTGATAGAAATAAATTTTTGTATAAATAATATAAAATATGATTATTTGTTACACTTGTGGACGCAAAATGATATTGATTGGACTGTTTGTTGTATTTGTTGTTATAAAAAACAAACAGTAATGGTTAGTGAAAACTAGCGTTTATCTATGAGCACATTATCAAAGGGCAATGTTTGTGTAAGCAAGGTGCATCCAATTGACTACAAGGCTTGCTCGCGTGCTAATTTTTGAGAGTAGGCTTGTAAAAGCCCGTTGATTGCAATGTTAATTTGTCGTTGTTCTTCGGTTGTGCGAGTGCTGTTGATACCTCGTTGTTGCAATATTTCCGCCGCACGTTGCATTACGTTGCTTGTTGGTTCAAGTCGTTGCAAATTGGTCAACTTTTGCACTGTATTGTAAGTTGTTTTGGTTGGTAAAATAATTGTCTTGTTCAGTTCGAGCAAAAATTCCGCAAAGGTGCGTTGCGCCTTGCGTGTTCGATATGTGTAAAACACCAATGATACAAGTATAACCGTGACAACAAATAACGTTGTAAAGGCGAAGAATAGCAAGTAAGCTACTTGCGTAGTATCCAGACAAAAGCCAATAAAATAGGCTAGTGATATAAGTGAGGAAATAGACGCAAGAAAAATTCCTTTAACAGAAAAAGCGTATTTGAAAAACTCAAATACTATTGCTGGATGATCCACGTTTGTTCGCTTGAAGATGTGCCATTGCACTTGATAACAGTAGGGCGCTTGTTTCATAATACTGTCTGCTTGCGTTGGGTAGGATATAAGCTTATCACGAATAATCGCCAATTGTTTGTTTTGCTTAGCGTAAACATTTGTAAGCCAATTTTGTGCTAGAAAGATTAGTAAAAACACAAAAGATGATGGAAGGAAAATACACTCCCAATTTGCAAGAAAATCCACGTAATATGCCATAATAAACCTCCAATATGTTGTAATTGTTGGCTATTTAGCTATCAAATAAACGGATATTGTACTGTATTTGTAAATTTGGGCAAAAAAAGAGTAATGCAAAGTTGCACTACTCTGTTTTTATTGTTACATTTTTATCACTTTGCCGTCAGCGATGGACAGAACGTAGCATTCGATATCTGTTATTCCGCAAATTTGCTCCACGGCCATCTTGTAACTGCGAAGCTGATAGGTGTAGTTTTGCGCAATTTTGTCGCTATGCGAAGTGTACTTGTAGTCCACGATATATGCTTTGCTTCCATCCACAACAAGCAGATCGATTACCCCTTGTAGCATAACCTTATCAACGAAACGCTGGTCTTTACACAACTGATTGTAGGGGGCTGTTAGCATAAACGGAATTTCGTGGTATACAGTTCCTTTGCTAATAATGTCTTGTAAAAGTTGATTGTGGATAGCGTTGTATGCAATATCTACACTGAGTTTTGCGGCAATTTCCGGCTGAATTTTATCCATCATAACCAAATTTTCAATAGTTTTTGCCAGTTGCTCGCGAGAGCTGTTGTAGTCGGCATATTGCAACAAAACGTGGTACGCAGTTCCCACAAGATTGCGGTCATCGTGTTGCCACAATGGCTGTTCGTACTGGTCGGAAGAATCAATAAACATCTTGTCTAGCGAAGAACTAACCACCTTTTGTGGCATATCTATTTGATTTGCGTATGGATAAGCATAGTTCATTTGACTCAATAGCTCATCAAGGTTATCTTCCTGTGGTGGAAGTTGTGGAACTGTTGCCGAAGCTTGCTCATTGAATCCTTGGTAAATATTTAGCGAAAAGGCACGCGATTGACTATTGCTTGCAACAAGTTGTTGTTCGTGAGTAAACAACGTGCCTAGTAGCCAGTCGTTGAAATTGTTTGCTTGACTAGGTGGAGTTAGTGTACCTTGCAACTGTTGTTCGCTAGCTTGCGTTACGATATGCAACGTGTGCTGAGCACGAGTTGTTGCAACGTAGAATAATCGCATTTCTTCTTCGAGGGATCTACGAGTATTGAGCAGTTGACAAGCGGTGCTACCTATCGTTTCGCACACGGTCATTTGTTCAAAATCATAGTGTTTGCAAGCAATGCCCAAATCGTAGTTTGTTTGTAAAGATGGATAATCTATCTTGAAGTTTTGATGCAAGCCACACAAAAATACAATTGGGAACTCTAGCCCCTTGGAAGAGTGCATCGTCATGATGCGAACAGCATCGGTGTTGCTAAGTGGCTCCGCAACAACTTCTTGACCAATTTCATCTAAGTAGTACAGGAACTTGTCTACGCTTTGTGCGTACGTTGCACCCTGCAGGCTATCAACAAAATCAAACACTTTACCTAGTCGCATAGAGCCGCTTGGCAAACCTTGAACATATAGTTGATAGTCTGTTTCTTGTAGCACTTTTAGCACAATTTCGCTCACGCTTGCACTGCGAGAGTAAAAACGTAAACGTGCAACTAAAGACATTAAATCTTTTAACTTGTTGCTTATTTGTGTATTAGTTGTATTTTCTAGGTAATATTTGATT
>JAFTHP010000048.1 GCA_017457305.1 Clostridia bacterium | reverse complement strand
GAAGTTGCCACTGTAAAATTGCACACCAGGCATATCGGTGTAAACGTCCATAACGATGCCCGTTTTTGGCGAATATGCCGTTGCTGCGTGGCTACCCAGCAAGCAGAAATTGTGGTCAAATCCACCAGCTGTGACAAGTTGTGGATGGTCTAGCGAAATATCCCTGCCAATAGCCTTGCCCTTGCGGAAGTCAAATGGAGTGTTTGCTACACTCTCTTGCCCGATTGGAATCAGATCGCTATTTGTGGGTAAATAATAGGCGGCATAAATTGTTACTTGGTTATCCAATATGCTTCCGTCACTTTCGCCGTTAAGGTTGAAGTACATGTGGTTAGTTGGGTTGAACAATGTGTCCTTGTCGCAACTGCCAAAGTACTCCAAGCAAAGAGATTTACCAACAATTGTGTACTTAACGGAAAACTGCAAGTTGCCAGGATACCCTTCCTGCATATCTGGGCTAAACAAGGAAAGCACTAGGCTGTCCCCTTCTACCTTGCTATCAAATACTTGAGCATTGAAACCAACGTTGCCTCCGTGCAAGTGTGCGTTGCCGTTGTTGGTTGCCAACGTGTACTGCACCCCGTTCAAGATAAACTTTCCGCCGTCAATGCGATTGCCACATCTACCAATAACCGCACCCATGTAGTCGCCCTTAACTATCATATCATTTGGCGTGGTCATACCCAGTACAACGTCGGTATTTTTCCCTTCCTTATTGGGAACTTCCAATCTAAGCACAGTTGCACCAAGCGTGCATATTGTTGCGCTAATTTCGCCAGTTAAAGTGTACAAGTAAAGCTCTTTACCTTGGTAAGTGCCATAGGGTTGCTTTGTAATCATTGAGGGATTCCCCCTTGTGAAAGGTTAATTGTTGTCAGTAATTAGTTTCCAAATAGTTGGTCTAGTTGAGCAGTTATTTGGGCAAGCTTTGCCTTGTTATCTTCGGCATTGCCACAAACAAACAAGTAGCACTTGATAAGTGGTTCTGTGCCACTTGGACGAACGATAACTTTGCTTCCGTCTTCTGCACGGAAAATCAAAACGTCGGCCTTTGGTAGGTCGGTATCGCCAAGCAAATCTTCTACAGAAGTTACTGCGTTGGACGCCAACGTTGCAAGTGGATTTGCCCTGAGATGGTCCAATAACTGTTGTTTTTTAACTGCACCATCGGCACCTTCAAACTTGTAGCTTAGCAAGCTTTGTTGATATAGTCCGTGTTGGTTGTATAGCTGTGCCAACTTGTCGCAAAGGGTTAGACCAAGCTTTTTGTAGTGAGCTGCCATTTGACAAACAAGCATAGATGCAACAACGCCGTCCTTGTCCCTTACGTAGCTTCCCTTTAGGTATCCACAGCTTTCTTCAAAGCCGAAAACGTATCTTTCCGTTTGACCTTGTGCTTGCAAGCCGTTGATGATATTTCCAATATACTTAAATCCTGTCAAAACGTCCTTAACTTCGGCGCCATATTGGTTGCAGATTGCATCCACCATTACGCTAGTAACGATGGTTTTTACAACAATGGGGTTAGCTGGTAGTTTGTTTTGACCAGAAAGTGTGCTAAGAATATAATCTACAAGCAAAATACCCACTTCGTTACCTGTCAAAACAACGTACTTGTCCCCTTGCTTTACTGCTACACCAAGACGGTCGCAGTCGGGATCGTTGGCAACGACCAAATCGCTTTGCTTTTGGCGAGCAAGCTCCAACACAAGTGTTAGCGCTTCCAACTTTTCGGGGTTTGGATATGGACAAGTATCAAAGTTTCCGTTTGGATAGCTTTGTTGTTCCACGATATCCAGTTGTGTCAAACCGCATTTGCGCAAAACGGCTGGTGTGATGCGATATCCTGCACCATTGAGTGGGCTGTATGCCACCGACAAACCTTCGGCAGTTCCTAGACCTTGTGCAAGTACGCTTTGAACGTACGCTTCTTCTACACTTGGTTCAATAAAGCAGATAAGTCCCTTTTGCACGTAGCTGTCAAAGCTATCAACAACAATATCGAAAGCATCAGCTCTGCCAATATGTTCGGTAATTTCGTTGGCAACCTCGTCCAAAACTTGGCAACCGTTGCTGTCGTATACCTTGTATCCGTTGTATTGCTTGGGGTTGTGGCTGGCGGTAACGTTGATACCCATATCACAACCAAGATGACGAATAGCAAAGGAAACAAAGGGCGTGGGCATACATTCCTTGGTGATGTACACCTTTAGTCCGTAGCTAGCCAACGTTTGCGCTGTTGTGTTGGAAAACTCCTGCGAGTTGTTGCGAGAGTCGTATGTGATGGCAACGCTGTGCAAGCCATGTTGTACCATATATGTAGCAACGCCTGCTGTTGCCTTGATGATTGTGTAGGTGTTCAAACAGTTGCTACCTGCGCCCATTATTCCGCGCAAGCCCCCTGTACCAAACTCCAATTCCTTGTAAAAGCAGTTTTCTATTTGTTGTTGATCCATTTGTTTAAGCTGTTGCTTTATTTGTGGATCGGTAACCTTTTGTAGCCATTGTTGATAACGTGTGTATGCTTGTGTCATAAGCACCTCCTGTACCCAACTAGTTTACCACTTTGTAGCGGTTTTGTCCATAGGTAATTGAAAATAACCGCACCAATACAAAAACGAAAGGGTTTTTTATTTGTACAAATTGTAAATATTGTCCATTTGCGACAAAAAGTATCTTGGATAAATCATTGTACAATTTTTATTATTGTGGTATAATTTGGTTGTTGAGGATGCCACAAAAAGAACAGGCACCCAATACGGTTGAGGTTAAACTATGGACGAACTTGTTTCAACAACTGAACAAAACGTTGAAGTAACAGCTGCCGAAGCGACAGAAGAAAGCACTTCCAACATGGAGCACAAAAGAGAGGGCACCAAGCTGTGGGAAAACTTGTTTTTCATCATAAGCGTGGTTGCCAGCATTGTGATGATGTACATGCAAAGCCGTTCCGCCTCGCAAGAAGCGGAAAAGCCCTTTGTCGAGGTCATTGCTGGGGTGGACGTAAAATATCTTTTGATATGCCTTGGACTTGTACTGTTGATGATTGTATTTGATTCCTTCAAGTACAACGTTATCATCCGCACCACTACGGGTAAATCCAACTATCCAGCATCCTTGAAGGTTAGCTTGATGGGTAAATTCTACGACAACATTACCCCGTTTTCTTCCGGTGGACAGCCCTTCCAAATTTACTACCTACACCAAAAGGGGTACAGTGGCGGACGTTGCTCAGCAATAATTCTGTTCAAGTACTCTGTGAACATAGCGACTCGATTGATAATTAGCGCAGCATTGATGCTGTTCAACGCGCGCTCGTTATGGGTACTGCAAGATCCAACACAACAAACATTTTATCAAGTGGCCGGTTGGATTGGCTTTGCAATCAACTTTGTGTTGGCATTTGGCATTGTGGCATTTGCCATCTTCCCCAAGATTACCCAACGACTTGTAAAGTGGGGCATGAAAGCCACCAACAAACTCAAGCACAAAAAGGTGCACGGAACAACCAAGCGCAGTCAAGCTGTTGCCGAAGACTTCCGCAAAACCTTTGCACAAATGATCAAAAAGCCCATCAATCTGCTGTTGATGCTACTCTACTGCTTGATTGAACTTGCCCTTTCCACAGTGCTACCCTACTACGTGGTGCTTGCATTGTGCGGAGATGCCGTTACACCAGGCTGGGCGCTGATGCTAGATATTGCAACGCTCAACGTTTTCTCTCAACTGGGCACAAGCCTTGTTCCAACACCAGGAACGTCCGGCGCGGTAGAAAACTTGTTTATGCTAACACTTACCCACATTGCAACGGGTGTGTTGTTCTGGACGGTATTTAGTTGGAGATTTTTGTCCTACTACAGCTTTATCGTTATTGGGCTGTTTATGTCCATCGAAAAGTTTATCCGCCAACACCGCCAAAGAAAAGCATTGCAAAACCCACAATAACACAACAATCACAAAAGGCACGGACTTATCCGTGCCTTTTTTTATTTGTATTTCATAAAAAAGAGATATCCGCATTTGGATATCCCTTTGTCTTTTTTCAAAAACACACAATCTTTTATAAAAGTATAGCGTACTACACTCCTAAAAATCCACCGCAAAGATTGACAACTTGACAAATTGGAATTTACCGTGTAAGGTACTCAATAGTTTCTTCCTTCGTCGCAACAAAGAAAACATCATTACCCTTGTTGCTCTCATATATAAAATCTTTAAGCGGTTTGCTTGTGTACCTCGAATAATCTCCCCAAATCGCAATCTTGGCTTGATATGTGATGAATTTCTCCAATATTTCACCGGCAAGACCACGGCTGAGAATAAAAAAATCCTCTACTATCGCATTTTTATCTATCGAAATCAGATTTGTTCCGACCTCATATTTGGCGGTCATAATAAGGTCAAGTGCAGATTGCACATTGGTCAACACCTTACCGTCGCTTGTGATAACGGCAACCGTTTTGCCGTTTTGTGTAATTTTCTCTATATTCATTACTTGTTCTCCTTTCTCTGCTCTCTCATAATTTGCATAATAGCTTCCCTCAACTTTGCGTTTGCGGATGATTTGGGATCGAAGCACATCTCTACAAATGCGGACATATTCTCATCAACCTCGGTCATCCTCGGCTGATATTCATATAACATTCCTTGTGGCTGATCGGTTCGTCCAAAGATGTAATCCAAGGAAACATTGAAAAACTCCGCATATTGCATCAACACACCGTAAGGCGGAAATGACTGTGCATTTTCATATCGGAAGATTGCAGGCTGGTCAATATCAAACACCGCCGCAAGACGTGCCTGTGATATATGTATTCCTTCTCTAAGCTCGGTCAACCTTTGAGCTACGATAGCAGGTTTCTTCTCCATAACAAACTCCTTTGATTTGTAATACAAATATTATATACTAAAATTGTAT
>JAFTHP010000047.1 GCA_017457305.1 Clostridia bacterium | reverse complement strand
ATTGTCAAACAATTTTACACTACTTTTGACAACAATTGTGATTGTGTTTGCTTATATAATAACTTGTAGAAATTATAACACATAAAGTTGTAGTAGTCAAAAATCTATGTTATAATAATAACAATATTTTGCTTGCATTTTTTTCAAATGCAACCTTCAATATAATACTACTTAGGAGAAAGATTATGATAACTTCACTATCTTTTGCAACAGAACAGGGACTACTTGTTCCAATTTTGTTGTTTGCAGCTGGTCTAGTTTTGCTAATCAAGGGTGGCGACTGGTTTGTTGACGGCGCAACATCCCTTGCTTACCGTTTTAAAATTCCCGAAATTATTATAGGTGCCACGGTTGTTTCTATTGGAACAACATTGCCCGAGGTTATGGTTTCGGTAACAGGCGCACTAAATGGTCAAGGTTCAATGGCATACGGCAATGCAATTGGATCAATCATTTGCAACACATCACTTATTGCAGCGCTTACAATTGCTATTAGACCTGGCCCAGTAGACACAAGCTCAATGAAGAAACCAGTTTTGTTCTTCTTTGCATCTGCAATCATCTATGTGGTTGTAGCATATCTGCTAGGATTCTTCTACTGGTGGGTTGGCGCAATTTTGCTTGCAATTTTTGTTGTTTACATGTTCCTTACAATCAAACAAGGCTTGAAAAAGCCAGCTGTACAAGGTCTTGACTATGTAGAAGAACAAGAACTTGCATCCACACCAGAAGAAGCAGAAAAAATCAAGAAATCTCCACTTTGGAAAGAATTGTTGCTTTTAGTAGTTGGTGCTGCACTTATCGCCGTTGGCGCTGATTTGCTTGTAGACAACGGAACCATCATTGCACAACAACTTGGTGTCCCAGAAACTGTAATAGCTTTAACTTTTGTAGCTCTTGGAACATCCTTACCTGAACTTGTTACCGCTATCACTTCTTTGGTGAAAGGCCATGGTTCGTTGTCCCTAGGAAATGTCATTGGTGCAAATATCTTCAACTTGGTACTTGTATCAGGTACATCCATAATTTTGGCACCATTTGAAGTTCCAGTAGGTAACACCATTGCCGGTATCAATTCTTCACTGATTTTGGATCTTCCTTTGATGTTAACAGTAATGGCAATACTAACCATCCCAACATTGTTCACAAAGAAACTTCATCGCGCACAAGGTATTTTACTACTAGCCATTTATGCAGCATTCTGCACACTTCAATTTGTGCTTTAATATAGTCAATAAATAAAAATTAAGACTGACAGAAACAAATCTGTCAGTCTTTTTTTGTTACATATCATTTGATTTATCGGCAATTTCTTGCAACATCTTTGCAATGAAATCTTCTGTTGACATAACACCTAGGTCGCCCTTTTTGCGGTTACGTACAGCAACTGCGCCAGCTTCCCTTTCCTTGTCACCAAGAACAAGCATGTAAGGAATCTTTTGTAGTTGTGCCTCACGAATACGGTAGCCCATCTTTTCGTTACGATCGTCCACTTCTGCACGGATACCAGCTTGAACAAGCTTAGCACATACTTCGTGAGCATATGGAGCTTGACTTTCGGAAATAGGAACAAGCTTTACTTGTACAGGTGCAAGCCACAATGGGAATGCTCCAGCGTAGTGCTCTGTCAAGATTGCAATAAAGCGTTCGATACTTCCCAAAACTACACGGTGAATCATTACTGGACGATGTTTTTCGCCATCTTGTCCAACATATGTCAAGTCAAAACGTTCGGGCATTTGGAAGTCAAGTTGAATTGTTCCGCATTGCCATGTTCTACCAATGCTGTCTTCCAAGTGGAAGTCAATTTTGGGGCCGTAGAAGGCGCCGTCGCCTTCGTTAATTTCGTATTGTTTGCCTAGCTTATCCAATGCGTTTTTGAGCGCTACAGTAGCCATTTCCCATTGTTCATCGCTACCCATGCTGTTTTCTGGACGAGTAGAGAGTTCCAACTTGTAGCTAAAGCCAAATACGCTGTAAACGCTATCAATCAAGCGAACTACGCCTTCGATTTCGCTTTCAATTTGTTCTGGCATCATAAAGATGTGAGCATCGTCTTGAGTAAAGCATCTTACACGCATAAGTCCGTGCAATGCACCACTAAGTTCGTGACGGTGAACAAGTCCAAGCTCTGCCATACGGATAGGCAAATCTCTGTAGCTGTGAGGTTGACGCTTAAATGCAAGCATTCCACCTGGACAGTTCATTGGCTTGATGGCATAATCTTCGTCATCGATATCTACAATGTACATATTGTCTTTGTAGTGATCCCAGTGACCGCTGCGATGCCACAATGCTTGGTTAAGGATGATAGGAGTTTTAACTTCTTGATAGCCAGCTTTTGTGTGAACACTTCTCCAAAAGTCTTCCAAGTTGTTGCGCAAAATCATTCCTTTGGGGAAGAAGAATGGAAAACCAGGACCTTCTTCAAAGATATCGAACAAATCTAGTTCTCTACCAAGCTTGCGGTGGTCGCGGCGCTTTGCTTCTTCCATGCGCATAATGTACTCGTCAAGCTCAGCCTTCTTTTCAAATGCTGTTCCGTACACACGTGTGAGCATCTTGTTCTTTGTATCTCCGCGCCAGTAAGCACCAGCAATACTTGTCAACTTGAACACCTTGAGCTTTCCTGTGCTAGACATATGTGGTCCACGGCAAAGGTCTACATAATCTCCTTGGCTGTACAAGCTAACTGTTTCATTATCCAATTCGGAAAGAATTTCCACCTTGTACAAATCGCCGCGTTGACGGAAAAATTCAATAGCTTCTAGTCTGTTCATTTCTTGACGAACAATTGGCAAATCCATTTTTACAATCATTGCCATTCTGCTTCGATTTTTTCCAAATCTTCTGGAACGATTACACCACCTTCCATGTCAATATCGTAGTAAAAACCGTTCTTGATGGAAGGACCAATAGCAAACTTAGCCTTTGGCCAAATATGGGAGATAGCTTGAGCCATCAAGTGCGCTGTTGAGTGGCGCAAAACGGCCAAACCTTCTTCGTTTTTAAGGGTGAATACCTTAAAATTGCAGTCCTTGTCGATAACGTGTGCAAGTTCTACTTGTACACCATCAACTTCTGCACAAACTGCATTACGTGCAAGTCCCGCAGAAATACTTTCAGCTACTTGAAGAGCTGTAACTTGTTGTTCAAATTGTTTTACGCTTCCATCTGGCAAAATAACATTAATTGACATAAAAGCCTCCTGTAATAATAAAAAAGTCCTTACTTGCCACAAACGGCTAGTAAGGACGAAATAAATTCCGTGGTTCCACCTTAATTGACAGTTAACAACTGCCCACTTTACAATGTACTTTTTCGCAAGCACAAAAAGCGTGTCCAACATAGTGGTATTTTGCAAATTCATTTGCGACAATCACACCATCTGTCACTCTCTGTAAAACTACCCTTGCAAAACGTGTCTTTGTTGTTTTTTTGACATATTTATTATAACACAATTTTAGTATCGCTTGCAAAATATGTCAACTGTTTTTACTCATTTTTTAATTTATCTAACAGTTTTGTCTATTCTTTTACCACAAAGGAAGTGTCAAAAAGTTTTTCCGTCATATACACAAACTCATCACTTGGCCTTTGCTTGCAGTACACTACAACCTTTTGCGGATTAAGATACAAAATATTTTGCATTGCATCCTGTTCTATCACATTGTTTTTGGCAATACAATGCACTGGCCGAATAGCTTTGTTATCCGTTCCGAACAAGTAGAAAGCATCCTTTTCCATCAGTACCGACAAGCGCTTGCAGCGATTATCAATGGATTGCAACAAATACTGCAAAAACTCCAATGTTAGTTCTGTATCCCCTACGATAAAATAGTTTTCTTCTACAAGCTTGCAAATATCTTTCCACTTTTCTTTTATGTCTTGCATCTTGAAATGATAGTATCCATCTAAAAAGATTGGTTGAGTAATATCAATCATCTTTGAAACAAAAATCTTATCCTGCTTACTATCAAATAGACACATTGTGTTAATGAGCACATCGGTGTAGAAATCTTGATTGCTAACTTCCAACAAATCGCGCAAAAAAATGTTTTTGTAACCCACACACAGCACTTCCGACACACTACCAACCGCCATGCGTTTTACCATTGAAGCATAAATATCACAACAAGCAATAGAATAGTATCTTCGATAGTTGTCTTCGTGCATAATAGATAACCCTCCCACTTGCTTGCAAAAGGGAGAAATACGGTTTTCAATGTGATGTAGCAAATAGTTATACTTGGTGGGTATGCTAATGGTAGCTTCGTACATAGTGTTATTTTATGCCAAAATCCAGTTAATTATTGCCTAGTTACATCTTTTTGCAAAAAGCAACAAAAAAAAGGAAAGCAAAGTTTGCTTTCCTTCTCTATATGTATAACTTAAACTATTTTCCTTGAGATTCAATAAAATTAACAATTGCGCTAACTGTTACTAGTTCGTTAGCCATATCATCTGGAACGGATACACCAAATTCATCTTCCAAGGACATAAGCAATTCTACCATATCAAGGCTGTCTGCTTCCAAATCTTGAACAATATTAGATTCCATAGTGATAGATTTAGGATCATCAATGTTAAGAGCTTCTGCAAGAAGTGTTTGTACCTTTTCAAATACCATTTTATTTACCTCCCTTTTTGATAATGATATTATAGTACATATCCGTTAACTTTACAAGCATTTTGACAAAAAAAGTCACTTTGGCATACTATACACCACCCTTTGAAGGTCAATTCGTTTAAATATGTTAATAGTAATGTTATATTTATCTTACAATAATAAGGGAGTATTTTATGAGTTGCTGCAACAAGGATAGGTTTGTCAATCAACAAACTTATCTAAACACAATTTGTCAAACGAGAAAACCTCGCCCACCGCAAAAGCCACCACAACCGCCCTGCTACTGTCAATATGACATGTGTACCCCAAATACTAAGTTTACAGTACGAACAGATTGTTGTGGCACACACTTTAGTATAGACTTTAATATTCCACCACATAAAAAAAGGTAGCCACTACTGTGGTTACCTCTTTTTTTACAAATCGTCCGCATCTTGTACGGGCATTTCGTACTTTCCCCATCCTACAGGGTTACCAGTGTAACTCCCGTCAGGGTCTGTTGTGCTTTCTTGAGAGTTCTTGTTAGCCTTGTTTTTGCTACTCTTACTCTTTGTTGTTTTGCATTTTGTTCCGTTACAATTTTTAGTAGATTTCATTTTGCTACCTCCTGCTAATAGTATTGATCCAAAGTTGCAAAATATATACCTTACATCAAAATAAAAGTAAAAAAAGTATTTGCTAAATAGTAAAAATAAGCAATAAAAAAGTGCCACAATTATACCTAGATTGTGGCACTATATTTTGTATAAAACTTATTAGAATTGGGCATTGCCAACCGTTCTTGGGAAAGGCAAAACATCACGAATATTGGATACACCCGTTAGGTACATTACCAAACGTTCAAATCCCAAACCAAAACCGGCGTGTTTAGTTCCGCCATATTTGCGAAGTTCCAAATACCACCAGTAATCTTCTGGATTTAGGTTTAGTTCTGCCATGCGAGCAAGCAAAACATCCATACGTTCTTCACGTTGGCTACCACCAATAAGCTCGCCAACACCTGGAACTAGCATATCTGTAGCCGCAACAGTCTTTCCATCGTCATTTAAACGCATATAGAAGGATTTGATTTCCTTTGGATAATCTGTTACGAATACTGGTCCGCCAACAATCTTTTCGGTAAGGAAACGTTCGTGCTCGGTAGCAATATCGCAACCCCAACTTACTGGGAATTCAAAAATATCGTTGTGTGGCTCTAGTAGCTCAATTGCCTTGGTGTATGTCATACGTTCAAAACGAGCATTAGCAAGCTTTGTAAGGCGTTCCTTTAGACCTTTATCTACAAAGTTATTGAAGAACTCAATTTCGTCCTTGCATACTGCCATAACGTGATTGATAACGTACTTGATCATATCTTCTGCAAGTTGCATATCGTCCGCCAAATCGGCAAAAGCAATTTCTGGCTCAATCATCCAAAACTCTGCTGCGTGACGCAATGTATTGGATTTTTCAGCGCGGAAAGTTGGCCCAAATGTGTAAACTTTGCCAAATGCCATTGCATATGTTTCGGCATTGAGTTGGCCAGATACTGTCAAGTTAGCGCCCTTACCAAAAAAGTCCTTGCTAAAGTCAACACTACCATCTTCCCTTCTTGGGGGGTTGTTCATATCTAGTGTTGTAACCTTGAACATTTCACCAGCACCTTCGCAGTCACTAGCAGTAATCAAAGGTGTGTGAACATATACAAAACCATTTTGGTTGAAGAAGCTGTGAATAGCAAAAGCCGCTTCACTTCTTACTCGCATTGTTGCAGAAATTAGGTTAGTTCTTGGTCTGAGGTGTGCAATTTCGCGCAAAAATTCTACAGAGTGACGCTTTTTTTGCAATGGATAGTCTGGAGTAGATCTACCTTCCACTTCAATCTTGGTAGCCTTAATTTCAAATGGTTGCTTGTTTTCGGGCGTAAGAACAAACACACCGGTAACAACCAATGCACTACCAACGTTCAACTTTGCAATTTCATCAAAGTTATCAATTTTATCTTGTTCAAAGACAATTTGAACACTTTTAAAACAGCTGCCGTCGTTCAATTCGATAAAGCCAAATACTTTGCTATCGCGAATTGTTCTTGCCCAACCACAAACGGTAATTTGTTGGTCGGCATATTTAGCACTGTTTACAAACAAATCTTTTAGTACAATTCTTTCCATAATTTTTTCCAAATAATAAACTACTTCATTCTTCTCAAAAATGGAGGAATGCTTGGGTCTTCTTCTACAGAAATAGTTCCGTTAACAGGAGCTGGAGAAGTTGGTTGACCAAATGCTGCAGGTTGTGCAGGTTGTTGAACTGGGGCACCAAATCCGCCTTGTGGTTGAGGAGCAACTGGATTGGATGTTACATTTTGACGTTGAATTGTTGTGGCTGCAACTCTTGTTGCTGCTTCGCTACTGAAGAAAGATGCGCTTTCGTCATTGCCACCGCTAAAGCCTGTAGCAATAAGAGTAACTTGAACTTCGTCCTTCAATGCTTCGTCAAAGCCTACACCAAACAATACGTTAGCTTCGGGTGAAATAACTTGTCTAACAAGGTCAACACCAGTTGTAACTTCGTCCAATGTCAAATCTTCACCACCGCGGAAGTTAACAATAAGGCTGGAAGCACCTTGGATTGTTGTTTCCAAAAGTGGAGAGTAAACTGCCTTGCGGATAGCATCGATAGTCTTGTTTTTGCCCTTGCCTTCGCCAATACCCATGTGAGCCATACCGCTATTGCGCATTACGCACTTAACGTCTGCAAGGTCAAGGTTGATACGACCGTCTTGTACAACAATTTCGGTAATACCGCGGATACCTTGTAGCAAAATTTCGTCTGCTTTTGCAAATGCATCCATAATGGAGAAGTTTTTGTCACGGTTCAATTTTTCATTTTGAACAATAACCAAACTATCTACGTTACCTTTGAGATTTTCAATACCTGCTTCGGCATTTTTCATGCGACGAGTTCCTTCAAAGTTGAAGGGCTTTGTAACAACCGCAACAGTAAGAATCTCTAATTCCTTGGCGATTTGTGCAACAACTGGAGCAGCACCTGTACCTGTTCCGCCACCCATACCAGCAGCAATAAACAACAAGTCTACGCCTTGAAGCATTTGTTGAATTTGATCTTTACTTTCCAATGCAGCAGCTTTACCAACTTCTGGATTGGCACCAGCACCAAGACCCTTTGTCAATTTTTCGCCAATAGCCATTGTTCTGCAAGTAATCTTAGACAAAGCTTGTTGGTCGGTGTTAAGAACCAAAAAATCTACGTTGTTTACGCCAGCTTTCATCATAGCATTTACTGCGTTTCCGCCGCCACCGCCTACACCTACAATCATAATTTTGGCAACACTGCCGTTATTTGTGTAATCCATTATTTATCTCCTTTAAATCTTCTTTTAAAAAAGGACAGCACGCCGCCTTTGCTCTTATTTCCTTTTACAGCTTCTGCCAACAAACCGTAGGTAGAAGTATATTCGTTTCTTCTTGTTTGTGGATTTACGCTTTCGTAAGTTCTGATTTGTTTGCCCAAGAAGGATGCAAGGCAATCAGCACCACCACGCAAATATGTCAAGCCGCCACCAGTCAATACAATTGGAGTATTGCTTGGGATAGGCATATTGCAGTAGTTAAAGCTCTTGATGATATAGTCTGCAATTTGACCAATTCTTGCCTTGATAACTTCGTTTGTACGTTTTGCGTCTACCATACGACCGTTGATGGAATAAGCATCCCCTTCTTGAATTTCCAAATTGAGATTCACTTTTTCCAAAATGGACATCGCATAGTTAAAGTCGCAACCAATAACTTGACACAAGTCACTTGCAAGATATCCGCTACCCAAAGCAAATGTTTTGCCAAATAGTACGCCGTTACCACCGCAAAGTGTTACGTTTGTTGTGATATGGCCAATATCAAGTATAATTGCGTGACCTGCTGCGCCAAACATAGATTGAGTAACAAAGGAAGCTTGTGCTTCACATCCGTTAACGTAAACAATCTTGGTGATTCCCTTTTCCATCAAAATGGGAGCAACGCTGTTGCGGAAAGTGCTCTTCATAAATGAGAAAGATACTAGTCCGGTCAACTTGCTTGCAATATTGCCAACTGGGTCATAGGTTTTGATTGCTCCGTCCAATACGTAGTAAACTGGCTTGCCACCAAGTGGGATCAATTCTGCAACGTTTTCAAAGATATCGGCCTTTTTAATAATTTCGGCAACGTCATCTTTGTCAATCTTCTTTTTGGAGTGGAAGGTTAGCGAAGCTTCGCCTGTTGCAACTGCACAAAATACTCCCGGTACACCAACGTAGATTTCCTTAATGGCTGTGTTAAGCTTGTTTTCTACTTGTGTAATGGCATCCCTAATTGCACCACGAATTGTATCTGGTTCGTACCAATTGTTATCATCAAATCCATTATATACGCTTTGACCAATGGCTCTTATTAAAAACTCTCCGCTATCGGCAACTTTTGATGCTGCCATGCAGGTAATTTTGCTAGAACCAAAATCCAAAACTGCTACATACTTGTTTTTCATATAGTCCTCGTTAGTTTTTGTAAAATACTATTGTTGTGGAATTTCATCGATACGACCATCTTTGCGTACCACGATTACCACACCATCTTGTTGTAGGTTGTCGCTGTTGTTGTAGTAAACAGAAAAAGCATTGTAAGCTTTTTGAGCTGTGTTGTTCCAAGGTTCTTCAATAATGATTTCTGCACCAACTTTTGTTTTGATATGCATGTTTTCGTTGCTATCAAAGGTGAAAACATCTTGATTGCCAAGGATTTGAGCAAAGTTATCTACTTCTACGTAGCAAGCCCAAAGTTGTTTGAGTGTATCCAAAACGCAAGCCAATCTTTGAGTATTTTTTTCATTTGCTGTAAAGCCAAGGGGTTTACCAACTTCCTTTTGAACTGTTGCACTTGTAAAATCAAATGCAGAAGTGATATCTAAGTATTGACCGTTGTCTTCGGCGGGATCTTCCATAACGTATCCAACAAAGTCAATATAAACAGCATCGCCACCGATATCCATCTTGGCAAAGGCAACACGTTCTACAAAGTGAACGTCTATTGCATCGGGGAACTTTACCACCGCAAAAGCATGCCAAGCAGAAAGTCTACTGTCGCTATTGAGCTTGTTGAGTAGCTGTTGCTTGTTTAGGAAAATAATGTTGCTACCCTTTACATACTCCAAAACTTGCTGTTTGGTTGGAGTTGTTGTGGAGTTTGCAATTTCTTCACCTTGGAAATTGTGAACTACAACATTCACGCTGTCATCCCTGATGGCAAATACTGCCGAAAATACAACAATTACAGCCACCACCAATGCTACTATTGACAATAGAATAAGTAATCTTTTACTTTTCACCATGTACCTCAATTAGGCAAGACAAATAGACGTGCCTCAAACTCGTAAATAATTAAATATATTATACAGCAAAAATATATATCAGTCAATATTTTGCACAAAATACTGTTCAATTTGATAAAAAAAATTGGTAGCTTAAGCTACCAAAGATTTAAAAATATGCCTATTTTTTGTATTTTTTGCTCTTCACTAAATTTGTGATATATTTTGCAAAAAAATCGTGTTAGCTGCAACTAATTTTTGCTCCCAAATTTGACAAATTTTGCGCCAAATCAACGTAGCCACGATTTATGTTTTCTATCCCACTAATACGTGTTTTTCCCTTTGCGCCTAGTGCGGCTACCACCAACCCTGCGCCACCACGAAGGTCCAATGCCTTGACCGTTGCTCCAACTAGATTGCCACCCATAACCACCGCAATATTATCCTTCAAGCTAATCTCGGCGCCCATTTTGATTAGTTGATTGCATTGATTTGCAAGACGATTTTCAAAGACATCTTCCTTGATTATTGACACACTTCCGCTACTTAAAGCTGCAAGTGACAGTATCAAAGGTTGCATATCTGTTGCAAACTGCGGATATGGACCAGTTTGAACTTGACCAACCCCTTGCAAGCTCCTACTTTGCAAAGATACTGCATTTTTGTAAATACTCAATTTGCAACTACTAGCTATTGTCTGCAAAAATGCAAACAAATCTTTGGGATTGCAGTTTACTGTTATGCTACCACCACTAGCTAAAGCACAAGATAAATAGGTGGCTGCAACAATTCTATCTGGAATAATTTGAAATTGTGTTCCGTGTAGACCTTCCACTCCCTGTATATGTACAACACTTTTGCCAATACCATCAATTTTTGCGCCCATTTGCACCAGCATTTTTTCCAAAGCTACAATCTCTGGCTCGGTTGCGCAGTTGATGAGCGTACTTTGTCCTTGTGCTAAACAACAAGCACACAACATATTTTCCGTTGCGCCAACACTTGGAAACCGCATTGTATACACGTTACCCTTTGGTGTTCCAAAACAAGTTACTGTGCTTTTGCTTTGTTCCACTACAATGCCAAGTTTATTTAGTCCTTCCAAGTGAATATCTAACGGTCTGCTGCCAATTGCACAACCGCCAGGCAAGGGCAAGTTGACACTTCCGTATCTACCAACCATACTGCCTAGTAGCAAAGAGGATCCACGCAATAGTTTTGCTATATCCTTGGGAATACAAGTAGTAAACAAATGCCCACTTATTGAAACTTTATCCCCTTCCACTAACACTCGTTTACCCATCAACTTCAAAATTGACAGCATATTGTTAACGTCAACAATGCTAGGGCAATTGGTTAGTATCACTTCGTCGTGTGTTAGTACTGAAGCTCCAAGCAGTGCTAATGCACAGTTTTTGGCACCATAAACAGATATTTTTCCAAACAATCTGCTTGGTTCAACTATATAATCCACAAAAACCCTCCAATATTAGTCGATGATATATTTTTGGATATGTTAAGCAGTAGCCCAACCGCCGCCATAAATACTACAAGAGACGTTCCACCATAACTTATGAAAGGCAAGGGTAGCCCTGTTGGCGGAATACTACCCGTGACTACAGCAAAATTGAGTAAACTTTGAACAGCTATGACACTGGTAATCCCGCAGGATAAAAAACAACAAAACCTATTGTTGCAGTTAACGGCAATTCTAACACCCCTAATAACAAGCAAAGCATACAGCGAAAAAACTATCAAGCAACCTACAAGGCCTGTTTCTTCCCCAATTATTGCAAAAACAAAGTCGCTTTCAGAAAAAGGCAAAAAACGATACTTTTGAATACTATTGAACAATCCCCTACCAAACCAGCCACCACCGCCCAAAGCATATAATGACTGGATTAGCTGGTAACCTTCCCCCTTGGGACTTGCCCACGGATCCAAAAAAGCCAGTAATCGCAACATACGATATGGTTCAAGCAATATCAATAACGGAACTGCCAAAACTATCGGGAATAACATAAGAAAAAGATGCTTCCACCGAGCGCCGCCTACAAACAGCATAACCATCATTATCATTGCCATGCACATAGTTATAGACATATTTGGCTCTGCAATAATCAAAGCACAAAAAGCCACCCCCACAGCAATTACTACCAAACAATTACCAAACTTTTTCATGTCACGCCTAGACATAAAAACAGCACAAAACAATACGTAGCTGAACTTTGCTAGTTCCGATGGTTGAAGGGAAAATGATCCAAAACCTATCCATCTGTTGGCACCGTAGTTTTCAATGCCGATCCCTGGAACAAAAACCAATACTAGCAAAACAGCCGATAGCACTACGCTCACTACCCACAACTTTTTTACTCGTTCTAGCGGAATTTTCCAGCAAAATACCAAAGCTACCACGCCCACAAGAGCACCAACTGCCTGTTTGGAAAGAAAAAAGTACCTATTGTTATATGTCACTTGTGCATTGTACATGCTTGCGCTGTAAACAAATACCAACCCAATAGTTACCAGTAGCAACACAACAATCAAAATTATGTAGTCACTTTTATACTGAGTTTTCAATTTGCTTTACCACCTTACAGAAATATTGACCACGTTGCTCATAGCCTGTAAAAGCATCAAAGCTAGCACAAGCATTGGACATTAGCACAACCCCACCTGTTTGCAACAAACGGTTGTAGCAATGCCACACACATTGTTCAAGACTATCCAATACAACCACATTTACGCCATATTTTTTGCCACAATTTTGTAGAATTTCCTTTGTTTGACCAAAAACAGCAACCTGTACAACATTGCTGGGCAACTGCGCAAAAATAGGATCAAAATATGCATTTTTATCCGATCCACCAAGTATCAATGCTACTGGGCAAGAAAAACACCGTATTGCACTTTGAGTTGCGTGTACATTTGTGGCCTTGCTATCGTCAACAAAGGATATGTTTCCTACCGCACCAACTTGTTGTAATCGATGGGGTAACAATGTGTATTCTTGCAAAGATTGTACCGCTTTTTCCAAATCCACCCCCACCACGGCACAACACAATAGTGCTGCCAAAGCATTGGAAAGGTTGTGTTGGGAATACTTGTCTAACAAACTGAAATCAACGCAAAAATGCTCATTTTCAAAGGAAATATGTATCGTTTTTCCTTTTATATAGCAGTTACTTTGTTCGTCACATAACGAATAGTAAAGACATTTGCCTTTTGCCAATTTAGATATTTCCACCAAATGCTTGTCGTCTTTGTTAAAAATTGCCCAATCGTTACCCTTTTGATGAATAAAATTGTTGCATTTTGCACGTAAATAATGAGCAAAAGAGCCGTGATAATCCAAGTGGTCTTCGGCAAAGTTAGTAAAAACACTTATATGTGGAGCAAAGGTATTTGCATCACGTAGCATAAAACTGGAACTTTCCAACACCACGTATTGCTCCTTAGATACATCCAACACTTGACTACAAAAAGGAGTTCCACCATTACCAAGCAATGGTACGCTATTGCAAGTAGTTTTTAGCGCATGATGTATCATTTGGCAAGTTGTTGTTTTTCCGTTGGTGCCTGTAACAGAAATTATCTTTCCTTGGCATAGTTCCCAACAGTATTCTAGCTCTCCAACTACCGTTGCATTACTATCTCTTGCCAATTCCATGCCCCTTGCATTTGGATGCACGCCGGGGCTTACAATAACTGTTGCATTACAAAAAGAGCCGTCATTGCTAAAACCATCTTTATCATCGTAGAAATTATAAGATTTGCCTTGTTTTTGTAACAGTTTTGCCATTGACAAACCTGTTTTTCCTTTGCCATAGATAATTACATCTGCCATACTACTCCCCAAAGCAAGCCAGTACAAAAATACAAATTACAGTAATTGTGCAGTACAACACACATATTCGCGTTTCACTCCACCCCTTCTTTTGTAAATGATGATGAAATGGAGCCATCAAAAACACACGTTTACCTTTAGTAATCTTGAAGTATGCCACCTGAATAATCACCGACAAGCAAGAAACAACAAACATCACACCAACGATGGGAATAAACAAACTCATCCTAGTGAAAATTGCCACACAAGCAACCAATGCTCCAAGCGCTAGCGAACCGGTATCTCCCATAAAAACCTTAGCGTTGTAACTGTTGAACAGCAAAAAAGCAAGCAATGCCCCGCAAGATAAATAGCAAAGAGTTATTATTTGCTGAATTTGCTTGTATGCGTAAATATCACCTACACTATCTGCTGCAACAAGCTCGTTTTTTAACAACAGAATCATACCAAACAAAAAGCAAATTGTAGTGCTTGTTGCTAGTCCATCAATACCGTCGGTTAAATTAACCCCGTTGGTGCAAGCTAAATAGATGAACATTACCAATGGAACAATCCAAAAGCCAATATCCACTTGAAACTGAACAAACGGAATATTTATCAAACCACCTATACCTATTTGTTTGTAGACAAAAAGCGCCACAGTAAAAGCAATTGCCAACTGAAATAGTATTTTTTGATAGGCGTGCAGTCCTTGATTTCTCCTTAGGTGCACTTTGATAAAATCGTCCAAAAATCCAACTATACCATATGCAACAAATACAGCTAATGCCACAGCAACGGGACGTTGAGATAAATCGCAAAAGATACATCCGCACACAACAATGGCTACAATAAATGCAATTCCGCCCATTGTAGGCGTTCCACTTTTTTGTTTGTGTTCTTGTACGTATTGCAAAATCTCCTGCCCAGCCTTGGCCCTTTTTAGCAGAGGTAACAACAACTTGATTAGTACAAAACATAGCGCAAACGCTACCAAAAAAGAAAGTGGATTTTTCATTTTGCTCCTTTACTTTTGCAAATGTTATTTATCAGTTATGTAGCAAGTAGTTTACAATGTCAATATCGCAATATGGTATCTTTTTGCCACGAATTTCTTGAAAAGTTTCCGCTCCTTTGCCTAAAATTGCTACAGTATCGCCAGCTTTGGCAATAGATAATGCATATTCAGTGGCTTGGCTACGGTTTAGAATTATTTTGTAGTTGCAAGTTAACCCATCTGTCACTTCCTGTGCAATAATTTTGGGATCTTCAAACCGTGGGTTGTCGTTAGTTAATATGGCAAAATCCGCAAACAAAGATACCGATTGCCCCATAATAGGGCGCTTTATTTTGTCCCTGTTACCACCACAGCCGAAAACCACAATCAGCTGACCTTTGGTGGTAGATTTTAGATAGCCTAGTATGTTTTTTACACCATCTGGAGTATGAGCAAAATCAATTACGATTCTTGCTCCGTCATTTCTCATAATAGTTTGATTTCTGCCATTTACAAAAGCAACATCTTCTATTCCTTTTACGGCACAATCAATACCTACCCCCATCGTTAGGGCAGCGGCCAACGCACACAATGTGTTTTGAACGTTAAATGCCCCTGCAAGCTTGGTATTTACAACGGCTTTTTGACCAAAAGCATTGACTACATAGTTACTTTGTTGAGATAAAACCTGCACGTCACTTGCATAGCAATCCGCCTGATGCTTGGAAGATACTGTGACACAAGGTAACTGTGAAGATATCTTCAAACCAAGCACATCATCTATGTTTACAATTGCATTTTTGACATATTTTTGACAAAAGAAACCACTTTTTGTATCTCTATACCGTTGCATTGTTCCAAAAAAGTCCAAGTGATCTTGTGTGCAGTTGGTAAAAATTGCCAGTTCAAAGTTTATTCCTTGAACTTTTTTTAGCGCTATGGCGTGCGCCGAAACTTCCATAATTACCACACTTATTTTGTTTAGGTACATTTCCTTGAACAATGCGTGTAACTCAATAGGGTCGGGGGTTGTAAGTAAAGAAGGATGCTTTATTCCATTGAAAAATACACCATTTGTTCCTATCAATGCGGTATTAATGCCAGCTTTGTTCAAGATGTTGTCCAACACAACACTAGTTGTGGTTTTACCATTGGTACCCACAACACCTATAACACGCATTTTGTCTATGCAACCATCAAAAAAGTTTTTTGCTGCTAAACTCATTGCCTCTCTACTATCTTGTACAACAATTTGCAGTACCTTTGTATCTAATGGATGCTGACACACTATTGCAACAGCACCATCGCCAATTGCCTTTCTAAAAAAGTTGTGTCCGTCATGCTTGGTGCCTTCCAAACAAAAAAACAAGCTGTTGGGCTTTACCTTGGAAGTATCACAACACAAGTTTTCAATTTGCGGATTTCCTTCCCCAATAACCGTACACTCAATTCCATTTAGTATTTGTTGCAGATACATTGTTTTCCCCATAAAAAAAGTCTACACAGCAAAAATCTGTATAGACTATTTTATTTTTTTACGTAAACAAATATACCCTTACTACTCCAACGGAGCAATATTTTTGTAATCAATTATCTGTTGAAAAATCAGTCCGGCATAGGGTGCCGCAACAATAGAACCATAGCTTTGTCCTTGTGGCTCATCTACTATCATTAGTACTAAATATTTTGGTGAACTTGCAGGAAAGAATCCAACAAAGGATGACACGTATTTACCTTGAGCCAATTTGCCATCGACAAATTTTTGTGCCGTTCCTGTTTTGCCACCTACTTGATACCCTTCTATGTAGGCATTTTTGCCGCCACCTTCCTTTACCACACGTGCGAGCATTTGCGCTATCTGACTACTTGTTTCTGGACTAACTGCTCTGTTGACCACTGTAGGGGAGAACCTTTGCACTACCTTGCCCGTAGTTGGATCGCTAATTTCCTTTACTAGATATGGTTTCATCAGTAAACCACCGTTTACCGCCGCCCCAGTTGCCATACATAACTGTAGTGCCGTTACTGCAATTGTCTGTCCAAAGCCAATGCGTGCCAAATCGCCATTGGTTACTGCGCTTTGCGGTACCAACAACCCTCCTTGTTCTCCAGCAAAATCAATGCCACTTGCCTTGCCGTAACCAAAAGCTTGAAGATACTTGTACATCACATCCTTACCTAGCGACAAAGCAATATCGGTAAAAATGGGGTTGCAACTTGTGTTGAGAGCATCACTCAAGTTTTGGTTAGAGTGCTTTCCGTTTGCATGTTTTGTCCAACAGCTTATCTTGGAACCATCTATTAGCCTTGTTCCTGCCGAATTGAATATGTGCTGTGGCCCAAATGCTTTGGGGTTGCCATTTTTGTATTCTTCCAAGCAAGCCGCCGCCGTCAATACCTTGAAGGTAGAACCTGGTTCGTAAATGTCGGTAACAAGAGTATTTTTGGAATACTGCATTAGCTCCTGCAAATTGTCACGGGGCAAGTTATTTAAGTCCACCCCCGGATTGGATGCCATAGCCAATATCTCGCCAGTTGTAACATCGGTAACAATGCACCTACAAGATATTGGATTTTGCTGATACATTGCAAGTTTAAGCACGTTTTCCACTATCATTTGGATTGTACTATCTATTGTCAATGTTACAGTTAAGCCATCTATCGCAGGGATATAGCTCATTTGACCTTCTTCTAGTTCCTTGCCAACCAAGTCGGTATCGGTAAGCACTTGTCCGTTTATACCCTGCAAATATTTGTCGTAGTATGCCTCTATCCCAGTTTGCCCAACACCGTCCACCGAAACAAAACCCAGTACTTGTGACAGGTAATTGCCGTACGTATAGCTACGGATACCTTCTGCAGATAGATACACTCCAGGCAAGTTTTCGTTGCGAATTTTCTCGACAACACTGTTGTCTAGTTGTCGTGCAATGGTTACTTCCGACACTCCCCTTTTTGTTACCTTTTGCAACACTTTGGTGTAGTCTAGTTGCAAAACTCCACTCAATATTTGTGCCGTTTTTTCGCTATCTACTACCGACTTAGGCCTAACGTACAGGGTGTAGCAGGTTTTTGTTGTTGCCAAAACTACGCCGTTTGTATCTACAATATCGCCGCGGTATGCTTTTACGGGCAAATCCCGTTGCCATTGCTCGCTAGCCTTTGATTGCAATTGTTTACCCCAAATTATTTGTATATACCCCAAACGCAAAAATATGACTGACAATAAAAAAATTGCCACCACAAATAGTGATAGCAATCGTTTTTTTGAAGTATAAAAATCGACCAAATTAGTCTCCTATGATATTGCACAACCAATCGCACAAGGAATCGAACCAGTTAGATTCTACTGCAAAATTTTGTGCGGGTCTAGTAGCTAATCCTGTGTAACTTTGTGTGTTGGATGCTGAAACGTCAACAAATCCAAGGTTAGTTGCCTTTTGTACCATTTCGGAATAATTTTCTACTTGTGTAAGAGCTTCCAATTGGTTAGCTGTTTCAACGGCTTGAGCATATTGTTGATCCAATACGATTGCAGAGCTAAATGCTCCACTTACGTTAACAGCACAAAGTGATACTGCCAATACAAGTGCCAATACAACTACTACATAGCTAGCAACCAAAACCTTTGTTTTTGTGCTTGTTTTGCTAACTGTCTTTTCGCTGTAGTTAGCATATTCACGTTGGTAGCTCATATTGAGAGTTTGGCTGGATGGCATAATGTCGGATGAGCCTTGGATCTCTCTTTCTTCTGTAGCGGTAAATGAACCTAAGCGTTCTTGAATGCTTGCCAAAGAAAACTCTTGGTTTTCGCCAAGAATTTGTGCGTCAGACACTGGGGGCATTTCTGTAGATGCTCCGTATGTGTTTTGGGATTGTGGGAAAAGACCATTACTCCATTGCATTATATTCACCGCCTATTTTAATAATTACTTTTTTTCAAAAACTCTCAACTTTGCACTTTGCGAACGGGAGTTTTCGTTTAGTTCCTGTTGGGAAGGCAAAATTGGTTTTTTGCTAACCAACCGTCCCTTTGCCCTGTGATTACATGCACACACTGGAAGGTGTGGGGGACAAATGCAGTCGGTAACAAAATCGTTAAAACTATGTTTTACTATTCTATCTTCTAGCGAGTGGAAGGTTATTATTGCAAGTCTTCCACCGCTGTTAAGTCTTTCTACGCAATCGGATAGGAATCTATCCAATCCATCAAGTTCCTTGTTAACTTCAATTCGCAAAGCTTGGAAAGTTCTTTTTGCTGGGTGAGAACCCTTTTTGCGAACGGAGTGCGGAACTGATTTATCTATTATTTCAACCAGCTGACCACACGTTTCGATGGGGTGTTGCTGTCTTGCCAAAACAATGTTTTTTGCTATGTTTTTTGCAAAGTTATCTTCGCCGTAGTCGCGAATTATTGTAAAAAGTTGACGTTCGTCGTAAGTGTTTACCACTTCTTTTGCGCTGAGGGTTTGCGTTGCATCCATACGCATATCCAATGGAGCATCCGCAGCCATATAGGAAAAACCACGATCTGGGTTGTCAATTTGATAGGAACTTACACCAAGGTCTGCCAAGATGCCATCTACCTTGTTGATACCAAGGTCTTGCAACACTTCGCCAATATCCTTGAAATCGCTGTGAACAAACTGAACGTTTCCAATAACTCTTTGCTTGCAAACCGCCAATGCTTCCAAGTCCTTGTCTATGTCAATTAGCATTCCGCCATCGGTTAAATGCTTTACAATTTGACTGGAATGGCCACCACCACCAGCGGTGCAATCTACGTAAATTCCGTTAGGTTTGATATTTAGCGCTTGGATACATTCATCCAACAAAACTGATTTGTGAGAGAAAATCATTTTGTCTCCATTGCCTTGTGCAACTTACGGTACAATTCGTCAAATGCCTTTGGTGAGTGGTCTTGTGCACTGCGGCGAGCTAGGTAAGCTTCTTCACTCCAAATTTCTACCTTGTTGATGGAACCAACAATGCGAACGTCCTTTTTGATGTTGCAAATTTCTCTTAGGTCGGCAGACAACATAAATCTTCCTTGACCATCTGGCTCTACTACGTCAGAAAACTCAGTAATACTGCGTAACCACTCTGCTTGATCTGGATCAAAAGATTCCAAATCTTGGAAAGCTTTTAGCAAGCGAGATTCGTCATCGGCAGGGTACACAAAAATGCATCCGTTCATACCGGGCATAAGGATGTACTTTGTGCCCATAGCATCACGATGCTTCGAAGGAAGTCTTATTCTGTTTTTGTCGTCTAATGAATGTTGATAATTACCGACCAAAAACATTATTTCGCACCTCTACCATAACTAGTGAAGTTATGATAGCACAAAATTTAACCATTTTCAACCCTTTTTAACCACTTTTTTGAAAAAATTTTTATTTTTTTGCAAACTGCTGTAAAATCTCAGCTAAAAATGAAAAAATATTTTTATTTTTCCACAAAAGTCCAATAAAAAAGCAGATAGATACACTTCTATCTGCTGATTTCAATGTTATGTAGTTTTACAATGTCAACGCGTTTGAATCAAACAAATTGACTATACAATTTCGGTGAGCACGTTTCCTACCAAATCACAGCTGGTAAGGTAGAAATCTATACCAAATTTTTTCATATACAAATTGGAGCGACAGTCCTTGCCATGCAAGTGTCCGTACACCACCGTTTTTATATCCGCTTGAACAAACTGTTTTACAAAGTCCGAATCTTCGTACCTACCATTGAAGGGTGGATAATGCATTATTGCAATTACCTTGTCTTCTGGCTGGCGTTGCTTTTGCATGCTTGCAATGGACAGCTTCAAGCGCTCCACTTCGCGAAGGTAAATCTTTTTGTCTTCGGCATTAAGATTATCCCCGTCGGGACAAACCCAACCACGCGTTCCACAAATGAGCACATCGCCAAAACGCAAGCAGTCGTTTTGCAAAGCAAAAAAGTCCTTGGGGATAGCGTTCCGCACTTGTGACAAAGTGTTCCACCAGTAATCGTGATTACCACGCAAAATTACCTTTTTGCCCGGCAGTTGGGCTACAAGCTCGAAGTCCGCCAAAGCATCCTCCATGCGCATTGCCCACGAAAAATCTCCCGGCAACAACACAACGTCATCCTGGGATACTTTCGCTTTCCAATCGGCACAAATCAATTCAAAATAGTTAACCCACGACTTGCCAAATATATCCATTGGCTTTTGACAGTTGGTGGAAAGGTGCAAGTCGCTTATTGCAAATACTTTCATATTTTTATGATAACATATTTGCAAGTATTTGTCTAGTCGTCCGTTTGTTTTTTTGATCTGCGTTTAGCGCATTGCTTACACATAACTTCATCAATATCCATTGTGTTCTTTTCACAATATGGACATATCAAACTGTCGTAGTCTTCTGTATCAAAAATGCTTTTTCTTCCTTCCAATTCGTCCTTGCATACCGAACAATGCTGTTGATATGGTAATATATAGTTTATCCCACAACGTGGGCATTTGATATACTTCAAAATAGTGCTCCTTTTTTGTCTTACTTCAACCTATGAGCAAACTAAAAGATGTGTTACACTATTCAAAGCAAAAAAAACAAGGCCGCATTTGCAGCCTTGGCTATAGATATGTAGTTATCTAGTTATTTGTACGACATCCTGGGTAAAGTGGCAGTTCGAAGTATCCGCTACACACTTCTTCGGTATACTCTTGGCAAGGTGGAATTACCGCATAACCGTAGGTTGGAACAATTAGCTCTACTTCCATGGTTATCTTTAAGATAATGGTTGCGCAACAGTTGATAACAAATACATAGTAAGTGGTATCATCAATTACTTGCGTCGTGCTGTAAGTTCCGTCTGGTGCTACTGCGGATATGCTAGCTTCCACCTTGTATGGAATAATAGAAGGTTCAGGCAAATACATTACAACGTCAAATGGAACTGTTACTGTGCCCGTGCCAACGCCTTCTACGTTGTTGTTATCTATGTACGTTACTTGTACAGGAATTAGCACATCTCCTTGAACTCTACCATACTTGGGGCGTTCCTTTAACCTTTCTACAACCAGGTTTTCCACTTCCCCTACCGTTGTTGTGCTACGTGCGCTGACAAAGCGAAGGGGTACTTCGGGGTTATCTGGTGTAACGTCCGTTACGTTAAGTGTGATTTGTTGAAGTGTGACCTGCTTCATACAAGCATCGAACACCTTTTTACCCTGAATGCATACCTTTTCGCTGCAGTTGTTGCCATCAAAATTGTTTACTGGCATTGTTGTTATACCTCCTTGTAGTCAGTATATAGTATGAACAATGCGTCACAAATGTGAACAGATGGTACAAATATTGTTTTTGTGTAATATCAATCAACTTGAAGTATATCGTTAACGTTTTGTAGTTCTAGTGCGAATTGATGCATTGTAACTCTACTGCAAAAAGGCAACAAAAAAGAGCCTACTTGTGTGGCTCTTGATAATGTATTAGCTGATTAGGCAAGGATTTGGTCGTCTTCCACATCGAAGTGATAGAATCTGTCCTTCATGTGACCGAAGTAGAAAGTGATGATTTCGCGAGTTTTGCGTTCTTGCACTTCTGCTGAATCGCCATTTTTCAAAACCTTGAACAATGCTGTTAGGAATCCTTCTGCTACTGCATCGTAGAATTCGCTGTTTTGAATCTTTTCGTTGATTTCGGGGAAAACCTTTTCCAACATTTCGTGAATCTTGTTAGAGATAACCTTTACAATGTAGGCAATAAAGGTTTCGTAGTGAACTGTGTTACCCTTACGGATGATAAGTAGTTCATCACTGTATTCCATCAAGAAGTCTACCAATACTTCGGAAACTTGCTTCATAGTTTTGCCTTCGAAGCTGAAACCATGTTCTACATAGTTCTTGATACTTTCCATAAAAGGATTGATTACTGCAAAATAGAGTGCTTCCTTGTTGGTGTAGTAACGATAAATGTTGCCAAGTGAAATTTCGGCATTGTTTGCTATATTTCTAACTGATGCATCGGAATATCCGTGTTCTTTGAACTCTTCTACTGCGGCTGCCAATATTTTTTCTCTAATTTCTTTTTTGAGGTACTGCATTACAAAATCTCCTTTAGATGGCTGTATTGTAACACATATTTTTGTTTTGCGCAACTGTTGTGCTAACAATTTTATCTATTTTTCATTTTTGATTTTTTTTATTGTGTAGCATTAGTATGTGCATTCCAGTAGCATTTTATCCGCCAAAAGAGCAATAAACTCACCATTGGTGGGTTTTTCCGAAGAGGTATATACCCTTACGCCGAAAATGCTGTTGATATTTTCAATCTTACCCCTGTTCCAAGCCACTTCTATTGCATGACGAATAGCACGTTCCACCTTGCTAGCGGTTGTGTTGAAGTGTTGCGCTATTGTGGGGTACAAACTTTTGGTAATGGAATTGATAATTTGTGGATTATCTACGGCTAGCTTGATGCCTTCTCTCAAAAACTGGTATCCCTTGATATGAGCAGGTATTCCCACACTGACAAATATGTTGCTGATGCGTTCGTCAAGGGTAGTTTCGGATACACTTTTCTTGCGCATCGTCTTGCCTCCCAGCCTTTCTCCTTGGCAAACGTTGGCAATGCGTTGTTCAAGTACACTCATCACAAGTGGCTTTACCAAATAGTACTGCGCCCCAAGTTCCACCGCTTTGATAACAAAAATTTCACTCTTTAGCTCCGTTGCCACAATAAATTTTTGATTTGGATACTGCTCCAACAGAGCAAAACCATCTTCCCCACTCATCAGTAGCTCAGTTATTACCACATCAGGATGATATTTGTCCAAACACTCCCTTGCCTGATCCCCATCTACATCGAACAAAATGGTTATTTGGCTGTTATCCTTTAGACGCTCGCTTAGCCCTTGTTGTCCTATTAAACCAATCGTCATTGATTGTTCCTCCTGTTTTTGTTTTTCTACATTGTAGCACAAAAAGCGCAGGGAAAAATTGGGAATTTTGCTCTAAAAATGTCTATTTTGGTCAAAAAAAAGGTAAAAAAAACGACAGCAATGATATGCAATGCTGTCATTTGTAATTGTGCTTGTGTTATTGATCTTCATCTTGAGCAGGAGTTTCTGCTTGGAATTCCTCTTCTTCCACCACTTCGTAGATAGGTTCATTGGTTACGGCCGCCAAGTATTTTTTGATATCTGGCAGGATGCAAATGTAAAAAGGCTTGTCCAATAAGAAAATAATTGCCTTGCAAATTACCATAACCACAATGTTGAGTACTGGAATCCAAGAAAACAAACAGTACACAAAGGTAAGAATCATTTCGCCAATAAACGTAACGGCGTAGATTGGTGCCCCGATGATAATGCACAATGTCTTGAGCAAACAATAGAAGAAATTGTTGCTTGTGTACTTAAAAATCCAGTTGAATCTTTCCAAATAGTATTGTTTCATTTTGCCACCTATGCTTGTGTGATTTATATGTATATTTTACACCTTTACAGCATTTGTGTCAACCATGCAAGCATCGATGATTGCTTTGTGACAATAAGTGTCAAATATTTTAATTAAATATATATAAAAAAATTGGAAAATAGTTGACACAACTCTTTTTCAAGGGTAAAATTAAAGTAACTTAATTTTCCGGTAGGTGAGGCTACCATTGGGATAAGGGTTGCTGCCGTAACTGTGTGGAGACAGACAATTACAGGTTAGCAGGCTATGTCGAAAACAAGGCATAACCTAATGCAATATCATGCCCAATGATGCTAAAGCTTGTAATGGTGAGGTGAAGTTTGCTCAATTTTGGTTCTACAAACAGGTCCATGCCACACAAGCATGGGCCTTTTTTACTACCAAAGGGGGTATATTCGTCATGGAAAGAGAAGAATTGGAAGCTATGATTGAGCTGATCAAATCCCTACTAGAGCAAAAAGACTTTAGACAAATAAAAGCACTACTCAACAACCTTAAGCCACAAGATACTGCACTGCTACTGCAAGAGCTATCGGACAAGGAAATGCCACCGGTATTTAGATTGCTCAACAAGGAGCTTGGAGCGGAAACCTTTGTAGAAATGGACGTTGACAACCAAGAGATGCTTATCAACGTATTTTCCGATGCGGAACTGAAGGCTGTGTTTGACGAAATGTTCCTAGACGATACGGTAGATATCATTGAAGAAATGCCTGCAAACGTGGTAAAGCGTATTATCAAGCAAACGGATGCAGAAACACGCCAAATGATCAACCAAGTACTGCAATATCCAAAGGACAGCGCAGGCTCCATCATGACGGTGGAATACGTTAGTTTGCGCAAGCATTGGACTGTAAAGGAGTGCTTTGACCGCATACGCAAAATTGCCGTAGATAAGGAAACCATTTACAACTGTTACGTAACGGACGAAAAACGTGTGCTACTTGGTATTGTTACAGTAAAGCAACTACTACTAAACAGCTACACCACAACAGTAGAAGAAATAATGGAAACAGAGGTGTTGTCCGTTGAAACAACAGACGACAAAGAGTACGTTTCCCAACAAATTGCCAAGTACGACTTGTCCGCTATCCCCGTAGTAGATGCAGAAAAACGCATTGTAGGTATTGTTACTGTCGACGATATCTTGGACGTTTTGGAAGAAGAAACCACCGAAGATATTGCAAAGATGGCTGCTATTACACCATCCACCACACCCTACCTTCAACAAAGCATTTGGTCGATATTTTTATCTCGCATACCTTGGCTGTTGATATTGCTGCTATCTGCAACTTTTACTAGCGTTGTAATAAACAACTACGAAGCAACGCTAACCGCACTTTTGTTTGCCTGCGTTCCAATGATAATGGGTACTGGCGGTAATGCCGCAAGTCAAGCTTCGGTAACTGTAACTCGTAGCCTTGCCATTGAAGAAATTGAAATAGCAGACATTTGGAAAGTTATGTGGAAGGAAATACGTGTTTCCATTTGCGTGGCAACTGTACTTGCCATTGCATGCTTTGGCAAATTGATGCTTGTAGATAACCTTATCCTTGGCAACGATTACACATTGCAAATAAGCTTTGCGGTTAGCCTAGCTTTGTTCGGAACAATAGTACTAGCTAAGCTAGTTGGCTGCTTGATGCCACTACTTGCTAAGATTTGTAAGCTAGACCCAGCCGTTGTTGCAAGTCCATTTATTACCACCATCATTGACGTGTTGTCATTGATAATTTACTGCAATATCGTTATCGGATTGCTAAACTAATAACCAAATAAACAACAAAAAAACAGGGCAAAATGCAAATTTTTGCCCTGTTTTTGCTTACTATGTGTGTAATAATAGTTTATTTTTGTGTCATTTTTGAACTACAAGCCTATTTTTGAAAGCATTTTGTGCAATTTTCGCTTAAGGACGACGCTTGTGTAGCCATGTGCTATTTTACAAACTTGGGGTGGGGATTTGCACCACACTTGAGCCAAACTTGTACTGCAAATAAGCCATTATAAATGGTCCAATACCCTTGGCATCGTTGGCGCCGACTGGTTCAGCTAGGTAGTAGCTGACAGTTCCATCGCGATATGGTTTGTTATCCGGTCCTAGACCTGCAGTTATACAAATATCGTTTAGGGTATTTGTGCTGCTATCAAATGAGTGATTGTAGATGCCTTCAAAAATGTTGCGACCGATTGCCATATAGCTGCTATCAATGTAGTTGTTTGCAGCTGCCTTCATCAAACTGTAGGCTATCATTGAACTGCCAGATGACTCCAAGTAGTTGGTTATTGTTGCGTCTACGTATTTGCCATTTTGCATATACGCCTTGTTCTTGAGCTTTTCTAAATAGTTAGCAGATACCTTTTGCGAAATGGGTTTACCGTCAACTACACCATCCACCACTTGATAGAACATATTGCTTTCGGTATCTAAATATAGCAAAACACCATCCAAAGCTTCTTTGAGCAAAGCAACCAAATAGTTGCGTTCTTCCCCTTGAGGGTAGTACTCGATTACATCCGTTAGTGACACTATGTACCAGCCCATAGAACGCAACCAAAATGATGGACTGCAACCAGTTTGTTCATTTGCCCAAAAGATAGTTTTTGTGCTGTCGTAGGCGTGATAATACAGTTGCTTTTGTTCGTTGAACATTGTTTGGCGAATATACTTGTACTGCTCCACCAGTTTTGTAAGCAAGGTGCTATCCTGTTTGGAAACAGCATATCTTGCCAAAAATGGTCCATACATATACATTCCATCAAGCCAAATTTGGTTAGCGTAGCTTGTCTTGTGCCAATAGTTGCCGTTGGAGCCACTAACAGTAGGTTGTGCATCCAACTGTTGCTTGGTGTAGTTGATAGCGTTTACATATCTCACGTCCTGTGTTAGCTGGTACATATCAAACAACACCTTGGATTGACACACTGTATCCAACTCCCCACTTGTATAGCCTGACTTAGATGAATCTCTAAGGTTTACAAAGTTACCGCTAGAATCCAAATAGTAGTTGACGTATCTAGTCAAAAAGTTTTTGTACTGGTTAGCTTTGTCGCTGTTGGACGAACTTAGTTGGTAGTATAAGTTGACAATGGAATTGAGAAAAACGCCGTCAATGTAGTTCCAGCGCCCCTTGTAACCTTCCTGATTCCACGCCGGAACGGAGTCGGTTGTGGCCGCTATCAAACTGTCAATGTAGGGCATTATGTCAATTTCTTGTTCCAAAATAGGCAACACAACCTCCTTATCGGTTAGGGGCTTAGCGCCATCGCTATCTTGGAACAATGCACCACAACTTTGGCACTTGTAATGTGCAATATTGCCTTGTGTGGTTGTTGTGGGTGCCAAATATTCAATTTGTGCTAGTTCATGGGTGTGTTGACAAGAAGTCAGCAACAAGGACAAAAGGCACACAATGCACAGTAAATAAATAACAAACTTTTTCATAGTATCCTTAATAATTGAAACAAAAAAGAGAACAAACGGAAAAATCCGAAGGGTTCTCTTTTTGAATTTAGCAATTAGTCTTGGCAAAAAGCAGATAATTTGATGTTTGGGTACTTTGCCAATTCTTTTTCAAATAGTTTTATTGGGTTGAGAATCTTGCGAGAAATGTGATAGTTAGATGAACACACCATTATCTCCGTGGCACCCTGCGCTACTGCAATGGGTACTGAAAACTGTGCGTTTTGCTTTGTGGATAGGGAATTTTCTTCCAAAATGAGCTTGTTTTCGTCAATTTCATTTTGCACCAAATAGTCGTACATAACCTGTGCTTCGCTTGTGCCTGCCTTTTCGTTGGCTACACCACCGGACAAAATAATTTTATCTGGGCTAAAAGCACAATTGATGCGCAATGCCATTTGCAGACGACCAAGCAAAATTTGCGACATACTTCCGTCATCATTTAGTCTGTTTCCCAAAATTACAGCAACTAGCATATCTTCTCCTAACGATTATTGACCAAAGCTAATCTTTGTGGTCTTGTTCTTGATATTGCCAAATTCCTTGTCGGCAATAGCACGGTCGAAGTCTTCCTTGAGTAGCTTCAACTTGGTACTTCCTGCAAGTTGACAACGCATTGATGCCTTGGCACAAACACGTTCGTACAAGTTACGAACAAAACGAGCATTACTAAACTCCTTGCTTGCAACGTAGTCATCATCAAGTTTGTCAATGTACTGCTTTGCAGCTACCAAGATTTCATCATCGTGTTCAATCTTACCATTGCAAAGTTTTTCAAAAATTTGGAATAGTTGGTCCTTTGTGAAGTTGGGGAATTCCAACGTGTAGGGCATACGAGATAGCAAACCAGCATTACCCTTCATCAAACGATCCATATCGTTGGTGTATCCTGCCATGATAACAACAAAGTCGCTACGATGGTTTTCCATTTCAGCAATAAGTGTATCCAATGCTTCACGACCAAAGTCCTTGGTGTCGTCTTCGCCGTGATATAATGAGTAAGCTTCGTCGATAAACAACACCGAACCATATGCAGAACGGCAAATGTTGAGAGTTTTTGGTGCGGTTTCACCAATGTATCTACCACAGAAGTCACGTCCTGCATGTTCGTGGAATTCGCCAATACGCAAAATGCCCTTTTCCTTGAGAATTTTACCAATGATACGGGCAACGGTTGTTTTACCTGTACCAGGGTTACCAACAAAGCGCATGTGCAAGCAAGGTGAGCCCATTTCGGGGTTTTGTCTTGCAAGTTCAATTTGAGAGATGATTTCCAAAATTCTGTCGCGGATGTTTTCCGTACCAACCATGCGTTCCAACATTTCCATGCCGGTTAGGTTGTCGACAAAATCGGATGAGCAAAGCATTTCGGCATCTTGTTCACGGATAATCTTGTCGTTTTCGCCGTTTTGTGCGCTAGCACGAAGCTTGTAGTACAACAATTCGCGCACTACCTTCTTGACTGTGTCGGTGCCATAGAAACGTCCATCGCTACTTTCTTGGCGCATACGTGCGTAGAAACCGTTCCAGGCCTTTGCGTCCATGCTAAAGCCAAAACTGGAAATCTCGATATCGGCAATTTTGCCTAGTTCTTCGTTAGTGAAAGGTGGGAAGGATACACTACGAATAAACATTGTGTCATTTAGTTGATGGCCAATGTTGTCCATAACTTCCTTGTCTACAAATGGGATACGGAAAATGATGATGGACTTTTCGCGTTCCGATGCCAATACACGAAGGAAATCCTTGAAGTCGGAAGACTTGACTTCGTTCATCCAGTCGCTAATATCAATGCAGATGATGGCTTTTTCTGGGGCGGAACGAACCTTGTCGAGCATTACCATACGTGGATCTTCTTGGTTGGGCTTTACTGGCATAAGTTTTTCGTTGAAAACGTACTTTGCAGCATTGTAGATACCCAAAACTGTTAGCAATTTGCGGAACAACTTGATATAGTCGTCAAAACAACAACCATCGTTGATGGCAAACAAATAACGTTGGTTGGTAAATACATCATAGCTCTTGTTTTGTTTTACCATACCAGCAAGTTGACGAATTTCACGGCACAATGACTTAAATTCTGCACCAGAAATTAGCCCATCAATTTCCTTCATAACGTTGTCAATGGCAATTTCCGATTGAGTTGCTTCGTTACCGCCTACTGTTGGGTTAACTGTTGGGGAAGTTTGTTGAGTGGAGCCGTACCTTACACCGCTAGTATCCATGCCAATAGAACGCAAGAACTGTTCAATTTCCTGCGGATTGCCCATTTGACCAGTTGGCGCTTGTGGAATGGGCTGTGGAGTAACGGGAACTGTAGGTGTGCTTGTGGATTGAGAGCCCTTTTCTTCGTAAACACTTAGGTAACCGTTGTTGTAGTCGTTGTAGTTTTTGCCCAAAAAACCGCCAACTTCCCTGTGGATCAATTCCTTGTCGATATCTTGATTGAAGGAAAACTCCAATACAGAATATGTTTCGCGAGTGAAAGAAACTTGTGGACCAAATTTTTGCATCATAAATTCGCGCACTTTGGTTACAGGCATTTTGTCTTCACTTCTGTGCTTCAAAATCCACTCGCCGGCTAGCATCAAAACAAAATTTTTCATAAATGCTCCTTTTTGTGTACAAGTACTGCTTGTGCAAACAATTGCTTGCACGATTAGATAATATTATATCATATACTTTGTAACATTTCAACATTTATTTTGTTTACAAAACAATTTTTTGTTGTTATCCTTGTGCCGATAACAACGGATAAAGATTATCAACCAAAGAAATTTATGTTAAAAAACACATTATCATACAAAAAATGGCTACGTTTTGGTAGTATTTTTGTCAAATATCACACTAAAAGTGTATTCAAACGCGAAAAATCGTATTTTTAAGTGCATTTTTGGAAAATTGTATTGACTTTTTTCACAAATAAATATAGAATTACTCTGTAACAGAAATAAAGAGACCAGCATCACTGTGAATTACCGAGTCTTACTATTTGCCTTAACGCTTGCCTTTTGATGTCAGTTACAATAATTTTTTGGAGGTACTGATTATGACAGGTACTGTTAAATGGTTCAACGCAGGTAAAGGTTACGGATTTATTTCCAGCGATGAGGGTGGCGAAGATATTTTTGTTCACTTCTCCGCAATCAACGTAGAAGGATTCAAAACTTTGGCAGATGGTCAAAAGGTTACATTTGATATTGAGACCGATTCCAAAAACGGAAAACTTCGTGCAGCTAACGTTACACCAGTTGAATAATTTGCAATAAAAAATTAGGACTACCAAATGTGGTAGTCCTTTTTTTTGTGTTTTTAGCCTAGTTGCTTGATGGTCAAATAGCCCACTACTCCCCCTTGTGGAGTTAGCGTGGTTGCCAACACACTATTTGCTTGCAACGTCAAAACGTCGCCAGCGACAAGAGTAAGCAATACTGTACCAGTTTGTTGGATATTTTGTCCAGCTTGACCACTAGTACCCGTTGTTCCACCACCTACCGTTGCTCCGTTGACCGCTACTGCTGTTGTTACTACAGTAGTTTCGGAAGTGTCGGCGGTAAGTCCATAGTTTACTTCGTAGGTGCCACTGTTAACCACGGTGATTGTATTTGTACCGTAGGTTACGTTATTGGATGGCATTGTGCTTTCTAACGTTAGCGTGCTGTAGGTTGGCGTTATTGTTCGTGTAGTTTGCAAAACCGAATACAATCCGCCATAGCTGTTAATTCCACCACCAGCAGGCCCTACTGGACCTTGCGGGCCGCTTGGACCTTGTGGACCAATTGGTCCCATAGGACCACGTGGACCAGTTTCTACAACATAGATGATATTTCCTTCCCTTTTGTATGGACAAGTAGGTCTACAACAAAACATAAAATTATTCCTCCTTTACACAAATATGTACCCCACTTTTATTTTATTGAAAGGCTACAGTTTTTGTTACAATTTGTCGAAAAACACTTGTAAAAGTAGTTGACAAAGTGAAATAAAGGGAATACAATATTAGTAACAGTTGAACAATTATTCAACTGTTCAAAGGAGAAATTATGACACAAAAAGATATGTGCTGTCAAGAAACCCACGTTCACAACGATGTTGTACATAACGTGTTGGATCACTTGGAAAACGAAGAAATACTTTTTGACGTTGCCGAACTGTTCAAAATTTTTGGCGACTCCACTAGGATTAGAATTTTATCTTCCCTAACACAAGCAGAACTGTGCGTTTGTGATATTTGCTCCGTTTTGAATATGAACAAATCGGCAGTATCCCACCAACTTAGAATACTGCGCCAAAGCAAGCTTGTCAAAAACAGACGCAGCGGAAAGGAAGTTTACTACAGCTTGGCGGACGACCACGTTTTGCAAATTATCAATATCGCTATTGAACACGTAAAGGAGTAGAAATATATGAGATACGTTCTTAAAATGGTTAACTTGGACTGTGCTAACTGCGCAGCTAGGATGGAAAGATTTATTAGCAAGATCCCACAAGTGGACAAAGTAAGTGTAAGTTTTTTGTCGCAAAAGATGATTTTGGAAACCCCAGAAGAAACCTTTGAAGAAACATTGAAGGAAATAAACGAGATTTGCAGAATTATCCATCGTGATACATACGTTTTAGGCAAATAGCTATGAGTAAGAATAAAATCGTTTTTTGGCGAATTTGTATTTGCCTACTTATTTGTGCCGTTGCATTGCTTTGTGAACACGTTTTTGTTTTGCCACCTTGGGTATCCATTACACTGTTTGTACTGGCATATATCGTTGTAGCCTACGATATTGTGTTGGATGCTTTCTACGATATTATCCACGGACAGGTATTTGGCGAAAATTTGCTGATGACAATTGCCACTGTTGGCGCATTTTTCATTGAAGAGTTTATCGAAGCTGTTGCCGTTATGCTTTTGTATCAAATTGGGGAAGCTTTTCAAAGATATGCCCTTGGGAAAAGCAGAAATAGCATTGCAGCCCTAGTCAGCATTCGTCCAGAAACTGCCACAATTGTACGTGACGGCGAACAGGTTGAAGTTCATCCGGCAGAAATTGAAATTGGTCAAAACTTCCTTGTTAAACCAGGGGAAAGAATTGCCCTTGACGGCATTGTTGTTGAAGGTAGTTGCACCATTGATACTTCCACTATCACAGGGGAAAGCGTGCCTGTTTTTGTACAAAAGGGGGATAAGGTTATCAGCGGTTGCATATGCCTAGATGGCACGTTAACTGTACAATCCACCAGCGACTACGACAACTGCACCGTGGCACAAATACTGGATATGGTAGAAAACGCCACCTTCAACAAGGCACCAGCGGAAAAATTTATTACAAAGTTTAGCCGCTACTACACACCTGTCGTTGTTATCCTTGCTGTGCTAATCGCCATTGTTCCACCATTGTTTTTGCAAAATTGGGCAGTTTGGATAAAACGTGCAATGATGTTCTTGTTTGTATCCTGCCCTTGTGCATTGGTTATTTCTATTCCTTTAGGATTCTTTGGCGGAATTGCCGCTTGTAGCAAAAAGGGAATTCTAATAAAGGGTAGTAACTACTTGGAAATGCTCAGTAAAATCAACCTTTTTGCCTTTGACAAAACTGGAACACTAACAAAGGGAAAGTTTGATATTGTCAACGTTTACCCACAAGAAAACAAACAACAAGTGCTAAAACTGGCAGCCATTGCAGAACAGTACAGCACGCACCCTATCGCTCAATGTATCTTGGCTAGCACCGCCCCACAATGCTCGGCAACCGTTCAAGAAATTGCTGGCAAAGGTATTGTGGCAAAAACAGCAGATATCACAATTTTGTGCGGAAATGCTAGCTTGATGACGGAAAATCAAGTGGAATTTGAACAAAGCTCCAGCAAAACAGTAGTTTACGTGGCAGAGAACGGCAAGTTTGTAGGATACGTTGAACTGGCCGACCAGTTGAAAGAGGACAGCATTACTGCTATAGCCAAACTGCACAAAATGGGTGCAAACACGGCAATGCTCACAGGTGACAACGACCACATTGCAAAGGAAATTGCCACTCAACTTGGCATTGGAAAAACGTATAGTCAACTACTTCCACAAGAAAAAGCAACCATTGTTCAAAACTTGAAAACACAAGGTAACAAGGTAGCATTTGTTGGAGATGGCATAAACGATGCGCCCGTTTTGGCAACGGCAGACGTTGGCATTGCTATGGGGGCGATGGGTAGTGATATTGCCATACAAACAGCGGATATCGTACTGATGCAAGACAATCCCACTGCACTATCTACCGCTGTGAATATCTCCAAAAAGACACTGAAGGTTGTAAAACAAAACATTGTGATAAGCCTTGTAATTAAGTTTGCCGTGCTTATCCTTTCCGCCATTGGCCTACTAGACACCATTGCGTTTGGCTTGGTAATTGCCATTTTGGCGGACGTTGGTGTGTGCGTTGTTGCAATACTCAACAGCATGCGAACAATGCTTCCACCTAGAAAATAAACACACAAAACTCATACTATCAACAGTATTTTTACAATTAGACAAAAATGATTTTTAAACAATACACTAGCTGTTGTGACTAGAATCAAAGATGGCAAAAATAAAAGAGCAAGAAGTTGTTTTTCTTGCTCTTTTTGTTTGTTTAATTGTTTAAGTAAAGGGGTTTAGATACCTTTCTGTGCGGATTTTTGACGGAGTTGGTCCTTGCTAAATTGCAATTGATACAACTCGTAGTATCTGCCCTTTTGCTTGAGAAGTTGATGATGGTTGCCCTGTTCAATGATTTGGCCGTGGTCCAAAACAATGATGTTGTCGGCGTGTTGAATTGTTGACAAACGGTGTGCAACAATAAGCATTGTGCCAATGTTCATCATCTTGGTTAGGCTGTCTTGAATCAACACTTCTGTTTCGGTGTCGATATTGGCGGTAGCTTCGTCCAAAATCATGACTTCTGGGCGGTGGATAATGGTACGAGCAAAGGACAACAACTGACGTTGACCAGCGGAGAAGTTATTTCCCCTTTCCCTTACTTCTTCGTCCAAACCTTTGCCTAGCTTGTTGATAAACTTATCCGCATTGACGTAGCGGCAAGCTTCCAAAATTTGTTCTTCGGTAAAGCTATCTTCCTTTAGAACAATGTTACTACGGATTGTTCCTGCAAAGATAAACACGTCCTGCAACATTTGACCAAAGTGTTTGCGCAGTGAAGATATCTTGATCTTTTTGATATTTACACCATCAAGCAAAATTTCGCCCTTTTGGATATCGTAGTTACGACACAGCAATGACAAAATTGTTGTTTTGCCGCTACCTGTTGCACCAACAAAGGCAACTGTATCCTTTGCATTGATGTGGAAGGACACGTCCTTGAGTACCCATTCCCCTTCGTTATAGGCAAACCAAACGTTTTTGAACTCAATTTCGCCATGAACTTCTTCTAGGTCGATAGCATCGGGTTCATCCACTACTTCTGGCTGCATATCCATGATAGTGAAAATCTTTTCGGCGGATGCAAATGCCGATTGCAAACGGTGGAACTGTTCTGCCAAGCTTTGAATTGGGTTGAAGAACTTGGAAATGAACATATAGAAAGCAACAATTGTGTCGCTACCAATGGATTGTCCCAAGAAGTTGATGTTGTCCACATAGCCCTTGCTGCCCAAGAAGAACAAACAAAGTACCGAAGTGATGTACAACATATATACAATTGGGCGGAAAATACCAAATACAAAAATTTGACTTCTTTGTGCATTGTAAAGTTTTTTGTTTTTGGCATCAAATTCGTCAAATTTGCGACCTTCGCGGTTGAAAACTTGGATAATCTTCATACCGGAAAGGTTTTCCGACAAAAAGGTGTTGATATCGGTTGTGCCATCCTTAACTCTGCGGTAAGCCCTGCGGCTAAACTTGCGGAAAATAACGGTAAATAACACAATAAATGGTACAAAGCACAGTATCATTAGTGTTAGTAAGTAGTTTAGGCATAGCATCGCTACAAACACGCCAATGATAACAAAGCAGTTCTTTACCAAGTTTACCAGCATACCTGTGAACATCATGCTGATAGCGTTTGTGTCGTTAGTAACACGTGTAACCAGTTTTCCTACAGGAATCTTGGATAGTTGTGAGTGGGACAAGCTTTCTACGTGAACAAAAGCATCTTCGCGCAATTTGGAAATAATCTTTTGTCCAGTTTTTTGCAACACTATTGCTTGTGTATATGTGCTTGCCAACGAAACGATAAGTATGCTTGCGTACAACAATACACGTAGCAAAAGCTCGTTCATTTCAAAACTGCCCTTTACAAGCAGTTGAATATCCGAAATGATTAGGGGCGCTGTTATATCGTAGGAAATGGACAGCAACATTACAAAGCCAACCAACAAAAAGTTCTTCCAGTATGGCTTTGCATACACCAAAAGGCGTTTTAGCAGTTCGCCATCCTTCATTTTGCGGTCGAAGCCCATGCTTTCGCGCTTGTCCTTGATAAGGCTGTAAACCAGTATCATTATTGCCGATACTGTACCAATGATAGCACCAGCAATTAGCAATGGAAGATATTCTTTCATACTACATACCCTCCTCTTGCTCTAGTCGTTGCAACTCAACCATGTTTTGGTACTCTTCGCAGTTATCCAACAACTCTTGATGGGTGCCAACTGCAAGTACTTTACCGTTATCTAGGTAAATGATTTTGTCCAAATCCTTGATGGTTGTAACGCGGTGGGCAATCAAAATTGTTGTTTTGCCAGCGCGGGTTTGCTTTAGGTTGTTCAAAATGATACGTTCGGTGTCGGTATCAACGGCGGAAACGGAGTCGTCCAAGATGAGAATTGAAGCATCCTTCATCAAAGCACGAGCAATGGAAATACGTTGCTTTTGGCCGCCAGATACCGTTACACCGCGTTCGCCAAGTACCGTTTGATATCCCAGCGCAAAATCCTTGATATTGTCGTGTACGTCGGCAAGTTTGGCTGATCTAACTACGTCATCAATATCGTCACCGCTGGAAGCAAATGCGATATTGTTGGAAATACTATCGGAAAATAGGAAGTTATCTTGTGGTACGTAAGCGCAGTAGTCACGCAAGGATTGAATTGTAATATCGTTTACGTCCTTGCCGTCGATAAACAAACTGCCCGGTTCAACGTTGTAGCAACGCAAAATCAAATCGGCAATGGTTGTTTTGCCGCTACCTGTTTTACCAACAATACCAACGTTTTCGCCAGCATTGATTGTAAAGGATACGTTGCTAAGGCTATCGTAGTCCGCTTGTGGATAACGGAAAGTGAGGTTGTTGAAGGTGATTGTTCCTTTAACTTCCTGTATAGGTTGTGCGTGTGGATCATCGGCAACATCCTGCTTGGTATCCAACAGCTTGGAAATACGCTTAAGTGATGCTCTACCACGGCTACCCATATCAATAAGCTCGGTAATTGCCATAATTGGCCAAATGATTGAGTTAAAGTAGCCAATGAACTCCATCAGTTGTCCTGCGTTGAAACTCTTAGAATCTTTGTACACAAGGTATCCGCCGTAGCCAAGGATAATGCAAATAACGCTTTCTACAAACAACGTTACGGAAATGTGAAGCAAGGTGCTTGCCTTTGTGTAGGCAACGTTTGCTTTTTCGTTTTGTTTGTTCAATCTGCGGAAAGCCCACAACTCCTTGAACTCCTTGACAAATGCCTTTACTACGGAAATACCGCTGAAAGACTCTTGTGCGTAGTCGGACAGGTCGGAGAAAGCTTGCTGACGAGTTTCCCATTTGCTCATCATATACTTGCCTACAATTACGCCCACCCAAAACATACAAAACATTGGGATAAGACTGAGCAAAGTGAGCATCTTGTTCATTGCGAACATCTTGTACAATGCCATGCCGCCAAGGGCAATTGCATCTGCCGCCATCAAAATTCCACTACCAAAGCAATCTTGTACAGTTTCGATATCGTTGGTGAAGTAGCTCATCAAGTTACCGATTTTTTCATTGGAATAAAACTGCAATGACAAATCCTTGCAATGGTTGAACATACTGCGACGAAGCTCGCGTTCTACCTTGATACCACTACCAAAGAAGCAAATACGCCACAAAAATCTGCCAACAATCATGCAAGCGGCAACGACGAACATGGGTAGACAAATCTTGTTGATAACAAAATCCATATCAAACGTCAAAAGCTGACCTTCGTAATCTACCACTCCATCGTTGATACCATTGATTATCATACGATAAAACTCGGGAATTTTGAGTTGGAAATAGTCCACGGCAATAAGCGCAATAACACCAAGCAACAGTACAAGACCGTACTTGACGTAATATTTATTTATGTGTTTGCCAAATACCATTTTTTACCTCAAAAAAAATACAAGTGCTATAATTTTAGCACTACGCACATTTCAATGCAACTATTTTTAAGGGGTAAATCAGCGCAAATCTGAAAAATTTTAATAATATTTTTAATATTATTAGCTACCTATTTGAAGCAATAAAAAAAGAACCTGCAGTTGCAAGTTCCGTTTTATTTTTATAGCTAATTTTTTAGTCTAATTTCAACAGTTCACCAAAGGTATTTGTTGCACCAAAGGTGTGAGATATGTACTTGTCCAGTAGATGCAAAGCTTCCTTGATCATTTCGCTGGAAAACTTCAAATTGTTTAGTTTTTCGTATGCGATACCATCCAGTAGTCCAAACATTGTTACAATTGCTGGAGAAACGGGAATACTATCCACGTTGCGACAATCCATACACAAACAACCACCGCGTTGCAAATCCAAGTAGGATGGTTGCGCCTTTTGCCCACACATTGTACAGCGGCCAAGTGTTAGAGCAAAGCCTTCCACCTGCAACAAAGATAAACAAAAGCGAAGTACAACTAAATAGGGGTTAACCCCATCAGTAAGGCTACTAAAGGCTTTTAGTGTTTCCAAAAATACAGCTGGTTCGCTTTGTTCTTCCTGCGTGCAAAGTATCAAACTTTCGGCAATGGCACAGGCAGAATAGTACACCACGATATCTTCCCGCAGACTGTAAAAGCTTTGCAACTGCTCGCAAGTTTTTAGCACGTTGTGGTCGGCACTTTTGGATATTTGATAATTTCCAAAGCAAAACTGATCGGCACAAAAACGCAACTTAGCACTTGGCTTGCGTATGCCACGTGCATGCACGGATATTTTGCCATGCTCAAGGGAGTACAACAAAATGTACTTGTCGTGTTCCTTGATGTCAGTGGCCCTTAGTGCTATTGCCTTTGTCGTGATGTCCATCGTTTGTTAGTTCCTTGTACAATAGATAGTAACAGGGATTTCCTGTTTTTTCAAATAGTTTCCAAGCAGTATCCTTTAGCACAACTAACCTCCACGCATCTTCTACTGTGTAGTGTGGATAATTGTTGCACCAAATATACACCTACTTGCGGTTGGTGTATCCTAGTTCGTTAAGGATATATTGGCTGTTGCGCCAGTCTTCCTTGACCTTTACCCAAAGAGTAAGAAAAACTTTTTGATCTAGCATTTTTTCGATGGATTCCCTTGCGTGAATACCAATAGCCTTGATCATTGCGCCGTGCTTGCCCAAAATGATGGGTTTGTGGCTAGCTTTTTCGATGATAATGGTTGCGTCAATATCCCAAGCGGAGCCTTCGTATGCCATCTTGTTGATAGCAACGCCTATGCCGTGTGGAATTTCCTTTTCGCAACTTAATAGCACCTTTTCGCGGATGATTTCGCACACCAAATATCTTTGACTTTTGTCGGTGATATCGTCTTCTTCAAAGTACATAACGTCGCCAGTGAGGTACTTTTTGAGTGCTTGCTTTAGCTCTTCTACACCACGGTTACGCTTTGCTGATACGCAGAAAACTTCCTTGATGTGAGCAATTTCGTTGAGCTTGGCAAGGTTGGGCATCAACTTTTCTGGTTGAGAAATATCTGTTTTGGTTACGGCAACTACAATAGGACAGTTGTACTTGGCGTACTTGTTGATTTGTGCAATTTCCTTGTCGTCAATGCCATCGTGACCATCCACTACTACAAGGATGCAATCCACGTCCTGTACTGCTGTATCGATACTGTTGAGCATATAGTCGCCCAACGCATTTTTACTCTTTAGGTATCCAGGAGTATCCACAAAAACAATTTGACTGTCGTCGTCCGTCCAAATACCCATAATACTATCACGTGTGGTTTGGGGCTTTGGGGAAACAATGGATACTTTTTGCTTGATTAGCGCATTGAGCAGGGTGCTTTTGCCTGCATTTGCCAATCCAACTATTGCAATAAAACCGGTTTTTCTCATTTTACATCCCTCGTAATATTTGCCAATGCAAGAATTTCATTTTGGAAAGTAAACATTTGTTGCTCATCTTCCTGATTCATATGATCGTATCCAAGAAGGTGCAACAAGCCGTGCAAGGACAAAAAGGCAATTTCCCTTTTTAGGCTGTGATTGTAGCTTACAGCTTGTTCCTTGGCACGATCCAAACATATGATAACGTCGCCAATGTTCAAACGGCCAGTTTGTGGGTTAATGTCCCCTTCCAGCTGATCCAAGTCCAACACCCCACGAGAAGGGTTGTCCACAGTAGGGAAGGACAAAACGTCCGTTACGCTATCCACTTGGCGGTATTCCTTGTTGAGTTGTTGAATTTCTTGCGGAGAAACAATGGAAAGGCTCATTTCCAATTGTTTGGATGGTTGCTTTAGGTGTGTTAGGGCAATATTTAGCAAGCGCTTGATATACAAACTTTTTAGCCCTGCATTTGTGAAGTAGATTTTCATTTGTCTCCTACTAGGTCTACATTTGGATACTTAACACGTTTGTGCTTGATACCAGAGAATGTTGTGATAATGGTACTCTTGATAATGTCAATTTCCTTCATAGTGATATCGCACTCGGAAAATTGGTCAAACATCAAGCGTTCCATGATGATGTCGTTTACAATCTTTTCGGCATTTTCGCGAGTTCCAATAGCTCTCAAAGCGGCTTCAGAAGCGTCGCAAATCATCAAAATTGCAGAAATTTTACCCTTTGGTTTAGGTCCATCGTAGCAATAGCCATCGTATGGCAACTTACCATCGGTGTACTTTTGTGCCTTTAGGTAGAAATACTTGATTGGCATTGAACCTTGGTGTTCGGCAATGGCACTTTGTACTTCGTGTGGCAGACGATAGTCCTTGGCAATGAGCAAACCTTGTGTTACGTGGGATTTGATCATGCTGACACTTGCTTCGGGAGTCATACTGTCGTGTGGGTTTACACCACTAAACTGGTTTTCGGTAAAGTAGGAAGGATTCTTCATCTTGCCGATATCGTGGTAGTAAGCGGCCGCTCTAGCCATGATTGCGCTTTCGCCAATAGCCATTGCACACGCTTCTACGTAGGTTGCAACGGTCAAGCTGTGGTTGTATGTTCCTGGAGCTTTCTCGTACAACTTGCGCATTAGGCTGTTATCCGAAGATGCAATTTCGGCAAAACGGAAAACAGATACCACGTTGAAAATCTTTTCGAACAATGGCACAAGCATGAACATAAGCATTACGCCAATGGTACCGCTTGCAAAAGCACAGCCAATACGAATAAAGTATTCGTTCCACTGCAAAGCTTCTACTTCTTGGAACATAAGGTAGCTTATGCTTGCGCAAATTGCGGAAATAAAGCCTACCAGAAGACCAACGGAAAGGTATCTAATACGGCGATAGTGCTTACCAAGCACAAAGGAAACGTAAACAGCCTCGACAATTCCACCAAACAAAAGGTAGAAAATGTATTCCGAAGCCAAACTTGCGTTTGTTTGCCAGTTGATACTTTCCATAAAGCACAATGTGATTACTACAAAGTTTGCAAAGAAACCGCTTTTGCCCGATACAATCAGCGACAAAATTAGCGCACACATAGAAAATGGTACTAGATAAATTGCGTAGTCCCATACGCTGTACAACTGAATTACCAAGTAGGAAACGATCATTGTTGTGAACATTGCCATTGTATTACGTGTGCGTTCTAGCACTTCGCGGTCGGTAACGTAGGTGTACAACCCAAGTGATAGCATTAGCATTGCGGTTGTTGCAAATTGCACCGCTACCCTTGGACCTGTTAGCATATCCCTATTGGAAATAATTGCTAACACAGAAAACACAATTATTGCTGCAATGTACAACACATAAATGCGCTTCCAATTGATGTTGTTGATTCTTTTCTTTTTCATTGTTATCCTCTGTTATTTATCTTCCGATTGGTAAGCTTTTACAATCTTTTGTACCAATGGATGGCGAACAACGTCGCGCTCGCTGAGTTTGATTATGCCTATATCTTCGATATCTTTGAGAATTTTGATGGCGTGTCTTAACCCAGAAGTGTGTCCCCTTGGAAGGTCCACTTGCGTCAAGTCGCCTGTGATTACCATCCTGCTGCCTTCGCCAAGACGGGTTAGGAACATTTTGATTTGTTCCTTGGTGGTATTTTGTGCTTCGTCCAAAATGACGTAGGCATTGTTTAGTGTACGACCACGCATATACGCCAATGGAGCAATTTCTATTGTGCCCCTTTCCATCATTTTGCTGTAGGTTTCTATGCCAAGCATTTCTTGCAGAGCATCGTATAATGGACGAAGATAAGGGTTTACCTTTTCTTGCAAGTCGCCAGGCAAAAAGCCCAGTTTTTCGCCAGCTTCTACTGCTGGACGAGTGAGAATTATCTTTTCTACCTGCTTAGCTTTGAAAGCGTTTACCGCCAAGGCTACTGCTAGGTAAGTTTTACCTGTACCGGCTGGACCAACACCAAAAGTTATGGTGTTTTTCTTCATTAGGTCAACGTACTTTTTTTGACCGACGGTCTTACTCTTGATAGGCTTGCCGCGGCTGGTTATTGCAACCACGTCGTTTAGTAGTTGGTCAATTTCTTCCAGTTTGTCTGCCTTGGCACAATCGCAAAGGTAATTTACTCTGCCAATATCAATGTTGTCGCCATTGTAGATGAAGTTTTTGAGTTTATCTACAACTCTCATAGCCAAATCGACGTTGGATTCTTCCCCCATTAGGCTACTTTGTCCATCTTGCACAACCACCTTAACGTCGAAAGCAGTACAAATGCACTTGATATTTTCATCAAATGGTCCAAATATTTTGATTAGTTCATCCATTGTTTCTACTTGGATTTTTTTTGAAATCAAATTGTTTCCTCCGTTAGTTGATTGTTATAGTTCCCAAAACAGTGGCTTTTACACCCTGATTGGTTATTTCGTATAAAATTTCTTCCACAACAAAACTGCACTTTTGTGTGGCTTGCTGTACCGCTTGTTGCTTGAGTTGTGGCAAGCATTGCTCTAACGTGGCCTTTTGCGTTACAGTTGCCAACTGATAGTAGGTGTTGTGGCTAATTAGTAAATTTAGCGGTTTTAGCGCAGTAACTGTGCTATTTACTGTGTAATTATCAAAGGGCGGTTGTTGCTGGTACTGCTTGCCAAACAAGTACACACCCGTATTGTGGTATACCTTGCCGGTTGGTTGAGTAACTGTCATTGTGCCTGTGTATGGGGCAAATGCCGTGCTGGATAACTGCAAAACAACCTGTCCAATGGCATAAACATGCTGACTTGTTCCGTCTACAAATACCCTACTGCCTTCAATTAGTACTTGGCCTTTGACAACACTGTCGCCAGCCTTTACTAGCGGAGTGCCCTGCTGACAACTTACCGAAAGTACAATTCCTTGGCTAGGAGCAACAATGTTGCGTTTTTTGTTTAGGTCAATGGGAGTATCGACAGTTTTTGGCAGATATACGCTAACATACAACACACTAGACTTGTTGTTGACAGTTGCATACAATGCGCCCAATTTGTTGCAAAGATAGTTTTCTACACTATCCTTGTTGATGGCGGAAAGTTTTGTTCCTACACCTACGCCAAGTTCCGTCAAAACGGCGTTGACTTGCTGTAGCGAAAAGTCGCCGCAAACTTCCACTTTTAGGCATATATTGGATGTAAAGCACAGCGCCAACACAAAAATTGACAATGCAATCATCAGCGCAATATGCTTTTTAGCAAAAATTACAGCACCAAATAGGCCTCCATAGGAAACCTTCTGTATATTATAACACTTTTTATTTAATAAATCAATAGTCTTGCTAACAGATATTGACAAAACACAAATCGTACAGCTATTTTTGTTGCGTTTGACGCCAAAAACTGCTATGTTTTGCGCTGCAAGAGTGTTTAATAGGTGGTTTATGTTGAGTCCTGTGAAGGTTATTGAACATTTGCTAGCCATTTGATACCGCCACGTTGTCAATTTTTCCTACCACAACGGCGCTTTGCCGTTGGACACATTTTATGGTAAGGTTACTACCTTCCACCTTCAATAGTCCACCACCCACAAAAAATGATATTTGTGTTGGCAAAAAGGCACAAAGTCCTTTGTGCCCTTCTATTACTACTGTTGATCCACCAAAAACGGTGTACTTGTAACCCTTTGCAAGCGTGGTTAGTTCCAAACCGCAAAGGTCTTGTAAATACTGATTAAAAGCTTTCATATTTTAGTATATGAAAGTGCGCCTTTTGCAATTCTTGCAAATGTTTTTTACAGCAATTTATCTAGTACGGAAGCTATTTCGCGCAGTTTTTCTTCCTTATCCTCCTGCGCGTTCATAACGCAACTGTTTAGGTGTGCTTTGAGTACTTCCTTGTTGATGGTGCCAAGTAACGCTTGGCAAGCTAATAGCTGAGTGGATATATCAATACAATAACGATTTTCTTCCGCCATGCGAATTATGCCATCAATTTGTCCGCGAGCAGTTTTGAGTAGGCGAAAAATCTTTTGTTTGTCCGCCATCATAGAGCAACAATCTCCGTTACTGGGTAGCCTTGTTCTGTTACTGCGTTGACAAGTGTGCTTTGTTCAACGTTTGCACATTGAACGGTTGCTGTGCCCTTTTCTAGGCTAACTTCCACTTGTGTTACACCGGGGATTTGTTCCAAAGTTTTTTGTACGCGTCCTGTGCAATGTGGACACATCATGCCTGTGATTGATAGTTGATAAGTCATTGTATTTTCCTCCTGCGTTTTTATTTGTGTGGGATTTGTGGGTAACGTGCAACCTTGGTTGCATTGCTTGTTTTGTGCGTGACTTGGCTTGAAAAAGCGTAATCTTAGTGCGTTTGTTACTACAAACAAACTCGACATACTCATTGCAAGTGCCGCTAACATTGGGCTAAGTTGCAAATTAAGCGGAGTGTTGTACAGCACGCCAGCAGCAATGGGGATACCCAAAGTATTGTAGAAAAAGGCCCAAAATAGGTTTTGTTTGATGTTTTTTACCGTCTTTTTGGATAGTTCTACCGCTGTGGCAACATCACGAATATCATTTTTTACTAGAACGACGCTTGCGCTATCAATGGCAATATCGCTACCGCTAGCAACGGAAAAACCAATATCCGCCGTAGCTAGTGCTGGAGCATCGTTGATGCCATCCCCTACCATTGCTGTGTAGTAGCTTTGCTTGAGAGTGGCAATGTGTTGTTGCTTTTGATGGGGCAAAACTTCGCTAATACACTCTGTTATGCCTACTTCATTGCAAACGGATTGCGCTGCACCTTGGTTGTCGCCAGTTAGAAGTACTGTTTTTATATTTAACTTGTCCAAACACTCTATTGCCTGCTTGGAAGTTTGTTTTACTTGGTCGCCTACACCAACTATTCCAACAAATGCGCCGTTGCAACTTACTAACAAGCAGGTGTACGCCTTTTGCAAATATTGGTCTAGTACCTTTTGGTAGGTGGAGTTCTCAACCCCTTGTTGTTGCATAAGTAGTTTGTTGCCAATTGCATAGCTTTTGCCATCGACAGTTGCAACTACACCTTGACCTGCTATTGTTGTGAAATCTGTTGGTTTTACCAAAGAAATGCCCATTTGTTGTGCGTGGGCTACAACTGCATTTCCTAGTGGGTGCTCGCTTTGTTGTTCAATTCCGCCGATAATTGCAAAGAAAGTGTTGCTATCCATTGTGGAATAAAAATCCTTTACTTGTGGTTTGCCTTCGGTAAGAGTACCAGTTTTATCTAAAACTACGCATTGAAGTTGAGCAAGGTGCTCCAACACTTCGCCATTTTTGATAAGAATACCGTGTTCTGCACCTTTGCCTGTGGCAACCATCAACGCAACTGGCGTTGCTAACCCCAATGCACAAGGACAGGAAATAACAAGCACCGAAATGGCAAAATCTAGTGACAAAAACCAAGAACGGCTAACAATTAGCCAAATAATCAACGTTACCAAAGAAATTGACAACACAATAGGTACAAATACAGAAGAGATTTTGTCAGCCAAACGCTGAATGGGAGCCTTGGAACCGCTGGCTTCTTCCACAAGTGTAATAATCTTGGATAAAACGCTATCTTCCCCCACGGTGGTCACGGCAACTTGAACGTAACCGCCCACACACAAAGTTCCACCAATAACCTTGCTGTCTGTTAGTTTTTCCACAGCCATACTTTCGCCGCTGATAGCACTTTCGTCGGCAAAACAACTGCCACTAGTTACGACACCATCGGCAGGAAATACCATGCCAGCCTTTACAACAACAACGTTACCAACAACAATTGTGGAGCTATCTACCTCCACTTCGATACCATCTTGTAGCAAAAGAGCCTTCTTTGGAGCAAGGTTTTTGAGTTTTGCCAGCGCATTACCTGTTTTTTGCTTGGACTTTCCTTCGAAATACTTGCCTAGATCCACCAATGCCAAAATCATAGCGGATGACTCAAAGTACAACTGATGATGGTACTTTTGTACTGTTGCTATATCGCCAAGCCCCAAAGCGTTACTCATAACAAAGATGATAATAACAGCATAGATTGCTCCTGCGGAGGATCCCACAGCTATCAAACTGTCCATATTTGGAGAACCTTTGAACAAGCGCTTAAATCCCACAATATAGTAATTGCGGTTGATGTACCACACAGGCAAACACAATAAAAGCTGAATCAATGCAAACGATACAGCATTTTGCACCCCAGACAAAAAGGCTGGCAGTGGCAAACCTATCATATGCCCCATTGATACGTACATCAAAACAAGGCACAAAGCTAACGAAGAAATTAGCCTAGACAAAGTTACTCCACTAGGTTGATTGTTAACCTTTGGTTGTTGACTGTCGGTAGTTGATGCACCATACCCACCGCTTTGCACAGCCTGTATAATTTGTTGTGCGGAAAGTAGTTGCTCATCGTATTGCACAGTCATACTGTTGGTAAGTAAACTGACAGCAACCGACTGTACACCATTTAGTTTTTTTACCGAGTTTTCCACGTGTGCACTACAAGCGGCACAAGTCATACCGGTAACGGAAAACTTTTGTTTCATATACACCTCTCAACACCCCCTAGGGGTGTTACTTAAATTATATACCAAATGGCTGCACCCGTCAATACTATTTTGTTAATTACAACAAAAAAATAATTGGAAATTAGAAAGGTAACAACGATAAAAATAGGATAGATACAAAACTTCATATAGTAAAAATGTCGCCAAATAAACTCAAATAGTAACAAGGCAAAACACTGCTAAATATTAGAATAACAATATTCGGTGGGAAGCTAATGAACACACCTACGTACTAATAACAATTTTAAAAAAGCTCCCCTTGTAAGCTAGGAAAAGGGCAACAAAAAACCAAGTCTACAAAGATGTAAACTTGGTTATAGTGTGTGGATAAAGTGAACTAAAAATTGAACTCGTACAAACAAAAAGTTGGGATATCGTCAAAGCCACGATCAAGGTCCTTTTCGCCAGCAAAGGTAAATCCGTTCCTTGTGTACAGGGCAATGGCTGGGGCATTTGTTGGCACAACGTCGATGCGAATAGCCTTTGCACCACGAGCAATACACAACAGTTTGCAGTAGTCAATCATGCAGTTTGCTATGCCTTTTTTGTAAAAACTGGGGTTTACAGCGAAACTATGTATAACATAGTACTCTGTATCAGACAGTTTTACAGACCAATCGCCCTTTTCGTAAGCTCCACGAGTATCCTGATTGATAACAAAAGCGCCAAGAACAACACCATCGCTATCCAAGCAAACATATTGTGCACCTTGGGTAATATCCTCCGTTACACTGTCAACATTGGGGTATTGTTTGTATCTCCACTTGGGCCAATTTGTCGTTTGTGTTAGGTGCAAAACAACTTGGTCGTAGAAGTCAGCGAGCATTTGTATATCTTGTGTTGTGCATTGTCTAATTGTCATCGGTGTACCTTTTGTGTTTATTTTGCTGTTGCAGTAATTATCCAACCAATACTACTAGCATTGTAAAAAATACAGTTAATTGGCGGAATATTTACTACAAATAATGAAAGTTCTTGAAACAGAAATTCTTGTACTATTATTGCATTTTTATGTTAGTTTTGCAACTGCTCGATAGCACCTTTTTGTAAACGGAAAAGTCTTTGTTTAGGACATTTTGTTTACGACGCTATCTTGCTAGAAAATTGGATAGCCAGCATCTTCGTGCGCTTTTTTCAGCTCATCACACAATGACACAATTTCATCGGTGGATAGTTGACTACCGGTGTGCGGATCCATCATTGCCGCGTGGTAAACCTGTTCCATACTCATTTCGTGTGCAGCAGCTATTGTAAGCAACTGAACGTAGATGTTGCTCTATAAATATACCATACATCAAAGAACATTTCAATGGATAAATAAAAAAAGTCGCATCAATTTGATGCGACTATCTTGGCAACGTTACACAATTTTAATACAATTGCATACCCTTATAACTACTCGATAAATTGAAATTTGTCTAACTATTATTCCGTGAAAATCTCAATATAACTTTTGGTTTTCTTTGGGTCAACCTCCTGCACACCGCAGAAGGAACCCTTATACCAGAGTACAAATCTATTATCATTATTCACGATACAGCACACAGGCAGCGGGCAAGCATTGTCCTTGGTATAAACCGCCTTGGATGCGTAGGATATTCCGTAATAGTCCAATGCTTCCAATATCTTTGACCAGGATGCTTTCCCTTTTCCCATCAATCCAACTACATCCGAAAGCGGCACAGCTGCAAGCATGGAAACACAGTGCT
>JAFTHP010000046.1 GCA_017457305.1 Clostridia bacterium | reverse complement strand
ATATAAAACTTGTGATGCAAATTTCAATTCCAATAAGTATTAATATGGAACCGCCAATAATTACCGCTTTGTTACCTAGTTTGTCACCAAAGCGTTTTCCAATTAGCACTCCAGCAAAGCAAATAGCAAAAGTTGCTAGTGCAATTATGCTTACAGCCACAATTGCTTGCGATTGCGTGTATCCTGGAAAAGAGAAGCCAACACTTAACGCGTCGATGCTTGTTGCAACACCTTGAATTAGTATTGCTTTTATTGTTATATTTTGGTTAATCTTACATTCTTCGCCATCTTTACAAGGATGTGTGCCATCCCAAATCATTTTTGTGCCTAAGTAACCTAATATTGCCAAAGCGATAAATGGTATAAACTTTTCTATGTATTTTAAAAAAAGATGGCCAATGAAATATCCAATTAGTGGCATCATGCCTTGCATCAAGCCAAATACCATTGCAATAGTAATAACTTTTGTATATTTCATTTTGGGTTCTTTTAGACCATTTGTCATGGAAACGGCGCACGCGTCCATAGCTAGTCCACAGCCTAAAAGTATTGCTTCAATAAAAAATTTCGGTGTCATACTGTATCCCGTTAGTTTGTGTTCTTTCGTAGTATAAGGTATATCTCTCACTTTGTCAATATTATATCAAGTATTGACCTTTTGGGTAGAATAAGAGCGTATATTTTCCCAGATATTGGATAAAAAAAATTTCTTTCGGTTTTTCGCTTATTAAAAGAACAAAACATATTGCAAATTATCTTTATATTTGTTATCATTAATAAGATGTTCTCACAGGAGGTGGCTCTATGACAGATATTCAAATAGCTAGACAGAGCAAGTTGCAACATATCAAAGATATTGCTGCAAAAATTGGTATTTCCGAAGAAAATTTGGAATTGTATGGTAATTACAAAGCAAAGGTGAACTCTCGCCCAAATGCCAAACAAAATGCCAAGCTAATTTTGGTTACAGCAATAAATCCTACTTCCGCAGGAGAAGGTAAAACTACCGTATCCATTGGTTTGGCTGATGGCCTAAATCTTGTTGGTGCAAACACTTGCCTTGCTTTGCGTGAACCTTCTTTGGGACCAGTATTTGGTATCAAGGGCGGTGCAACTGGCGGTGGGTACAGTCAAATCTTACCAATGGAAGATATTAACTTGCACTTTACAGGAGATTTTCATGCAATTACGGCAGCCAACAACCTTTTGTGCGCTTTAATTGATAACAGTATTTTCCAAGGTAATCCCCTTAATATTGATCCCGATAGAGTGGTATTCAATCGTACGTTGGACGTAAACGATCGTGCTCTTCGTGGTGTTTGTGTAAATCACGGAGTAAAGGATGCTATTGAACACGCTGAAAAGTTCAATATTACGGCCGCTTGCGAAGTTATGGCTGTTTTGACCTTGGCAGAAGACATCATCGACCTCAAACGTAGACTTGGCAACATTTTGGTTGCTTACAACAAAGATGGCAATCCAGTATTTGCTAGAGATTTGCAAGCAGAAGAATCAATGGCTATTTTGTTGAAAGATGCCTTAAAACCCAACCTTGTTCAAACTATTGGTGGAACACCCGCCTTTGTTCACTGTGGTCCATTTGCAAACATTGCTCATGGTTGCAACAGCGTTCAAGCAACAAAGCTTGCTATGTCCTATGCTGATTACACAGTTACCGAAGCTGGATTTGGTGCAGACCTTGGTGCAGAAAAGTTTCTTGACGTCAAGTGCCGTCTTTCTGGATTAAAACCTAATGCCGTTGTAGTAGTTGCAACAGTACGTGCACTGAAGCTTCATGGTGGTGCTGATAAAACAAACTTGAACGTAGAAGACCTTGATGCTTTGCAAAAGGGCTTGCCAAATCTACTCAGACACGTTTCTAATATTACAAAAGTATATCGTTTGCCTTGCGTTGTTGCTATCAACAAGTTTACTTCCGACACTCAGGCAGAAATTGATATGGTTCAAACAGCAGTTGAGCAATTTGGTTGCCAAGCTGTTCCTTGTGACGTTTGGGGCAAGGGGGGCAATGGTGCAATAGACCTTGCAAATACAGTTATTGACCTTTGCCAACAAGACAATTCTTCCTTCACGTTCTCTTACCAAGATAGCGATACAGTAGAGGAAAAAATCTTCAATATTGCAACCAAGATTTATGGCGCTAAAGGAGTGGTACTAAGTGACAAGGCAAAGCAAAGTCTTCAAAGTCTTGCGCCACTTGGTATTGATAAACTTCCTGTGGTAATTGCAAAAACTCAATACAGTTTTTCTGATGACGCTAAACTACTTGGTGCTCCAACTGGATTTGATATTAATATTAGGGATATTGAGTACCGTGGCGGAGCCGGATTTTTGGTTGCATTGGCGGGAAACATGTTGCTGATGCCTGGTTTGCCAAGGGTTCCAAATGCAGTAAATATGACCATTGACGAAGATGGTGTAATTGATGGTCTGTACTAAAGGTTTTGCTCAAAAACTTCTAGTTTTGCCCAAATTTCACTTAATTACCACCAAAAATCACACTTTTTAAGATACTATTACACACATAATACATAAAATTCATATGAAAAAGGACCAATTTACTATGCCAAGACTTTATTTTAAATACGGAACAATGGGAAGCAGCAAATCTGCACAAGCACTAATGTGTCAATTTAATTACCAACAAAAGGGTATGAAAGTGATGCTTGTAAAGCCTTCTTTGGACAATCGTGGAGATGACGAAACACCAATGGTGCGCTCTAGAATTGGACTAAAATCCGAGTGCTTAACCATTTCCCACGATCAAAGTTTTATTGATATGTTCAACAACTATAAGCAACAAAATGGCTGTGATTGCATCATTGTTGACGAAGCTCAATTTTGCACATCTAAGCAAATTGAACAACTCAAACAACTAACAGCGCAAGTCCCTGTTTTGTGTTACGGTCTTCTAACAGATTTCACTTGCAAACTTTTTGAGGGTAGCAAACGTCTTGTAGAACTTGCAGACTCTTTACAAGAAATAAAATCTGTTTGTAAATGTGGGCACAAAGCTACTGTCAATGCTAGATTTATCAATGGTAAGTGTGTAGATGACGGCCCTGTTGTATTCATTGGTGGCGACGAAGCATATGAAAATATGTGCTGGTGGTGCTGGCAAGAAGAACTCAACAAGTAGTTTATTTCTCATTATTATTCAAATTAACGCCTTTTTTTGAAAGGCGTTTTTTTTATCAAATATTCTAACATTTTCTATTTAGTAGTACTTCCCTTTGATTCCTTTTTATCATTTCTTGTCAAAAAATAGGTATACTTGTTGTTTGTTTTGCGCAAAATATCAAAAAACTTTTAACAGGAGCACTTATGAATAAGAAGGTTATCATTTGCGGAATAGATACATCAACTTTGCCTAAGTTGTCCAAGAGTCAAACTGATGATTTGCTCAATAGAATTGCAAATGGCGATAATGATGCTAGGAATTACTTTATAAATTGTAATATGCGATTGGTTTTGTCAATAGCTCAACGATATGCACACAGAGTTAATAATCTCGACGATATTTTTCAAATAGGTTGTGTAGGATTGATCAAGTCAATTGACAACTTCAATGTAAATCTTGGGGTGTGTTTTAGTACCTATGCTGTTCCTATGATAATAGGCGAAATCAAAAGATACTTACGAGAAGGCAGTTTGCGGGTAAGTCGTGGCATTAGGGATATTGCTTATCAAGCATTACAAGCTAGGGAACAAATGGAATCAACGTCTAACACCGAAGTTACAGTGGAGCAGGTTGCAGAGCAGTTATCTTTGCCGCTATTCAAGGTTTTGTATTGTTTGGATGCAATTTCCGAACCCGTTTCCATCAACGAAGCGGTATACACCGATGAAGAAGACGCATTGGATATGGAAGACTGCATTGCTGACACCAAAATAACTCAAAACGTGTGGACCGATTGCATTTCCTTACACGATGCTATTAATTCCCTTGAAGAGAAAGAGCGAAATATCTTGATTAAACGATATTTCCAAGGTAAAACACAGGTCGAAGTTAGTAAGGAAGTTGGTTTGAGCCAAGCGCAGGTATCACGTTTGGAGAAAAATGCAATTTCTCATCTAAAGCAAGAAATGGACTAGCCATCAATCCTTTCATGGTCTATTTTGTATATAATTTTTACACTAAACAAGTACTATAAATAAAGAGGTGTTTTGTGGAAATTAGCTATAGCGAACTTCGTTGCAAGGAAGTTGTTAACCTTAATAGCGGTGTAAAAATGGGTAAAATCATAGATATGATTATTGATGCAAATGGAAAAAACGTGCTTGGTGTTGTTGTACCTGGGGTTAGAAAAATCTTTCATACTAATGAAGACATATTCATTCCTTGGCGAAATATTATCAAAATTGGAACGGACGTGATATTGGTCAAAATTGATCTTGGCAACGTTACAAGTGTTACAAAAAGCAAGGAAATGAATCTAGGGGATATTTCTTCAACGGAAGAGGACTATCTTTAGACGCGAAATAATATTACTAAATTCATAATAATATTGATATTTAAATCCCAATCTGACTTTTGTCTCTCGGTTGGGATTTTTTTGTTTGGTACAAAATTACATATAACTTGAATTTCAACAGTGACCTTATCTGTGTTTCATTAGGATAAGGTAAGTGTCTTAAAACAACTCAATAGCGACATAATTATATAATAATTATATTTACAATTATTTGCTTTTTTTCAAGGTCTTTGATATAATACCTTTATGTTAAAAGAAATAATAGTAAAAAACAAACAATTATTGTCCGATGCTATTGGCGAAAACACCGATTTAGGGTACTATCGTATACAAAAAATCATCAAGGGCAAAAATGTAAAGATTAATGGTGCACGTGTAGGCACAGATATGAACGTGTACGCAGGGGATGTTGTTTACGTTTACTATTCTGACCGTGAGCGCGACAGTATTGAAGTTGTTTACAGGGATGAAAATATTTTGGTGGTAAACAAATCCGTTGGTGTTGAGGTGCAAGGGGAAAACAGTCTTACATCTCGTATCAATGATATTCTCATTGACGAAACTGCTGCACCTGTTCACAGATTGGATCGAAACACTATGGGGTTGGTTGTTTTCGCACTTAACAAAACAGCCGAAAACGAGTTGTTGGCATCCTTCAAGGATAGAGAAATTGACAAAACCTACAACTGTATCGTAGTTGGTAAGCCCAAGCAACCCAAGAGCAAGCACAAAGCTTTCTTGTTCAAAGATGCAAAAAAGAGCATGGTGTATATTTCCGATACCCAAAAACAAGGATATACACCGATCGAAACTCACGTAACGTTGCTCAAAAGCTTTGATGAACTTTCCTTGTTGGAAGTAAAACTTGTTACTGGTCGCACCCATCAAATCAGAGCTCACCTAGCTCACCTAAAAATGCCAATTCTTGGTGACGGTAAATATGGCATAAACAAAATTAACCGTCGTTATCGTGCAAAAACACAACTTCTTTGTTGCACTAAGATTACTTTCCACTTTGCACAAGGTGCCTTAAAGTATCTAGACGGCAAGAGCGTTGTTTTAAATGTTGACTTAACACAATACTACAAAAAATAAAAGGGGAAACAAGGGGAAAACCTATGAAAAAGATTCTAATTATTGTACTTTGCGCTATCATGCTTTTGTCTTTTACAGCATGCAACAACCAAGGATTTTTGTCCGCTGGTAAAACTAAGGCTTTGCTAAAGGACGTTGGTGGCAAAAACCCACAAGCACAAATGACACTTACTTTCAAAGCAGGCTCTGGCTCTGCACAACAAACAGTTACTTTGGAAATTGTTTACGAAATCTTGCTAGATAAAACACCTATCACAGCAGTAAACTTCATCAATGCTGTTCAAGATGGTTTCTACAACAACGTTTTGGTACACACCAATCAAGCTTCCTACAACTATATGGTTGCTGGTGGATACTACCGCAAGGATACAACTTCCACAAACGACAAGGGCGAGGAAGTTACAACATCTAAGTACTACAAGCAAGAAATTCCAGCTTTCGTTGGCGAAATTGCCGGTAACGGATTTGCTGAACCTGAGGGAGAAAAGGTTGATGGCGATAGTTACACAAAGTTTGACGTTTTCTCACTTGCTATGTACCACGCTGATGGAACAAACTACTTCAATTCTGCCGACGGTAAATTGGTAATTGCTACATCTTCTCAAATCAAACTTAGCCATCTCAACTATGCAGTATTTGCAAAAATGGTTAGCATTGTAGTAAAGGTTGACGGTCAACAAGTTTCTACAGAAGTTGAAAACTGGGTTCTTGCTGCATTGAAGGGTTGCACAGCTACAACAAAGCGCAACATTTACGATAAGGATGACGTTAAGCAATCAGCACAAGTAAGCATCTTGTCACCAGATATCACAATTGATATCAAGATGCTCGGCGATATTGATTGGAGCGTTTTGCCTACAATCACATTGTAATTAACGATTATTTAGGCAACCTTCCACAAAAGGTTGCCTTTATTTATGTAAACTATGCTAAAGATTTCCAACCTAGATAAAAACTCAATAGCAAGAAAAGTAGGGCTAAAAAAGGATGATATTATCATTTCTTTTGACAATTCCCCTGCGCTTGATATGCTTGACGTTGCCTATTATGATTCGCAAGGTCATTTTGTCATGCAAGTTAATCGCAATGGTAAAACAATTACCATCGAGGTTGACAAGCTAAGCTGGCAACAAATGGGTTGGGATTTTTACGACGAGTGCTATCTAGAACCACGTTGGTGTGCAAATAAATGCATTTTCTGCTTTGTTGATCAGCTTCCAAAGGGACAAAGACCAACATTGTATGTCAAGGATGATGATTGGCGCTTGTCTTTTGTGTCGGGTAATTATGTAACTTTAACCAACATTAAGGATACCGAAGTGCAACGTATCGTTGATAAAAAGTTCAGCCCTTTGTACGTTTCCGTTCACGCAACGGATGACGATGTTCGCAGAAAGTTGCTTGGCAACAAAAATGCTCGTCCAATTATGCCATTATTGAAGCAGTTTGCCGATGCTGGGATATCTATGTGCACGCAAGTTGTTATGTGCCCAGGCATTAACGACAAGCAAGTTTTGCAACAAACTATGGAAGATTTGTTTAGTTTGTACCCATTTGTACAAAACCTTGCCGTTGTTCCTGTTGGACTTACAAAGCATCGTTGCAACCTTTCTCAACTGGATTTGGTGGATAAAGATTTGGCAAATGACACAATTGACATGGTGGAAGCATTTGACAAACAATGCTTTGATAAAACTGGCGAACACTTTGTGTACTGTTCGGACGAAATGTACGTTTACGCACAAAGAGATATCCCACCATATAGTTACTATGGTGACTTCAACCAACTGGAAAATGGTGTAGGTTTATTGGCAGACTTTTCTTACCAATTTGACCTTGCTTTCGCCGATGCCTACAAAGCAAAGAACAAGTCTTTTACTGTTGTTACAGGCGTTTCAGCAGCGCCATTTATGCAAAAGGCTATTGACAAGGCAAAAACAGCTTTTCCTCAACTAAATGCTAACGTTGTTGCTGTTACAAACAAGTTCTTTGGTGAAACTGTGACCGTAGCAGGGCTTGTTGTTGGGCAAGATATAGTAGATACACTTGCATCTCGCAACGATATTGGGGACGTTTTGATGTTACCAAGGGTAATGCTTAGAGAAATAGAAGACGTTTTCCTTGACGGAATGACGTTGCAACAATTTAAACAATTAACTGGCAAAGAAGTACTAGTAATTGCTGATGGATACGAGTTTTGCCAAGCTATTTTGGAGTGTGAATAAATATGAGTAAACCTCTAGTTGCCGTTGTTGGTAAGCCCAACGTTGGCAAATCTACATTTTTTAATAAAGTATGCGGTAGTCGTATCAGCATCGTTAGTGATATGCCAGGTGTAACACGCGACCGCATTTATGCTGACGCAGAGTGGCTTGGAAGAAAGTTTACTCTTGTTGATACGGGTGGTATTCAATTCAAGAGTGAAGACATCATGTTCAAGCATATCAAGCAACAAGCGGAAATCGCATTGGAACTAGCTGACGTAATTTTGTTCTTCTGCGACTATAAGAGTGGTATCACAAGCGAAGACCGAGATATCTCTTTCCTACTTCGCAAAACAAACAAACCTGTAATTATGGTTGTAAATAAGGTTGATAATTACTTTGAAAGCGACCTTACCGACTTCTATAGCATGGGATATGGCGATTTCTTTGCCATTGCAGCAGAACAAAAACAAGGGGTGGGCGACTTGCTAGATGCTGTTGTTTCCTACTTCCCAGAAGAAGATGAAGTAGAAGAAGATGCCGCCGTCATCAAAATTGCAGTAGTGGGCAAGCCCAATGCTGGAAAGTCATCTTTGGTAAACAAAATTCTTGGTTACGACAGAACTATTGTTTCGGATATTGCCGGCACAACAAGGGATGCAATTGACACACCTTTTGAACATGAAGGTCGCAAGTATCTTATTATTGATACAGCAGGCATGCGCCGCAAACGTGCAATTGAAGACGACTCAGTTGAGCAATACAGCGTTATGCGCTCCCTTAATGCCGTTCGTAGAGCAGACGTTTGCTTGATAGTTATGGATGCTGAACAAGGCTTGTCCGAACAAGACGTCAAGATTGCGGGCTTTATCCACGAAGAAGGTAAACCAACAGTAGTGGTTGTTAATAAGTGGGACTTGATTGAAAAGGACACCCACACCGTTGAACGTTTCAAAAAACAACTTTCCTGTGATTTGGCATTTATGGATTACTTTAGATATATCACAACATCTGCCCTTACGGGACAACGTGTTGCTAAAGTATTGAAAGAAGTAGACTATGTATATGCAAAATCAACCTTCCGTTGCTCAACAGGTATGCTTAACGACGTTGTTGCCGATGCTGTTAGAGCTGTAGAACCACCAGCACTAAGTGGTCGTAGGGCAAAGATCAAGTATGTAACTCAACCATCCACACAGCCACCAACATTTGTATTTTTCACAAATGATGCCAAGCTCGTTCACTTCTCTTATCGCAGATATTTGGAAAATTACATTCGTCGCGCTTTCCAGCTTGATGGAACGCCAATTCGACTTGTTTTCCGTGATAGTTCCGATAAAGACGACTAATATTGACGATTTTTCCAATAATTTATACTATTATTACACACATAATAACCTAAAAGTCATCATTTTTGATGGCTTTTTTCTATTTTCTGCTTTCTATGTTCTATTTCTCCACCTTTCAAAATACTATCTAATATAACGACTTTTTGTGTTTGATTATTACAGGAGGCAGATATGGATAATATTTATAGCGATATTGCTAAACGAACAAATGGAGATATTTATATAGGAGTAGTTGGCCCTGTTAGAACAGGCAAATCTACTTTTATTAGTCAATTTATAAAAAGATTGATTTTACCACATATTTCCGATAAGCAAGACAAGAAACGTATAGTTGACGAAATGCCTCAATCGGCAGACGGTAAAACAATTTTGACTTCTCAAATAAGCTTTGTTCCCAACAATGCAGTAACTCTAACTTTTGATGACAAATCATCTGCTAATTTTCGACTAATAGATTGTGTTGGATACGTTGTAGATGGGGCAGAAGGTTTAGTGGAAGATGGTAAAAGTAGGCTTGTAAATACTCCTTGGTCCAATGATCCTATGCCTTTTGAACAAGCCGCCGAAGAAGGTACTCGACGTGTTGTTCATGACCACAGCACAGTTGCAATCGTTGTTACTACCGATGGCACGATAGGTCAAATTGACAGACAAAGCTACATTTCTGCGGAAGAAAGAGTAATCAAGGAACTTCAACAACAAAGAAAGCCCTTTATTGTTGTGTTAAATAGTAAAACTCCCAATAGCGAAGGGACACAACAACTAGTTAAGCTTCTAGAACAAAAATATAAAGCTACTGTAATTGCTGTAAATGTTGCAACAGCTGACACAAAAACAATGGAAGGTGTTGTGCAATGTATTCTAAAAGAATTTCCAGTAAGGCGCATTGCTATAAACCTGCCTAAGTGGATTCGTGCGTTAGACAAGGAAAACGATATACTTTGTGATTTACTAAACCGTGTGAAAAGTGGTATGAACAAGGTTATCAAAATGAAAGATGCTCCCATTTTGCTGCAATCTTTTGAAGGGTGCAAATATATGCAGGATACGTCAATTTCCCACCTTTCATTAGGTAATGGTGTTGCGGAGTACCAGTTAACACCTAACCCTAACTTGTTCTTTGAAGTGTTGTCAAGTCAAGCAAATACCAATATTGATGACGAATTTGCCTTGATGAGTTTTGTTACACAAAGTGCTTTTGCAAAATCACAGTACGAAAGTCTAAAAGATGCTTTTATCCAAGCTGACAAAACAGGTTATGGTGTAGTTTCTCCGCAAATTGATAAGATGACTGTTGACGAACCTCAACTATCAAAACAAGGCGGCGTATTTGCAGTAAAACTTCGTGCAACTGCTCCTAGCTACCACATTATTAAGGTTGATGTGGCTACCGAAGTTGCTCCAATGATAGGAACTGAACAACAAGGTCAATATCTACTATCGGAATATAGAAATAATCCTCAAGCAATTTGGAATACTAATATGTTTGGTAAAACAATGGCAAGTCTTGCTCAAGAAGGTCTCACTGGCAAAAGTAGTGCGGTGCCAAACGAAATCAAGCATAAACTATGCAAAACATTGGATAAAATTGTAAACGAAAACAGGGGCGGTTTATTCTGTCTAATTTTATAGCTATCAAATGGTATAATGGGGCGAATTTTTAAAAAAACGCCTCATTTTCTTTAATTTTTGATATATTATAATGCAAAAATTATACTCAATTTGTTTGTTAATTACCCAAAAGTTTGCTATAATGGTTGTACACACAAAGAGAGGTAAAAATGAGAGCTTTTATTCTTGTAATTGATGGCTTTGGTATCGGTGCAATGCCCGACTGCAAAATGTACAATGACCACGGCGCAAATACACTCAAAAATATTAGAAATGCTTACGACCTTAACGTTCCCACTTTGGCAGAACTAGGTTTGTACAATATTGATGGCACCTACAACGAAGATCGTATGCCACTTGGCGCTTATGCTCGCTTGGAAGAACTTTCCAAAGGCAAGGATACAACTGTAGGTCACTGGGAAATGGCCGGTGTTATCACCAAAGAATTTTTGCCTACCTTCCCTAATGGCTTCCCAAAGGAATTTGTTGCTCGCCTAGAAAAAGAGTTTGGCACAAAGATTCTTTGCAACAAGCCATATAGTGGTACAGAAGTAATCAAAGATTATGGCGAAGAACACCTAAAAACAGGCTATCCTATTGTATACACTTCTGCGGATAGTGTTTTGCAAATTGCCGTTCATATGGATAAATACACAATTGAACAATTATATGATATGTGTCAAAAAGCTCGCAAGCTTTGCTCGGGCAAGTATGGTGTAGGTCGTATTATTGCTCGTCCTTTTACTGGTAGTTATCCATTTACTCGCACAGCAGAACGCAAGGACTATTCTCTAGATCCACCAGGAAAGACACTTTTGGATTTTGTTAAGCAAGCGGGTATGCAATCTGTTGCTGTTGGAAAAATTGAGTATATCTTCAATGGATGTGGCATCACACGTAGTATCCACACCGAAAGCAACTTGGACGGTCTCAACAAAACTTTGGAAATTGCAAAGGAATCTTTCGATGGACTAGTATTTGTCAACCTTGTTGATACAGATATGAAGTTTGGCCATCGCAGAGATTTGTTTGGATATGCAGCAGCTTTGGAAGAAATCGACCAAAAAGTTGCCCAATTGATCAAACTTATGCGCCACGATGACGTTTTGTACATAACCGGCGACCATGGTTGCGATCCAACACACAAAATTCACACTGACCACACTCGCGAATACACACCTTTGCTCGTATACGGAACAGAAGTTGTACCAACTAACCTTGGAACAATCAAGGGATTTGACGTAATAGCAGATACCATCAAGGAGCAACTTGGTATTGGTGTTGGCGCTAAATCAGTTTGGGAAAAAATCACTCTCTAATTGTCAAAAATAATAGGGATTACCTAAGGGTAGTCCCTTTTTTGTATATCCAAAATCAAATTGCAAACACTAACCAAAAAGGAGAAAGATATGAAAAAGCTATCTGTATTTATATTGTTAGTGATTGCACTTGTATGTATAACACCAACTGCTTGTAAGGCAGAAAGTGTAGTTAAGTTGGACTGTAAATCGGCTATTTTGATAAGTGAAGACGGACAAGTGCTGCAAGAACACAATCCTGATGCAAAACGTCCCATTGCCAGCATGACAAAGATAATGACGCTATTGCTGTGTTACGAATCGTTGTCGCAAAATAAAATTCAACTTGATCAAGATGTGGTTGTAAGTCAGCTCGCCTCATCAATGGGCGGTAGTCAAGTATTTTTGGACGCAAATTGTACCTATAAAGTTGAAAACCTAATCAAATCAATTATCATTTGTTCAGCAAATGACAGCTGTGTTGCTATGGCGGAGCATATATGCGGAAGCGTGGAAGCTTTTGTTGATAAAATGAACAGTAGAGCAAAAGAGCTAGGTTGTAATTCTACTTGTTTTCAAAATTGCACAGGGTTGCCCGCTGTAAACCATTTTTCAACAGCAAAAGATATAGCAACAATGATGCTGGAGTTAATCAAGCACGAACATTACTTTAAATGTTCCAATACTTGGATGGAAGATTTTGTGCATCCATCTGGTCGAGTAACTGGCATGACAAACACAAACAAACTTGTTCGTTTTTATCAGGGTTGTGATGGTGGCAAAACTGGTTATACAAGCGAAGCTGGCCACTGTCTTTGTGCAACTGCAAAACGTGGAGATACAAGGTTTGTTTCGGTAGTAATTGGCGCACCAGACAGCAAATCTCGCTTTAAGCAAACTAGCGACATGCTAAACTATGGATTTGCAAACTATCAAAATACCTGTTATGCTAGTGTTGATACTCAATTGGATAGTATATCCATTACTGGCGGTAAGGAAAAATTAGTAGACGTTGGATTAGCTGATAATCTGTCCTTCTTTGGCAAGAAGTCTGATTCTTCAAAATTGTCCGTTGAGTATCAATTATCAGAAAAACTTTCTGCGCCAATCGCAGTTGGTGATAAGGTTGGTGTTGCAAACTTGCTCAACCCAAATGGACAAATTGTAAAATCCGTTGATATTATTGCAAAAAATAGTGTAGAAAAAATGTCCTATTGGGATTATATTCGTAGAATTATTTCTCAACGTTAGTATCTACAAAATATTAAAGGGTGGCATAAGCTACCCTTTTTATTTGAAAGTATTGACTTTAATTGGCTAATTTGGTAAAATGTTAATATGTATATTTATGAGCTTTTGACAGAAAACGGCACTATTGACCGCGAAGGATTACTCAATGTTGTTGCCTTTATATTTGCTTTATTTGTTGCGCTTATTCTCCACGAGATCGCACATGGGCTTGCTGCGTTGTGGTGCGGAGATAACACGGCAAAACGTATGGGCAGATTATCCCTAAACCCTGTAAAACACTTTGATTTGATGGGTTTATTGATGATGTTTTTAGTTGGTTTTGGTTGGGCAAAGCCTGTTCCAATCAATCCTTACAACTTCAAAAAACGTCGTTTTGGTTGTATTGCAGTTTCTGTTGCAGGTGTTCTTACCAACTTTTTGCTTGCATTTTTGTTTGTATTGCCTTTCGTTGCAATAGCAAACGCTTTGCCAACAATGAATATTGAGTTGTACTCTACCAAATATTACATTTTGTATTTGCTGATAAGGATTTGTTCCTACACGGCATCAATCAATATTTCATTTGGCTTGTTCAACATTTTGTTCTTGTACCCACTGGATGGATACAGACTATTGTCCTGTTTTGTAAGTGAAAACAACGGATTTATGAGATTTATCCGTCGTTATTCCTTTTATATTATGATTGGACTAATTCTCATTGGTAACATTTCCTTCTTGGCACCATATTCTCCATTGGATTGGTATATTGGTACTGTTGGTGGCTCAATGCTTAACGCATTTCAAAAGTTTTGGGGGTTATTTTGGTAGAAGATAAACAATTTGAACAACAATATATTTTTGACCAGCCCGAAGAGCATCTTGAGCTAAAAATTACCAATTTCGAAGGCCCATTAGATTTGTTGTTGACACTGGTAAAAGAAAACAAAATTGAAATCAAGGATATTTTCGTTAGTCAAGTTACCGAACAGTTTTTGCAATATATGGATCAGTTTGCCGAATTGGACGTTGATAAGGCAAGCGAATTTATGGCAATGGCAGCAACGTTGTTGGAGATTAAATCTCGCGCTTTACTACCTGTTTTGCCCGGTCTAGAAGAAAACGAGGAATCTCCCGAAAAGCTTCTTATTAGACAGCTAGAAGAATACAAACTCTTCAAAGAAATTGTATCCGACCTAAAAACTCAACAAAACGTTGACCGTTTTTACCGTGAACCTGATAGAAGTGTTGGTAAGGAAGTGTCCGTTATCAAAGATCAACTTTCTGTTGACGGTTTTATTCAAGCTTTTAGCAAGTTTTTGCTTAAATTACAGGTAAAGCAACAGGCAGAAAACGTATCTCGCGCTATTCAAAAGGAGAGCCACAGCGTATCTCAAAAAATTGCACTAATTAGAGAAGTTCTCAGAAATGAAGAAAAGTTCCGTTTTTGCGATTTGTTTGACGTAAATGCTAGCAAAAACGAAATTGTAACAACTTTCTTTGCTGTTTTGGAGCTGATGAAGTTACAAATTATCAGTATTCAACAAGCAGCATTGTTCGAAGATATATTTATTGAAAAACGTCCAGATAGTGACCACATCGAGGTCGTAGCGGAGGGAGACTATGAAATTGAGTAATTCTATCGAAGCCATTTTGTTTGTATCCGGCAAAGCGGTAGAAATTTCTTTTATCAAAGAAAAACTAGAAGCAACAGATAAACAAATGAACGAAGCCATTGCAGAACTCAAGGCAAAATACAGTGGTGATAGTGGAATCCATTTGTTGCAATTTAACAAAAAGCTACAATTTGCATCCAATCCAGATTTGGCAAAAGATGTCGAAGCTGTTCTCAATCCAATTAGAGAAAGAGAGCTGACAAATGCAATGTTGGAAACATTGGCAATTGTGGCCTACAAGCAACCTGTTACACGTATTGAAATAGAAGAGATTCGTGCAGTAGACTGTACATATTCGGTGCAAAACCTAATGAAACTTGGTATGATTCAAGTTGTTGGTCGCAAAGAAACCATTGGTAAACCCCTATTGTTCGCAACAACAGACGAATTTTTGAAGAGATTTTCCATTAGCGACGTTACCGATCTTCCCGATTACCAAGTATTGCTTGACAAATTGCAAGATATCACAAGCAACATGGGCAACGTTACAACTGTAGAAAAACCAATGTTTGACAATGTTGGCGAAGTTCCAGATTTCCTTCAAGGCGAAGACGTTCAAGTTATTGAATAATGATTTTCACTTTGATCTTCTAGTATTATCAAAACTAAACCAAGATAAATCTAAAATATAATAAAATAGGTGTCTACAATAGTGTAGGCACCTTTTTGTATAATAAATTTATTCCCAATGCTAAATTTCAAGGATTTGTATACTAATATTACAGACATAATATACAAAATTTGCGTTATTCGTTGTAAAATTGTTTAAGTTTTTCTAAAATTTTGTTTTCTAACCTACTAATTTGAACTTGACTAACACCCATTTGTTTTGCAATTTCCGATTGTGTCATATCTCTAAAGTAGCGTAGTATAACAATCTTTTGTTCTCTAATTGGCAGGCGAGATAACATATCTTTTAGCATTATGCTTTGGATCATGTTTTTGTCTTCTTCCGTTGGGATGTGCTCAATTAGTTCTGTTTGTTTGCCATCTGCATCATTTGTTGTTTCGTACAAACTAACTGGCAAACGTGTGGCATCCAATGCAAACACAATTTCCGTTTGTTCTATACCAAAGTGTTGCGCAATTTCATCAATTGTTGGGTTTGTACCATCTTGTTTTATTTTTTCTTCTATATATTTTGTAATTTTGCCTGATAGTGTTTTAAGTGACCTAGATACCTTCAAGTACCCTTCATCGCGCATATATCGCTTAATTTCTCCAAGAATCATCGGCACAGCATAGGTAGAAAAACGCACACTGTAATCCTTGGAAAAGTTTTTTACGGCTTTTATCAGTCCTATTGCTGCTATTTGAAATAAGTCGTCATATTCTATATGCTTTCCCAAATATCTGCGTATAATGCTTTGTAGTAGCGGCGTATTTTCCGTTACAAGAGTAGAAAAAGCCTTTTCGCTTCCATTTTGTGCCTATTCAATCAAACACATTGTTTCTTCATGGCTAATCATCTATAATTACACCTTTTTAGTTAGTTTGACTTTAGTTCCATTAT
>JAFTHP010000045.1 GCA_017457305.1 Clostridia bacterium | reverse complement strand
ACAACCGAAGAGTTGAAGGCAGAAACAGACCGTCTTGCTAAGGAATGCGCACAAGTATTCCAAAGATTCTACCAAGCAGCACAAGGTGGCAACACAGCTACTCAAGATGACGGCACAGACGTTCACTACGACGTTCACACAGATGACGACGACAACTAATATCTAGTTGGCAACACAAGCAAATACTAAAATTACAAATAGTGATTGGTAATTGATTAAAACATGCAACTAACGGCATTAAAAGCCGTTAGTTATGCTGTGTTGCAATGCCTTTCACTATTGGCATTTACACAAAAGGTGTGGGTGCCAGTTAGCAAAGAGGAAAAATTTTCATGGCACAAAAAGATTACTACAATATTTTGGGTGTGGACAAAAATGCAACCGCAGACCAAATTAAATCTGCATATCGCAAGCTTGCCAAGCAGTATCACCCCGACCTTCACCCAGATGACCAGGTCGCAGCAGAAAAGTTCAAGGAAATAAACGAAGCTTACAGCGTTCTTGGTGACGCAGACAAGCGCACTCGCTACGACAACGGCGAAATGGATCAAGATGGTGGCTTTGGCGGTTTCAACCCATTTGGTGGTGGTACTCACACAGCTGCAGGATTTGACGATATCTTCGATATGTTCGGCGATATGTTTGGTTTTGGCTCTCGCAAACGTTCTGCTCAAGCGCAACAAGGTGCGGATATTCAGTACACGTTGGAATTGTCCTTTATGGAATCCATCCTTGGTTGCAAAAAGACCATCAGTTTTAGCCGTGTAGACAAGTGCAACACCTGTAACGGTACTGGAGCAAAGGATGCCAACAGCATCAAAACCTGCGATAAGTGTGGTGGTAGCGGTCAAGTAAGACGTGTAGCCAACACTATGTTTGGTCAACAAATCACAGTTGGTGCTTGCGATAAGTGCGGTGGAACAGGTCAAATTGTTACTGATCACTGCAAGGCTTGTAGCGGCAAGGGTGTTGTCAACAGAAACGTCACTTTGGATATTTCCATCCCAGCTGGTGTAGAACACGGTGCTGTTTTGCAACTATCGGGCGAAGGTAATGCCCCAGCTAACCCACGTGGTCGTAGGGGTAACTTGTTGTTGGTAATTTCTGTAAAACCAAGCAAGTTGTTTCGTAGAGAAAACTACGATTTGCACGTGGAAGTTCCCGTTAGCTACATTACCGCAGTAACCGGTGGCGAAGTGGAAGTTCCCGGTCCAGAGGGCAAATTCATTGCAAAAATCCCCGAAGGTATCAAAAACGGCGAAGTGCTTCGCTTTAGGGGACGTGGTATTCGCACAGCGCGTGGCATCACGGGCGACCTTTACCTAAAGGTTATGGTGGAAGTTCCCAAGACAATCAGCCGCGCTCAACGTAGAATGCTAGAGGACTTTGAACGTGAGTGCTCTCCAAGAAACTACCCACTTCAAAAGGAATTCCGCGAAGAAATGGACAGATTGTTTAACGGATCCAAGTAGTTTTGACGCACTCAACTAAAACATAAACACACAAATGCTACCTACTCAAAGTGGGTGGCATTTTTTTATATATAAATATAATTATATTATCAAAAATTTTTATCGTAAAAAACAAAAAAGAGGCTTTACAAAAAGGTAAATAAATGGTATCCTATTACTAACATAATAAAAAGATTTTACAGAAGGAATTTTGTGTTGAAAAGTTGGCAACTTTTTGCGCCAACACAAGGGGAAACGGCTGTTGTGCATTGCCGTCAACACACTAAAGAGAGGAGAAAAATGAAGATTATTTCCAGTGATTTGTTGCGTGGTCATATTGATACTTTTGTGCTTTCCGCATTGCTAAATGGAACAAAATACGGCAACGAAATCCGCAAATTCATTGCAAAAAAGACCAATGATTTGTACGTTCCCAACGAACAAAGCTTGTATTCGGCATATCACCGCTTGGAAGATATGGATTGCATCAAGGGTTTTTGGGGCGAAAACGTTGGCGCAACTCGCAAATACTACACAATCACCGAAAAGGGCCGTCAAATGTACGAGCTAAATAGACGTGAGTGGGAAAATGCTAAGCGCCTAATTGATATTCTAATTAGATAACAAGGGTAGTTTATGAAATTTAGTGAAATTACCGTCCTCACCAACAGTCAAAGTGCCGAGTTGGTGGCATACTTCTTGCAAGAAGTTTGTATGGATGGTGTAAGCATCTATGACAAAAACGACCTTTACCAAAACGCCACTTGGGATTACAAGGACGATAGCGCCGACACAATCTACACAGACGAAGTTATGGTAAAGGGTTACTGCAATTTAGAGGACACGGACAGTGTTCTCAATTTTTTGCGCCAAAGTCTTTTGGGCGTTGTTGACGGTGGCAGTTTGGCTATCACAGTCAACCAAGTGGAAGGGGATGCCTGGGTGGAAACTTGGAAACAAACCTTCCGTCCAATCGAAACAGACAAGTTGGTTATCTGCCCCGAGTGGCAAACTGTGGAAACAAACAAACTTGTGCTTTTGCTAGATACTGGCATTGCATTTGGTACAGGTCAACACGAAACCACCAGCATGTGCCTTCAAATTGCCGAAACGTTGGCGCTAGAAGGCAAAACTGTGCTAGACGTTGGTTGTGGTAGCGGCATTTTGGGCTTGTCGGCATTGCTACTTGGTGCACAATCTGCCGAAATGGTGGATATCGACAGCCAAGCTACCGACGTTGCCTTGCACAACGCACAAATCAACGGTTTGGCTGATAAGTGTGCCATCAAAACGGGCAATCTAACCGACCAAACAAGTGGTCAATTTGACGTTGTTTTTGCCAATCTCACAGCGGATATTCTTGCATTTTTGTACGAACAAATTGCCGAAGTAGTGCACAAGGATACTTTGGTTGTACTAAGCGGTATTTTGGATATCAAGCTAGATCAAGTTGTGGCTATGTACAGCAACAAGTTTGACGTTATTCAAACTGTTCAAAAGGGCGAGTGGCGTGCGCTTTTGCTCAAAACAAAATAATAACACGGTTTTTGCTTTGATTATTTTTATAAATACGGTGGATTTTTGGTGGTTTTTGAATAGGTATTTTAATGTATATACTAACAAAACCATTGTCAATTATCAACTGTGATATTACTGTTACTATTACCAAGGATTACATAAATTAGCAATGATTGTTTCCGTTTTTACCCTAGGGTGCAAAACAAATTTATACGAAAGTGGGCAGGTCATTGGCGCCTTGCAAAAGGCAGGCCACGTGGCTTTTCACGGATTGAAAAAAGCTGACGTTTTTGTGCTTAACACGTGTGCTATCACAAAGGAAGCGGAAAGAAAATCTCGTCAACTTGTAGCACGAGCACGCAAGCTTAACCCCAACTGCAAGGTGGTAGTCATGGGGTGCGCTTCACAAAAAAACCAACAACAATTTCAAGACATTGCTAACGTATCCTTCATTGATGGTGTTGCCAACAAGGTCAAGGTGGTGGAGCTGCTGGAACAAATCGTAGCAAGCGATGCTGCGCCTACCACGGAGCTATCCCCATTGCCGTCAGTATATCAGGAAGAAGGTTTTGCCACTCAAGAACGCACCCGTGCTTTTGTCAAGGTGCAGGATGGATGCAACAACTTTTGCAGCTACTGCATTGTGCCATATTTGCGTGGACGTTCCCGTTCTCGTAGCGTAGAGCAGGTTGTGGAAGAAGTGAAGAGCGCAAATTGTGCCGAAACTGTACTAATTGGTATTGATATTTCTCAATACGGACTAGATAACGGTCAAAGTCTTACTCAGCTATTTGAAGCATTGCAAGGTATCCCTACAAGAATCCGCCTTGGCAGTTTGGAAGCGCGTATTGTTACAGAAGACGTTCTTGTTGCTTTGTCCAAGTTGGACTTTTGCCCACACTTCCACTTGTCACTACAAAGTGGTTGTGATAGTGTGCTAAAAAGGATGAATCGCAAGTACACCACGCAGGAGTACTACGATGGCGTCCAACTAATCAAAAAGTATTTTCCAACCGCAGCCATCACAACGGATATTATCGTTGGTTTTTGTGGCGAAACAGACGAAGAATTTGAAACCACCTGTAACTTTGTAAAAAAAGTTGGCTTTGCAGATATTCACGTTTTCCCTTTTTCCAAGAGGGAAGGCACCGTTGCTTACAACTGGCAGGACGTGGATAGCGCAGTAAAAACCCACCGCGCCGAAGTGCTTGGTCAAATAAAGCAACAGCTCAAGCAACAGTTTGTAAACACCTACCTGGGCACAACGCAACAAGTAATGGTGGAACTTAACCGCAAGGGTTTGTGGGAAGGTTACACAAGGGAATATTTGCGTGTGTACTTTAGTGGACAAGCCACCGTTGGTCAGGTTGTAAAGGTTGCTTTGACAGAGCAATATCAAGATGGCGCAAAGGGAAATATTGTAGAGTAAACGTGTTTAATATGCATACTTGTACTACTAAACAATGCAAGTAGTGTAATAGTGCAAAAATCTATGTTAATAACAAAAGGAGATAAATCAATATGTGTGATTGCATTTTTTGTAAGATAATCAAGGGGGATATACCTTCCTACAAAATTTACGAAGACGAGTACGTGTACTCTTTTTTGGATATTGCTTGTGACGCGGAAGGTCACATTTTGGTAATTCCCAAGAAGCATTGTGTTAACGTTCTTGATTGTGAGCCAGATTATTTGGCACACGTTATCCAAGCAGTTCAAAAAATTTCTAACCATCTTGTAGATAACTGCGGATATGATGGCGTTAACATTTTGAATGCTTCAGGAAAGGCAGCACAACAAAGCGTGTTCCATCTTCACTTCCACATTATTCCACGCAAGCTTGATGACGGTATGGACACTTGGCCACTACACGACAAGTTGGATCTAGACCTTGCCGAAATTTGCAAAAAGCTCACTTTGGTAAAGTAAATCAACGGTAGTATCAAGTTGCTATGCTGAAAAAGCTTTTAGTATAGATAATGGGTACATCTATTTTGATTAGGCAATTTTGTTTGTTATTACAAATTGTGTAATACAATAACAAAAGTAAAAGATATATTGTAGTCAAGCTATTTTTGCTTGCTACGTTTGTGGTGCAACTATGCAAAAATGGTTGCAAAAAGTAATGCTAATTGTTTGACATATTTTCAACAATATGTAATAATATTCAAGTACGAAATAATACCTGACTTGCAGGAAGGAGGCGAAAAAGAACTATGGCAACAATCAAAGTTGGCGAAAACGAAACATTGGATAGCGCATTGCGTAGATTCAAGAGACGTTGTGCACGTGATGGTATCATTGGTGACCTCCGCAAGAAGGAACAATACGAAAAGCCAAGCGTAAGACGCAAGAAGAAGGCTGAAGCTGCACGTAAACGTAGCAAGATGTAATTATCTAAATACTTACAAAAGACAAAAACTGCTTACCACATAATTGTGGTAGGCAGTTTGTATTTTACAGACATTTTTTGACAACTTTCGACATTTTTGTTGCTTAATTAGCAACAAATGCTCGCAAAAATTCTACAAACAAGGAGGTAATTATGTCAACTTTCAAGCAATATGCCAAGCGTGCCAAGGAAAGGCTCAAAAACGGATTTTGGCAACAGGCAATGGAACATATCCGACAGGAAAAACAGGTTGCTGCAACTTTGGGATTGAACACTCGTGTTGTTGGACAGCAAGGTCACGAGCTTTTGCAACGTCAAATATACGATTACGAAGGCTTCTGCCGTGACCAACAGTTTGACAAAAAGGTTAAGGAAATTTTGGCTAGTAATCAGACTGTGCAAAACCCAATAATGTTGCTTGCTGACCAAGAATATATGAAAACACTTTCGCCGGAAGAAAAGCAACAGTATTTGTTGCAAGTGGCTGCAAAATATCGTCAAGCGGTGGAAAAATACAATCAACTTCGTAGTTGAAATGCGGCGACAAGTGTGGTATAATATAGATACACAACCAATCAACACCAATACAGGTGCAACTTGCCAAAAATATGCCTTTGTTTTGGCGTGTTTTAAGGCAAGGGGTGTACAATAGTAACAAAGGATAGCACAATGCCAATTATCACCGATATGCAAATACAAAAGAATAACAAATCTCGAGCCAACGTGTACATCGATGGTCAATTTGCCATGGCGTTGGAGATGCTAACGGTAATGAAATTGGGGTTGAAAATTGGCAAGGAAGTATCCGCCGAGCAACTTGCAAAGGCCAGCTTTGACAGCGAAAAAATGGTGGCTTTCGACAAGGCGGTGGATTATCTATCTCGCGGGTATAAAACGCAAAAGCAAATGCACGATTACCTTGTCAAGAAGGGGTTTGAGAAGGCTGTAGTGGACTACGTGTTGTACAAACTCAACGACTACGGCTACGTAAACGATGCTCACTACGCCCAGCTTTACGTTCAGCAAAACGTAAAGAACAAGGGGGACGTGCGTCTTCGTCAAGAGCTAAGGCAGCGGGGCATTTCGGCGGAACTGGTGGATTCAACAGTTTGCACCGACAGCGACGTCGCATTGGAAAACGCCCAAGCGCTTGCGCAAAAGTACCTCAAAAACAAAACAATAGATACCAAAAATATACAAAGGCTACAACGCTATTTGCTAGGTCGAGGCTACTGCTACGAGGTGGTAAACAGCGTGGTCAAGGAATATCTTGCTCAAGTGGAGCAGGGGTAGCACACAAAAGGAGAAGCAATGAACAACATATTTGAATTTCTAACACCAAAGGATAGCACCTTTTTTATCGAAGCAGACTGCACGTTGCGCCAAGCGCTAGAAAAATTTTGTTTCCACAAGTTTACAGTTGTGCCCATTCTAAAGGAAAATGGCGAGTATGTTGGTAGCGTTTCGGAAGGCGACCTGTTGCGCCACATCAAAGGTGTTGGAAGGTTCGACCTAGATGACGCACAGGACGTAGATTTGATGCAAATAGAACGTTATCGTTCCTACCAAAGTATCAACATTACTTCTTCTATGGAACAAGTAGCCAGCCTACTGCTCACACAAAACTTTGTGCCAGTTGTGGATGACCGCGGTATGTTTATTGGTATTATCAAACGTCGTGCCGTTATGCAGTACTTTATGGAAAACTTCTCCGTAAAATAGTTGCAACGGCACTTGGAAAAAATAAATATTAAATAAAAAAGACTACATCAGGGTTTTTCCCTTGTGTAGTCTTTTGTTGTTTGTTGAGTTTTTTCCATCAAAATATATTTGGCATTGATGGCGAATTTGCCATCACCTTTTGCCGTGTTGGTGGTTGGATAGCTAATGCTTGTTTGTGTTAGCAATAGTTGTTGTAGCTGTTATGACTACGCGAGCACTATATGTTTATTAAAACAGCAGGTCAACCATATACAACTAGAACAGTATTGGTGTTTCTTCCGTTTGTACGTCGGTGGTATCAACGTAGTACTCCCTTTCGTCCATTGTGTCGATGTAAACGGCAAGCTTGGTGCCCACTTCATATTGACCTACAAAGTCGTACAAGTTTTGCGATTTGTAGGTTGTTCCGTATTTGTCGGTTAAGGTCAGTTTTACAGGATGAACGTTGTTGATAGCAATGTTGAAGTTCGTGTCGATGGACGTTATTGTTGCGTAAATCTTTTTGCCCATTTCCTTTAGGAATTGGTGCCTTCTTTGACGCTTTTTGTTTACCAACAACACAATGAAGCCTGCTAATATAAGAGCCACACCAACAATAGCAAATATAAAAAAGATCAATCCGCTTTCTACCGCTACAATATCCGTGGCGTCGTCGTTGCTAACGTAGATTTCTACCTTTTCGCCTATATCCATGGAAGATGAGTGGTAGCCAAGGCGCACGTTTGAGTAAAACTGTCCATTATGGGCGTAGTTTACGTACACTTCGTAGCTGACGTCATCTCCGCTGTAGTCTTCAAAAATATGCGAAATGGTTGCTGTAACTTGAGTTCCGTTTTGCTTGTGGTCTTGGTAATCTACCAAAAAACCAATGCCAATTGCACCAAAAATTAGTCCAATAAACAGCAATATCCCTACGGGAATCCATATCACAGCTTTTGCATTTTTACCTTTCATTTGTGTCCCCCTTGCATAGGTTTGTTATCAACAAAGCTGTTTAGTGTAGCCATTGCAGTAGTTTAATGCTGTAACTTGTACACTTTGTGTTTGTGTTGCTTTGTTTGATTTTGTCCAAACATATGCTAGCTGTATTAGTATTGTAGCAGTTTTGCTCCAAACAATCAATTATTTTATGTAATTTTTGTAGTATCGACAAAATGAGTAATCCAACCACAATACATGGTGCATAGTTGCAAGTTGAAAAAACAACAGGTATATTTTGTGGTTTTTGTCAGTATTTGTGTATAAATAAATGTAATTTCTTGCCGATAAATATAAAAAACTACAAAAATTTATACTTGACATTACTATGCTACTATTATATAATTTATAATAGAGAATTTTGGGGGAGGAGTCGTCATGGCTAAGCAAGGCGAAACAAAAGTACGCAAGTTGAAGACAAGCAGAGGGTTTTTGAAAACTTTGTTGTTCTCAATCTTGACATTGGGTATCTACCCATGTTATTTGATCAGTGCAGCAAGAAAAGACCTCAACCTTGTTTGCAAAGATGATGGAAAGAAAACTGCAGGTTTTTGGAAGTACTTCTTTTTGTCCATCATTACACTTACTATCTACAGTTGGGTTTGGTACATCAAGGCATGCAACCGTATGCACAACTACCTAAAGGCTCACGGAAAGCGTTCTCGCATCAGCGGTGGAGGATTCTTCTGCTGGAACACGTTTGGTTTGTTGCTTATCGTTGGACCAATCGTTGCACAAGTAAAATACTTCCGCAACTGGAACGAAGTTAACCGTACATACAACGAACTTATGGCAAACCCAGCACTTCCACAACAACAAGGTCAAACAGTTAACCTTGGTAGCCAAATGTTGACTTTCTACTCGGGTGTTCCTGCAACACAAACACAACAATACAGCCAACCAGTTGCATACAACTATGCTCGCAATGCTGGCAAGTGCCGTGTTATTGATGCTTATCAAGAAAGTGAGCGTTTGTACCAAATCATCAACGAAAAGAACAAGGCTAGCGGATTTGACCGCTTCCAAGCATTTATGCTTATCTTGGCATTTATCCTTGTAATTGTGTTGATTGCCGTTGTAGTTATTGCTGCAATCAATCCAGCACTTATCACACAATTTATTGGATTGTTCAAAAAAGCCGCAGTTATCGCACCTAAAGTGATAACCAAGATTTCCTTCCTTGCCTAATTGAAGCTAAACTAATTTGTTAATTACACAGATCAACAAAAAGGGTTCAACGTGTTGTTGAACCCTTTTTTATTGTATGGTAAAATATTACTTGCGAAGTTCTTCGGCAATTGCTTGGCAAAGGTTGTTCTTTTCCATGTTGTAAGCTTGTTCGATGCAGTGGAATACCGCTGTTGCTTTGCTACTTCCGTGACCTTTTACAATGGTCTTGTTAGTACCAAGTAGAACTGCTCCGCCGTAGTTGTTGTAGTCCATCATATCCTTTACCTTGTAAACTTCCTTTTTGATTAGCAGTGCGCCTAGTTTTGTGCCAAGGTTTTTCATCATAGCTTTTTTGATGAGCTTCATAACTTCCATTGCTGTACCTTCGGTGGACTTGAGCAAAACGTTTCCGCTAAAGCCATCGCAAACAACAAGGTCGTAGTCACCGCTGATAAGGTCACGGCTTTCCATGTTGCCCACAAAGTTGATTTGTGGCATAGCTGCAAGTAGTGGATATGTTTCCTTGCGTAGGTTGTCGCCCTTTTCCGCTTCTACACCAACGTTAGCTAGTGCAACGCGTGGGTTTTGCACTCCGTAAGCCTTTTGAAGATACAAACTACCCATCAATGCAAATTGTTGTAGGTGGATTGGGTCACAGTCGGTATTTGCTCCGCTATCGCAAACGCACACAATGCCACCGTTAACTGTTGGTAGCAATGGGCAAAATGCTGGGCGTTTTACACCTTTGATGCGTCCAACACGCAAAACGGCACCTGCAAGCAATGCACCAGATGAGCCAAGTGTTACAAGACCGCGGCAGCTTTCGTCGCTGTGAAGTAGTTCAAAGGCTCTGCTCATTGAGCTATCCTTCTTGTTTTTGATTGCTTCGGTTGGTTTGTCGTGGCAGGTGATAACGTCCGGTGCGTGCACAATTTCCAATCGAGAGCTATCGTATTGTTCGTCCTTTAGTAACTGTTCAAGTACAGGTTGATCGCCAACAAGTACGATGGCAAGGTCTTTAATATGGGCAAGAGCTTGAACAGCACCCTTTACGTTTACAACAGGGCTATTATCTCCGCCGAAAGCATCAACAACAATTTTAATCATAAAAGTGTTCTCCTTGTGGATGATTGATTTCTTGTTTTACAGGTTAGCATTAGTGTGCTGCCATAATAATATTATATCATAAAGGTAAATCATAAGTCAACGATAATAGAATTTTGTTGTATTTTAGCGAAATTTGTGCTATACTTTGTTCAACTTTTGTTTAAGTTTACTTTCAGTTTATAAAAAAATAGTACAATTTGTATCGGTGAAAGTTGAAGATATTTGTGTGTAACGGTATCTTTGCCACCAAATACAAAGGAGAATTTTGAACACAATGCTAGTTTTCTTTACTGATAGCGATTGCGATATTACCCCACAAATGGCAAAACAATACAACATGGAACTAATCTCCATGCCATATATTATTGACGGCAAGGAAATTTATCCCTATGTTGATTGGGAGCAATTTGATGGTCACGAGTTTTACCAACAACTAAGAAACAAGGTTATGCCACAAACTTGTGCGCTTAGCCCCGAAGATTACAAAAAATACTTTGAACCACACTTTGCCGCAGGTAACGACATTTTGTACGTGCATTTTTCTGCAGCAATGACAGGCACCTTCAACGCAATGCGTTTGGCAATTGAAGAACTTCAACAACAATACCCCGAACGCAAGTTTTATTCTATCGACACCAAGGCAATTACCATCCTTAGTCGTCTTATTGTAGAAGAAGCTGCAATTATGTACAACAATGGTGCAACTGCGGAACAAATTGTTGAGTGGGCCAATACCGAAGTGGACAAATTTGCTGTATATTTCTATGCTGACGACCTTTCTTTTTTCCGTCGCAGTGGTAGAGTAAGCAATCTTGCCGCAACCATGGGCAATTTGATTGGTATCCATCCCGTTTTGCATATGAATAGAGAGGGCAAAATGCAAACTCTAACCAAAGCACAAGGCCGTCGCAAGACAATAAAAAAGATTGTTAGTTACGTAGAAGAGTATCAACAAGATATCCAAAACCACAAAGTAATCGTAGGTCACTGCGATGCTCTTGATCTTGCAAAAATGCTTGCAGATCAACTAATTGAACGCTTTGGCGAAGGCTTGAATATCGAATTTGTGGAAGTTAACCCCACAACAGGCAGTCACTGCGGTCCCGATACTATCGGCGTAGCTTTCCACGCTAGAGAAAGACAGGAGTAAAAAAACTAATGATTACAATCCAACAAGTTACAACTAAAAAGCAACAAAAGCAATTTGTGCAATTTCCACTAGATTTGTACAAGGGCAACAAGTGCTTTGTTCCCCCACTATACGCTGACGAATTGGCAATGTTCAAGCCAAACTACGTTTACAACGAACAAGCCGATTCCATTTGGTACTTGGCTTACAACGAACAAGGTCAAGTAGTTGGTCGTATTCAAGGCATTTTGCAACGCGCAGCCAACGAAAAATGGGGACAAAGTCGTATCCGCTTTACACGTTTTGATGCTATCAACGACAAGGAAGTTGCCGACAAGTTGTTCCAAGCAGTAGAAAACTGGGGACGTGAACTTGGCGTACAAGAAATTGTCGGTCCTTTGGGATACTCCGATATGGAACGCGAAGGCTTACTTATCGAGGGATTTGAATATCTTGCAACCTTTGAAGAACAGTACAACTACGACTACTACCAAACGTTAATTGAAGACCTTGGTTATCAAAAGGACATAGACTGGCTAGAACATCGTTTGACCTTGCCCGAAGGTGGCTTGGACGAACGCATTATTCGCCTAAGCAAAAAGTGCATGGAAAGATACAACCTGCGCTTTGACGAAACCAAGTCTATGAAGAAGTTCCTCAAAAAGTACGTTAACCAAATTTTTGACTTGATTGACTACGCCTACAACGAGTTGTACGGAACAGTTCCCCTTACCGAAGCACTAAAAAAACAACTTTTGTCACAATTCAAGCTACTTATCAGACGTAAGTTTATTTCCGTAATTATCGACGAAAAGGACAAAATTGTTGCCTTTGGTATTGGTTTCCCAGGTATTGGCGAAGCCGTACAAAAGTCTGGCGGAAGACTAACCATCCCCACACTTCTTCGCTTGTTGCCACTGTTGAACAAACCAAAGGTTGTAGACCTTGCTCTAATTGGTGTAGTGGGAGAGTACAAAAACAAGGGTATTAGCCCAGCTATGCTTCCATTGGTGGCAAAGATGATGGAATCGGTTGACTACATGGAAACCAACCTCAACTTGGAAGACAACCACGCTATTAGAAATATGTGGAAGAACTTTGGATGTATCCAACACAAGCGTCGTCGTTGCTACATCAAGCAACTAAACCCAACACAAGAATAGTGTGATTTGGTAAAATATGTTTTACACAATTTGATAATTTTTAATAAAAAAAACTCCTGCCTTTTGGGTAGGAGTTTTTGTTGTTTTTGTGCAATAAATTTGGTAATAAAAAGCCACCAAGAAAAATTCTTGATGGCTATATTTGTGCTATTTAGATGTACAAGTAACAGTATTTAATAGTGTTACTTGCTCTTTTTGTTGCAACTGCAAGTACCGCCGCAACTACTGCAATCTCCGCAACAAGTTTTGCCTTGTTTTTTGCGGATAAAGTAGGAAATAACTACACTAATCACTATTGCAGAGCAAGCGACAATTAGCAAAATTTCTCCAGGTCCCATAAAAGTTTCTCCTTATGAGTTTCTTCTAAGGTTGTACAGTTTGATAACTACCACAGCAAGTGCTGCAACAAGAGCCCAAATAAATGCTGTCCACCACCAAGAACCAACGGTGTAAACAACTGCGCCAACAATGTAACTTGTAACTACCCAGAACAGTAGTGTTAGGTTGTAAGTCTTTTTGTTGATTAGTTCTGACTTGGCCGTTGCAACTGCTGCAAAGCAAGGGATGGTTGTCATGTTGAAGGCAATGAAGGATAGTAGTGCAGGAACAGTGATGCCTGTTGCTTGAATCATAGCTCTAACTGCGTCGATACCGTCTTCTGCGTTGATTGCAAGGTTGCCAAAATCCAATCCGCTAACGGCCATTAGGCAAGCTGCAAGTGTGCTAAATGTTGCAATAACGTTTTCCTTTGCAATTAGGCCAGTAACTGCTGCTACAACAAATACCCAACCAAATTGTCCAAGTTGACTGCCAAATCCCATTGGTGTGAACAATGGTTGGAATAGCATACCAAGTTGAGCAAGAATGCTTTGGTTGATTTGATCATCTTCTAGTAGTTTCCAACTGAAATCAAAGTGGGTTAGTACCCAAATGATGATTGTTGATGCAAGAATAATTGTAAATGCTTTTTTGATAAAGTGCTTAGCCTTGTCCCACAACAACAAAATCAAGCTCTTGAAGCGTGGTGGGTGGTAAGCTGGCAATTCCATGATGAAAGGTGGTGTTTCGCCCTTCAATGTGGTGGAGCGCATTGCCAATACGCTGATAACTGCTGTTACAATACCAAGCACGTACATGCTGTATGTGATGATATCGGCGTTGCCTACTCCGTATGCGGCAACGATACCGCCAGCAATTGCTGTTAGGATAGGTAGTTTTGCGCCACAGCTGAAGAAAGGAATAACTCTTACTGTTGCTGTACGTTCTTTGTCGTCAGCAAGTGTACGTGTGTTGATCATTGCAGGAACGGAGCAACCAAAGCCCATGATCATTGGCATAAATGCTCTGCCGGATAGTCCAAACTTGCGGAACAATCTGTCAAGGATAAATGCTACACGAGCCATATATCCGCTGTCTTCCAAGATGGAGAACAGGCAGAACAATGTCAAAATCCAAGGTAGGAAGCTCAACACACCGCACAAACCATCAATGATACCATTGTTGATTAGTCCAATTGCCCAAGATTGCATACCGCTTTCTTCTACAAGGCCTTGTAGTGCGCCAAATGGAATACCAACGATAATTTCGTTCCACAAGTTGTTGATGATGCAACCGGGGCTAAATACTCCGCCGTTGTAAAAGCAACTTAGTAACAGTACCCAAAAGTTGATTGGATCCCCTTCTGGTGTGTACCAAGCTTCGGGCAACTCTGGCAAACCGAAGATGGAACCAAGGAAGAACAGGTCTTCTGAGAAGGTTAGGTGGAAGATGAAAAACAGTATTCCAAGGAAGATGGGGATACCCCAAATTCTGTGTGTTAGCGCCTTGTCAATTCTGTCTGATTTGGTCAATCTAAACCTGTCGGGATTTTTGTGTTGCATTACAACAGAGAAGTTGTTGGTTATGTACTTGTATCTGCCGTCGGCAATTAGGGCCTCAAAGTCGTTGCCGAACAGTTCGTCGGTAAAGGTCTTTTTGAAGGCTTCTACCATCTTGACGGTTTCTTTGTGCATTTCCACTTCCAGTTCGTCTTGCTCAATCAGCTTGATTGCGTGGAATAGTGGGTTTTGTACGTTTTGACCGTCTAGGGCAATGGTGATGTCGCTGATTAGGTGCTTCAAAGCAGAGTCTTCCAAAACGGTAACACCGTTGCGCTTTTGTTTGCTTGCTTGGTAGGCTCTTTCCATCAATTCTTGCAAGCCTTCGCCCTTCAATGCAGATACGCGTATAACTGGCAAACCTAGGCGCTGTTCAAGTTCCTTTTCGTTGATTCTGTCACCGCTTTTGTCTACAACGTCAATCATGTTCAATGCAATAACCATTGGAACGTCAATTTCCATCAATTGTGTTGTTAGGTAAAGGTTACGTTCAAGGTTTGTTGCGTCTACGATGTTGATAACGCAGTCGGGGTTTTCTTCCAACACAAAGTTACGTGCAATAACTTCTTCGGGAGTGTAGGGTGACAAGGAGTAGATGCCGGGCAAGTCTACAATGGAAATTGGTTCAGCACACTTTTTGTACAAACCTTCGCGCTTGTCTACTGTAACGCCGGGCCAGTTACCTACGTGAGCGGTTGCTCCTGTAAGTCCGTTGAATAGTGTGGTCTTTCCGCTGTTAGGATTACCAGCAAGTGCAAATTTCATCATTTTGTAACCTCCATTGTCACAAAGGCTGCTTCAACCTTGCGCAAGGTAAGCTCGTAACCACGGATTGTGATTTCCATTGGATCGCCAAGGGGCGCAAGTTTACGAACCATGATGTGTGCACCAGGTGTGATACCCATGTCGAACAAGCGTCTTTTTATCTTTCTTTCGCCATTGACGATTTTTACAACGCCTTGTTGACCAACAACAAAAGTATCAAGTGTTTTTGTCATGTTTTTCCTCCCAAGTGTTTTTCTCATTTGCAAAAAAAATGATAGTACAGCTGTTAAAATGAAACAGTTAGGTGCTTAAAGGTCTTTTTTGGTTAATTTACCTTTTTGCAAGCAAACTGCGATTCAAGTTTTTGCTTTGCTTGTTGACCAGTAAACAGCCACCTTTTTCTTTTGTCAAATGTGAAATAAACGTCATTTTTCTAATGATATAGTAACACAAAAGTGTGTGGATGTCAAACAAATGTGACAAAAATTTCACATTTTTATTTTATCAACAAATGGGCGATTTTAGAATTGTATTTTCAAGCCTTTTTCATTTTATTATGATGTATTTTCTTTTTTAAAAAAGTGGTTGAACATTATTGAAAAATAGTATATAATTAAAGCATGAAAAGAACGGTTAGGGACCCACAACAACAAAGGGCCAAGGAAAAGAAACAAAAAATTATTCAAGCGGCATACGAACTTTTTTCCGAAGTAGGCTATCACGGAACAAATACCGCCGAAATTGCCAAGCGTGCTGGCGTATCTACCGGTATTGTGTACGGCTACTTCAATGACAAAAAGGACATATTAACTTCCGCATTGGAAATTTATATTGAAAAAGCTTTTGGGCCATTTTTCGATGCGCTCAATGAACTTTCTGCCAACGTCAAGTTTTGCGATTTTATTCCATCGGTGTTGGATCTTGCAATCAACTCCCACAAGCAACACGCAAAGATGCACGAAGCATTGCAAAGTATGAACTCTGATGAGCAGGTAAACCATCAGTTTTTGCAAATAGAAGAAAAAATCACTTTGCAAATTTGCCAAAAGTTTGAACAAATTGGTATCCCCATTGAACATTGCAACGAAAAGGTGCATTTGGCTATGGATATTGTTCAATCATTTGCTCACGAATTTGTCTTCGACAACCACGACTACATCAACTACGTCGAAATGCGCAAAATGGTGGAAAGGATACTAATTGACCTTTTCAACTAAACATTTATCAACAAAAAAAATAACTCCTTGTTACAGTAGACAAGGAGTTTTATTTTTTGTAGTTAATACTATATTTTATAATAAATTGTTAATCGATTTTATATCTTGCTAAACTATTTTGTGACCGTGTGGGCTTTGCAACAGGTAATTACTTTTGCAAATAGTTGGCACGTAGAGCAGCAATATCTTGCTCGGTTACGCCACAAGCTTCAATAAACTGGTCAATTCCACCAAATAGCTGTTGCATTTCGTCGTAAAAAGAGTCCAAATAGCTTTGTTGCACTGTAAGCATACTGTGTAGCAATGCCATGTTTTTCTCCGACAGGTGCGGTTTTACACGTGCTATTATGCCTTGTGTGCTGTTGGCAGTTTGCTCGTTTGTTAGCATATAGTCTTGTAGGATTTGTTCCTTGCTTGCACCCAGACAATGTAGTAGCAATGCAGTGCATGTGCCGCAGCGGTCCTTTCCTACCGAGCAATGCCACAAGGTTGCGCCGTTTTTGGGCTTGCGGGCAAGGGTTTTGATAAATGTACCAAATGCGTTGCGGCTAAACTCTTCGCTAACAAGCTTGCGGTAGATTTGTTGTACGTGACCTTCCACAACCTCCCCTTTGGCTTGCATCCTGCTTACGCCATCTTGGAGCATATCGGCAATTTCCTTGCCTGTGCTACCTTCGTAAGTAATGCCAAAAGTGGTCTTGTTGATTACGGTAATAAGCTCATATTCCACGCCATCCCACAAAATGTCTGGATCTTTGGCAAAAGCTGATGGGGTGCGTAGGTCTATT
>JAFTHP010000044.1 GCA_017457305.1 Clostridia bacterium | reverse complement strand
CACTGGTTATGCATTTGATTGTGTAATACAAACAAAGGACTTCCCGAGGTCGAATATAACGCAGAATCCACTTGTAGATTCATTTTTTAAAGAACAATATTTCAAAGCAAGCAATATTCAGCGAATAGATATGGCAGTCAACCTGTTGTATGAAAATGCAGAAACATTTTTGTTAAAATGAGACTTTAAGGCTTTACAACCCCATTTTTTCGACCATTTTGAGACCTTTTGGAGTTTTGACGCAGGTCGAAACCATCGTTTGTCTTTGCAGGCAGTAGTTTCAGTAAAAAAGTGGGAGCGCAATAATTGGTCTGTGGTTATGTTTTGTGTACACAAGTAGGTAGATGAAGCACTAATATGTGCATTGTTAATCTTAAAGTTGATTGCACTATATAGAACGTTTAATGTTAAAATCACAAAAATAAAAACGATTACTTATGAAAATTATAGATTACTACACAATTCAAAACAAGGAGTATTGGCTGGAGCAAATTGCAAAAAGCGATTGGGGTGCTGGGCAATATCTTGTAAGCTTGATTAAGGAAGAAAAGCTCAAGGAGCTTTGCGGTAGAAGTACCCAAGTGCTGCTTTTGACAGAGCAAGACAATTTGCTTGCTTTTTGTACCCTTGCCGAAAAAGATGATATTCCCAACACCGAGCTTACACCTTGGGTGGGATTTGTGTATACCTTTCCACAGTATCGCAATCGTGGCTATATGGGGTTGCTACTAGATTACGCACAGCAACAGGCTGTGGCCCATGGCAGTGGTGCGTTGTACATTTCCACCAATCACGTTGGTTTGTACGAAAAATATGGTTATAGCTTTTTGTGTGAATTACCAGATATGGGTGGAGAAGCATCTAGGGTGTACACAAAAGAGTTTTAGATAAACTTTTATATTGAAAATATAAATTCTTTTGAGTTTTTGCGACAAAATAATACTAAAGTTTGTTTATTTTCTACAAACAAGGAGGGTTATTTTATGCCTAAAAAACAAGTTGTATTGCTAGTTATCAACATCATTTTGCTTGTGGCAATGCTGGTGATGGCGGTATTGTTCTGCGTGTACTTTGTGGATTTTTTGGTGCAGTTCTACAAGCCAATTGATCCAGATACACCCAACACAGTAGGGTTGTATATATTGGTATTTATCTACTGTGGTATAATTGCTTTGCCAATAACGGTAGTGTCGCTTGTGTTTGCACTTGTCAACCGCAAGCTTAACAAAAAGCGCGGCAACGTGTTATTGACACTAACATTGGCGCTGTTTGCACTTATGCTAGCAATCTTTGTGATTGTATACTTGATGCTAGTGTAGTAACTTAACTAAACAAATAAAAGCCAACATCGTTGGCGCTACAATATTTCTGCAAGGAGATTGCAATGAGTATTTTTAACGTTATTGACAAATTACTGATCCATGCGCAAAATCATCTTGGTCTGCAACAAAGTGACGTGCACTATGTGCGCAACAACGTTTTGACCATTTTGGGGTTGGATAGTTATCAGCCTAGTGGGGAAACTGTTTGCGAGCAAGATATTGACAGCTTGCTAGCCGACCTTGTTCAAGAAGGTGCAAAAATGGGATTGTTCGAAGCGGAATACGGTGCAGCATACTGTGACCGCGTTATGGGTGAACTATCCCTTCGTCCAAGCCAACTTGACCAAGCATTTGCTTGCGTTTACCAACAACAAGGCCCAAAGGCTGCAACGGAGTGGCTGTACGACTACTGCGTGGCAAATGGCTACGTAAAAAAGGCTGTTTTGGACAAGAACCCACGTTTCTTTGCTGATGGATTGGTGGTTACAATCAACCTTGCCAAGCCTGAGTTTAGAGATCCCAAAAAAGCCGCAAGTGGCAACAGCGTTGCTGGCGGATACCCACAATGTGTTATCTGCCGTGAAAATGAAGGTTTCTCCAAACGCGGAAAGTGCACACTTAGAACTGTATCCTTGAATCTGGACGGAAAGCCATGGTTTTGGCAGTTCAGTCCATATGGATATTTCTTCCAACACGGCATTGTAGTAAATTGTGAGCATATCCCAATGCACGTGGATAGACAAACGTTTGTAAATCTATTTGACTTTGTAGACCAATTTCCCCATTATTTTGTTGGTTGCAATGCTCCATTGGAACGTATTGGCGGTAGTGTGTTAGCTCACGACCATTACCAAGGTGGTGGCGAAAAGCTTCCATTGCACAGTGCAACGGTAAAGCATCACTACGTAAAGGAAGGATACGAAGACGTTACCATTGGCACACTAGATTGGCCAGGAACAGTTATTCGCTTGTCCAGCTTCAACAAGGATAAGCTTGTAGAACTGTCTTCCCTTATCCACGACACCTGGTATACATATCAAAACCAACAACTAGGTTTGATTCCTACACAAAACGGAAAGCAATGCCACGAAATTAGTCCAACTGTAGTAAAGCGCAATGGCTGCTACGAAATGAACATCATTTTGCGCAGTAACATTACAAGCGAACGTTACCCCGATGGTGTGTTCCATGCTCATCCAGAGTTCCACATCATCAAGAAGGAATCTATTGGCCTAATCGAAGCGCAAGGATTGTTTATTTTGCCAGGTAGACTAGTTGCTCAACTGGCACAAGTAGAAGAACTAATTGCAAACCAACAACCTTTAACAGCCGAACTTGCAGAGTTTAAAGACGTTTACGACGAAACAAAGGCCTTGGTTACTGCATACGACAAGGATAGCGTTCACCTTGCTATGCAAAAGGAACTTTCTTCCATTTGCTACCGCATTTTGCAAAACACAGCTGTGTTCAAGAGCGATAGTGACCTAGATAGCTTTTTGCAAGATATGGGCTTTGTGCAAGCATCATACCAATACAAAATATCCGCTTCGGGCAGAGTGAACGTTATTGGCGAACACATCGATTACTGTGGCGGAAAGGTTTTCCCTGCGGCACTTTCTTTGAAAAACACCGTGTATGCACGTGCAAACGGAACAAATAGCATAAACATTTCTTGGACAACCTTGCCAAATAAAGTTACGTTGGACTTGAACAAGCTAGATAGCTATCGCAACCTAAAGCACGCTTGCTACCAAGCTGGATGTGCCTATGTGTGGCAACAAGCAGGATATCCACTTGTTGGATGTGATCTTCACTACGACTGTGCGGTTCCTTTTGGCGGTGGACTTTCTAGTTCAGCGGCTATTGAAGTTTCCACTTTGCAAGCGCTAGCAACTCTTACCAACACTACCATCGACAAGCGCACGCTAGCTTTGCTTGCTCAAAAGGCGGAAAGGGAGTATTGTGGTATCAACTGTGGAATTATGGACCAATATGCTTCTGCAAATGGTAGCAAAAACCACGCAATGCTGCTGGACTGCAAGGCGGTATCTCACCAAGACGTTCCACTAGATTTGCAACAATACACATTGGTAATTGCCAACTGCAACAAGCCCCACAGTCTAGTTACAAGCAAATACAATGAGCGCCGTCAAGAAACAGACAAAGCGTTGGAAATTTTGCAACAAGTTTTGCCAGTATCTTGTTTGGCCGAAGTTACTGTGGAGCAATTTGAACAATACAAGCATTTATTGCCAGAGGTTATTGCCAACAGATGCAAGCACGTAGTGTACGAGTGTCAACGTGTTGCCGATGCTGAGCAGGCACTAAGACAAGGCGACTTGGTAAAGCTTGGGCAACTACTCAACCAATCACACGCATCCTTGCGTGATTTGTACGAAGTTACTGGCAACGAATTGGACGTTTTGGCGCATACAGCACAAAACCACCCTGCTTGTCTTGGTAGCCGTATGACGGGTGCGGGATTTGGTGGTTGCACGGTATCTATTGTCAACAAGGAAGACGTGGAAAGCTTCAAAACTCTTGTTGGTAATAGCTACAAAAAGGCAGTAGGATACAGCGCAACTTTCTATGACGTGGAAATTTCCGACGGCATTACTATTGAAAAATTATTCTAGGAGGCATACTATGAAAATTCTTGTTACAGGTGGCGCAGGCTACATTGGTTCCCACACTTGTGTGGAACTGTTGCAAAAGGGCTACGAAGTTGTTGTAATTGATAACTACAGCAATTCTTCCCCCAAGGCGTTGCAACGTGTTGAACAAATTACTGGCAAAAAGGTAATTGCATATCAAGGCGACGTGTGCGACAAGTCTGTGTTGGAACAAATTTTTTCTGAACATAAAATTGACTACGTAATCCACTTTGCAGGGTTGAAGGCCGTTGGCGAAAGTTGTCGTATTCCCCTTACATACTACAACAACAATATCTACGGAACACTTGCCTTGGTAGAAGTGATGAACAAGTACAACTGCAAGAAGATGGTGTTTAGTTCTTCTGCAACAGTTTACGGCGATCCCGAAGTTTTGCCACTTACCGAAGATTGCAAGGTGGGCGGAACAACCAACCCATATGGCTCCAGCAAATACTTCCAGGAAGTTATCTTGTCCGACCTAGCTAAGTCCGACTCCGACTGGACAGTAGTACTACTGCGCTACTTTAACCCAGTTGGTGCGCACGAAAGTGGACTTATCGGCGAAGATCCAAAGGGTATCCCCAACAACCTTACACCATATATTGCCAAGGTTGCAATTGGTCAACTTCCATATTTGTCGGTATTTGGCAACGACTACGATACACCAGACGGAACAGGTGTAAGGGATTACATTCACGTTGTAGACCTAGCAAAAGGGCACGTTGCTGCAATAGAAGGAATCAGCACAACCGGCACACACATCTACAACCTTGGAACAGGATGCGGATACAGCGTTTTGCAAGTGGTAAAAGCTTTTGAAAAAGCTTGCGGACATGAAATCCCCTACAAGATTGTTGGCAGACGTGATGGCGACATTGCAACTTGCTATGCCGACTGCACCAAAGCAAAGGTTCATCTTGGTTGGGTTGCCGAACTTGGCATCGACGAAATGTGCGCATCATTGTGGAATTGGCAAAGCAAAAACCCCAATGGCTACAACGACTAGTACTGGAACATAAATAATTGCAAAATAAAAGAGAAAACAATGTTTTAGGCATCGTTTTCTCTTTATTGTTTGTGATTTAGTTTTCAATATCTTTTTGCAGGTATTTACTATATAAGTGATTTGTATTTACGCACAGTTTACTTTTGTGGTGTATACTGTTTAAAACAAAGGAGAATTTACCAATGAGAAAAAGCAGACCTTTGGGTTTTTTGATTATCTTTGCAATTTACGCCGCAACAACGGTGGGCGGAATATTTTTGTTCAACGCACTTGAAGGAAATTTGTGGCTCAAGTTGCTCATTGTGGAAGTTGCCACAACAACATTTGTGTACATATTTAGTGTGTTGTTGAACACCGCTTCCGTTTATGATCCATTTTGGAGTGTGCAACCCATTGTTATTGGTATAGCTTATGCTTGGGGAAAGGATCTTAGCGTGGCACAAATTTTGCCACTTGTAATTGTTTGCATTTGGGGCGTGCGTCTAACGGCAAACTGGGCATATACTTTTACCGGTATGCAATATCAGGATTGGCGCTACACAATGCTCAAGGAAAAAACCGGTCCATTTTACCAAATCATCAACTACATTGGCATCCACATGGTACCTTCACTAGTTGTGTATTTGTGTGTGTTGCCACTTGTGTACGTTATGGATTTTGCCGTTACAGCTAACGTGGGCACATATATCGGTGCTGTTGTTATGCTTGGCGCAACCATCTTGGAAGCTGTTGCCGATATTCAAATGCAAAACTACCGCAAAACTCGTCCCACTCCATTTATCCACGTAGGATTGTGGAAGTACAGCCGTCACCCCAACTACCTAGGGGAAATATCCATGTGGTGGGGCTTGGCAATTTGCGTTGTAAGCGTTTTGCCTAGTATGTGGTACTTGTTTGCTGGCGCATTTGTCAACACAATGTTGTTCTGTTTTGTAAGCTTGCCAATGGCGGAAACTCGTCAATCTCGCAAAGAAGGCTGGGCAGAATACAAAAAGCAAACACGCTTGTTGTTGCCTTTCAAAAAGTAGAATAGTTTAGCAAATATAAAAGGTGCATATCCGTCTATATTCGGATGCACCTTTTTTGATTCTTTTTGTTAGCTATGATCGTTGTGCTTGCATATTGATGCAAGTAAATGGGTTTTGTTTTACTCAACTATTTTTTTAAGCTTTTTGCGTGCTTTTTTGTGGCAAAAGCAACTGGGTTGCAGTATTACAATTGGTTTAGTTAGTTGCTGTTCGCAAAAGGATAGTTTGCCTTGCAATACTATCTTTTCGCCATCAAAGCAAAAGTCGTGCTGTTTTTCTAGAGTGATGGTGGCGTTGCTAAATGGTAGCAGTAGCCACTTTTTGTTTTGTGTTGGTTTACCAATTCCGCAAAAAAAGATGCGAAAAAAGGGGAAAAATAACCGTATTTTGTTAACAAAGTTATCCTTGCCACAGCTTTTTACCGCAAGCATATACAAACTGGGGCGTTTGTCAAATTGTTTGTTGAAATTAAACCCAAAACAACACTTGCTTCGTATTACCATAAGCAAAGTGTATTCGCCGCTGTGTTGTTGATCGTCGATTTTGAGCGTGGCAGGTATCTGATGGCAATGGTAGCTACTAAACACTTTGGGTAGGTATGCTAGCGCCTTGAACCTTTGCTTGCTTTTGTTGTTTGCCGTGTAGCCTATTTGAGTGAAGCTTCCTGCCGCGCAAACGTAGTGGAAGGGTTGGTCGTTAACCTTGCCAATGGCGGAAATATCCCCCTTTCTAGCCCCTTCATTTAGTGTTCCGCAAGGCAGGTAAAATAGTTGCTTGTTGTGGCATTTGACAAGGGCATTGTGCAGTGTTCCATCTCCTCCGCACACAACAATGGTATCGTATCCTTCTGCCGACCAGTTGTCGCTGGCACCTATGTATTGGATATCCAACTCGCAACCAAAGTACTGCTTTAGCGCATCAATGTTAACCTTGTTGGAGTTGCCACTATCTTTGTTTACTATCACTTTGCACTTCACGGCAAATCCCCTTGTAAATTATACGTTGTTATTGATGATAGTGTGATGATTTTTTGCGCAGTTTATACCGCCAACGTCCATTTGTGGTAGTTGACCACATTTTGACGAGAATGCGGTGGCAATCCCAGTGCATGCAAGTGGAGCAAAAACACCTTGACTTTTGTTTTGGCAAAGGTTACAATGTAAGAAAGTATCAATCTTTGCGCTTTTGTTGCAAAAAGGGGAAATATGCAGTTTTGTAGAACATCAATGCTCATTGGGGAGCAGGCTTTGCAAAAGATAAAGGATAGTAATGTGGCTGTATTTGGGCTAGGTGGTGTAGGTAGCTATGTTGTGGAAGCTTTGGCACGTGCAGGAGTGGGCCGTTTGACCGTTGTGGATTGCGACGTTGTAGACATATCCAACATCAATCGCCAGTTGTTTGCATTGCACAGCACAGTAGGACACCCCAAAACTACAGTTGCAGCAAACCGCATTGCCGATATCAATCCAGCATGCAACGTTACCGCAGTTAACTGTCGATTTGACAGCACAACGGCCGATAAATTTGACTTTGCCAGTTACGATTACGTAGTGGACGCTATCGACACAGTTACAAGCAAACTTTTGCTAGTAGAGCTTTGCAAGCAACACAACACGCCAATCATTGCCAGCATGGGCACAGGCAACAAGCTACAATCCAATTTTGAAGTGGCCGATATCTACCAAACATCCGTTTGCCCATTGTGCAAGGTTATGCGCAAGGAGCTAAAGGCGCGCAATATCACTTCCCTCAAGGTGGTGTACAGCAAAGATATGCCACAGCAACCATTGTTTCAGCCGGAAGAAAGTGATGGTCGCAGACAAACACCATCCAGTATTTCCTTTGTGCCAAGCGCAGCAGGGCTACTGATTGCAGGGGAAGTGATAAGAGATATTATTGGATAAATGGTGGTGTCCTTGTGTAAAGGATATCCGTTTGTCATATTTAGGCAATGGCATTTCTCCTACTAGAACCACTTGCGACAACTACTAGTCGCAAATGGCACAGTTGAATATTTTTTACAAATAAAAACGGTACTACCAAATGGTAATACCGTTTTTTGTTATTTTGTTAGGTTATTACTTGCTAGCTCTTCTTTTTGCAACAGCATTTTGGATAAGCTTTTGAATTTCAACCAATGGGATGATTACAAATGCAAGACCAAGAGCGATGAAGTATTCTGCAATTGTGATGCAAGCGTTGCCACTAGCGTCTACAAAACCGAATGCATCGTTAATGCCTGGAACGAAGATAACCAATGTTGTAAGTGCCAAGGAACCAATCATAGCTGCCCACAAAACTGTGTTTTGCTTCTTCATACTGAAGATGCTGTGTTGCATGCTACGTGCATTGTATGCGTGGAAGATTTCGCACATACTCATTGTTAGGAACGCCATTGTCATACCGTGGCTGGATGTTTCGGTAATCAAGGACCAATCAAGAACGTGGTTGTGTTCATCCATGAAGCCAATGAAGTAAGCAACAAGTGTCAAAATAGCTACAAACAAACCGTGCAAAGCAACGTTGAAACCAAGACCGTTGCTGAAGATACCTTCGTTCTTTTTGCGTGGTGGGCGAGTCATAACGTCTGGTTCTGCCTTTTCCATACCAAGTGCAATTGCGGGGAAAGTATCTGTTACAAGGTTGATCCACAACAAGTGTGCGGGCTTGAGTAGTGTAAATCCAAGCAATGTGGAAGCAAATACTGCAATAACTTCGGCCAAGTTGCTGGATAGTAGGAACTGAATAGCCTTGCGGATGTTGTCGTAAATACGACGGCCTTCGCCAACGGCTGTTACGATTGTTGCAAAGTTGTCGTCACTAAGAACCATATCGGCTGTGCTCTTGGTAACGTCGGTACCTGTGATACCCATACCAACACCGATATCGGCGGACTTGATACTTGGAGCGTCGTTAACGCCGTCACCAGTCATAGCGCAAACCTTGCCAAGCTTTTTCCAGGTGTTAACAATTCTAACCTTGTGTTCTGGTTGAACGCGAGCGTAAACGCTGTAGTTGCCAACAACTTGTTCAAATTCTTCGTCTGTTAGGTCGTCGAGCTTTGAACCAAGGATAGCTTGACTTGGATGTGTGATGATGCCAAGTTGCATTGCAATTGCAATAGCGGTGTCAATGTGGTCGCCTGTGATCATGATTGGGCGGATACCAGCTTGACCGCAACGAACGATAGCATCGGTAACTTCTGGTCTAACAGGGTCGATCATGCCGGATAGACCAATAAATGTCATGTCCTTTTCGATAGCTTCTGGGCTAACGTCTTCGGGCAATGCGTCGTAGTTAACGTATGCAGCGGCAAGTACGCGAAGTGCTTTATCTGCCATTGCCTTGTTTGCGCCAAGGATTTGAGCGCGGATTTCTTCCGTCATTTCAACAACCTTGCCATCAACAAGTGCGTGTGTACAACGAGCAACAACTTCGTCTGGAGCACCCTTTGTGTATTGTGTGATACCTTCGGCTGTCTTGTGGAGCGTACTCATCATCTTGCGCATACTGTCAAATGGAGCTTCTGCTACACGTGGTGTTGCAGCTTCCAAAAGGGCTTTGTCGTGACCTACGCTGTTTGCATAGTTTACAAGAGCACATTCGGTTGGTTCGCCAACTGCTTGGCCGTTTGTCAACTTAGCATCACTAGCAAGAGCCATTGCAATTGCAAGAAGTTCATCGTCGGATGAATATGTTTCTACAACGGTCATCTTGTTTTGTGTAAGTGTACCAGTTTTGTCAGAACAAATGATTTCGGCGCAACCAAGTGTTTCTACCGCTGTAAGCTTGCGGATAACTGCGTTTTTCTTGCTCATGTTTGTAACACCAATGCTCAAAACGATGGTAACAACTGTTGCAAGACCTTCGGGGATAGCGGCAACCGCCAAACCGATAGCAGCCATAAAGCTGTTCATAACAGCAGCGGCAGCAAAACCGTGCATAATTAGGTTAACAATGAAGATTACCACGCAAATACCAAGAACGATGTAGGTAAGAATCTTGGAAAGTTGAGCCATCTTGATTTGCAATGGAGTTTTTTCTTCCACAGCTGTGTTCAAAACGTGTGCAATCTTGCCCATTTCGGTATCCATACCAGTTGCAACTACAACTGCTGTAGCGCGTCCGTATGCAATGGAGCTACCCATGTAGAGCATATTTTTGCGGTCGCCCAAGCTAACTTCGCCAGAGATTTCGTGTGAGAACTTGTCTACAGGAACGCTTTCGCCAGTAAGGGCAGCTTCTTCTACCTTGCAGCTTGCGCTTTCTAGTATACGGCAGTCAGCAGGAACGCTGTCGCCAGCTTCTAGCAAAACGATATCGCCAACAACAAGGTCGCAGCTGTCTACGTACATCATGTTGCCGTCACGGATAACCTTGCATTTTGCTTCCGTCATGGATTGCAGTGCGGCAATGGCTGCTTCCGCCTTGCTTTCCTGTGCAACGCCAAGGATAGCATTGAGCAAAACTACTGCTACGATGATGATAACGTCAGCAAATTCGCCAGTTTGTTCAACAAGTGTCAAAACCAAGCTAACTGCAGCAGCAACCAACAAGATGATGATCATTGGGTCGGTAAGTTGTTTTAGGAACTTTACAAACAATGATGTTTTCTTTGCTTCGGCAAGTTTGTTTTTACCGTTTGCTTCCAAGCGTTTTTTTGCTTCGGCGCTAGTTAATCCATCAGTTGTGGATTGAACGTGATCTAGCACCTCTTGGATGTTGTGTTGATAGTGTTTCATTTTTCTTCCTCTCAAAATATTAAAAAAGACTCACGCAGTCTAGGGGTATGTCCTAGTTGCGTGAGTCTCATTTTCTAAAACAATACCAGACTTATTATGTCGGCTGTTGGTAAGTGTTCCACAATTTCTTGCGTAAATTACTCCCTCACAATGAAATTATTATATAATAAATTAAAAATTGTGTCAACATAATTTTAATATAGTATATTTATTGTAACATAACCTAAATTTATGCGCGCGTATCTGCTGATTAGCAAATGTATGTAATACTCATTTGTTGCAATATTTGTAGCGGATAGCAAGTTTTTCAATTTTTATTCAGTGTGCACGGCACCCTTTGACATTTTGGTTAGTAAAGAGTATAATTTAGGCATATTGACAATACTAAAAGAGGTAAAACAATATGTTACCTACCAAAACTTTTTTGTGTCGTGACGTACATTTGCAAGAAAGTGACTTCGATGCAAACAGTCAACTAAGACACAGTCATACACTTCAATTTATGCAAAACCTTGCAACCGACCACGCCGAAATATTGGGATTTGGTTGGCACACAATGAACGACAACGGTTTGTTGTGGGTGCTTGGAAAAATTAAGGTTAAGTATTTTAAGAGCATAACAAAGCCAATTAAATACTTCAAGTTGTACACTTGGCCAATCGCGCCAAGCAAGTTTTTTGCTGACAGATTGTTTGTTGCTGTAGATGAAAAAGGGGAGCAACTGTTTTGTGGAGTACAAACTTGGCTAATCATTGACAAGGAAAGTAGACGCATTGCTTCTAGCAAAAAGGTGGAGTCAATTTACACGGCGGACTTCGATACAACAATGTTGGACGACGATATGACTATGGACAAGATTAGACTAGACGACAGTTTTGCTATTAGTTACTCCAGAACAATGCGTTTTTGCGATTTGGATTTGAATGGTCACGTTAACAACACTTGTTACATTGATTATGCAGTAGATACCCAAAACACAGCAAATTTTGTTGGATTTGAAATTGCCTATCACAAGGAACTTAAATTAGGCAACACAGTCAACATCTTTACAAAAAACGTAGAAGATGGAATTTTGATCGCAGGGGAAAGGGATAATGAAACGGCCTTTACTTGCAAGCTTCTAACACAATAGGTGGTGTTTGTCAAAAAGAAAAAAATAGCCCATTTTGTTTGGGCTGTTACACTTGCAATAGTTTAGCTTTTGTTGTAAACTATTTGTATACAAGGGGGATTTACTAATGAACAAAGCAGTTGCAGTTGTTGGTATGTGCGGTTCTGGCAAGAGCGTTTTGTGCGATTATTTTGTAAAAATGGGTTGGCAAAGCGTTTACTTTGGCGGTGTTACTGTAAACCAACTTAAAAAACAAGGCATCGAAGTTAATGAACAAAACGAACGCGCTATGAGGGAAAGCCTTCGTGCAAATTATGGTATGGGTGCTTTTGCTGTTTTGTTGAAGGAAGAAATCCTTGCTAAACTAGAAACATCTAACGTTGTACTAGATGGCTTGTACAGCTGGTCGGAATACGTAATACTCAAGGAGTTGCTTGGCGACAATCTTGTTGTTTTGGCGGTTGTTACCGACAGTCGTATTCGAAAACAACGTTTAGCAACGCGCAAGATTCGTCCATTGACAGCGGAACAAGTAGATAGCCGTGATATTGCCGAAATTGAAAACTCCGAAAAGGGCGGTCCAATTGCAAAGGCAGATTTCTACGTTGTTAACAACGGCGGTTTGCAGGAACTTAGTTCACAATTTGATGCTTTTATGCAATGGTTCAACACTCTTGATTAAGCTGAAAATATATCAAGGTTTAACTAACAGTTCAAAAAATACAAATTATATCAAAAAGAGCAAACATCAACTGTGTTTGCTCTTATTTTTTATTCTATTGTTGCAACTTGAATTTCATCGTTATGTTTTTCTCGTAGGAAGTGGACGAAGAAAGGAATATTGATTAGTCCCGTTATTGCGTCTGCAAGTGGTTGGGAAAATAGTATTCCTGTAACTCCGCACAAAGATGTTGCAATTATCAACGTTGGAATGAACACCATGCCACTGCGCAGTAGTGACAGGAAGGAAGCAACACCGCTTTTTCGTATGCTTTGGTAGGTCATGTTGATGGGAACGTACAATGGCATGAACATCAGCCCTATCAATGCGTAGTGTAGTGCTTGCGTTCCAAGTTCTACAACTGTTTGGCTCTTTTGGAAAATGTACACAATGTTTTCTGCTAGGAAAAATACCGGTACACAAAGTACAAAAACAAATGCAAAACTGATTGCAACGGTGGTGACAAGTCCTTTCTTTACCCTGCCGTAGTGCTTTGCTTCGTAGTTGAAGGATGCAACTGGTTGTAGGCCTTGACCAATTCCCATTCCAACGCACATAATAAGGTTACTTATGCGGTTGACGATGCTCATTGCATCAATTGTTTGGTCGGCAATACCAAGTTGTGATCCGTAATGGCCAGCTAAGCGGTTGAGTAGACCACCAGATATACTGTTGAGTCCTTGACGAATAAATGAAGGGAAGCCCGCTTTGAGAATGTGTATATACACAAGCTTGTTTTTTGTTATGTACTTGATAGAAATCTTGCTTTGCGCCATCTTTGTGTACAAAACAAGCAAGATAGTAAAACTAATGATTTGTGAAATGGCCGTTGCCATCCCTGCGCCAAAAACGCCTAGGGAAACAACCTTTACAAATATGTAGTCTAGCAAAATGTTAAGTAGACCACCGCTAACAAGGCCAATCATTGCATATGTAGCCTTGCCTTCGTAACGCAAATTGTTGTTGAGTATCAGCGAACAAATAAGGAAGGGGCAGGAAATGAGTACCCACATACCATATTGTTTAGCGTATGGTAGGATGGTCTCCGTTGAGCCCAGAAAACGCATTAGTGGTGTTAAAAATGTTAGCCCCAGTAGCGAGAAGATAAGTCCAATTCCGCCACCCACAAAAAAAGCTGTTGATACGTATTTGTTTGCTTGTACGTGATTTTTGTCTGCCAATTCCTTGGATACGTAGGTTCCGCTACCGTGCCCTAGCATAAAGGCAAAAGCTTGAATAATTGCTTGCAAGGTTAGCAGTACGCCAATTGATCCTTGGGGAGATTCGCCAAGTGTTCCAACAAAGTAGGTGTCTACCATGTTGTATATGTTGGTTATCAACATGCTGATGGTGGTGGGGATACCTAGTGTTATTACCAGCTTTGCAACTGGTGTTTGTGTCATTTTTTTGTAATGCTGTTGAGCATTGGTTAGTTTGATTTCGTCCATATCAATATAATAGCACTTTTAGATTTATTTGTCTAAAACAAAAGGACCTTTTATTTGCGAGTAGACAAAAATTATTTATTACCTTATTACAATATGCACAGATGGCATTGTTTTGTATCATTACATAGAACAAAAGGTTTTGTTAAAATTGTCAAAAGATATATGCACAAAGCAAAATGTATGGTATAATTGTTGTATAAAAAATAGAGGTGCTAATATGAAAGCAGTAATTCAACGTGTTAGCGGAGCAACACTGCGTGTTGACAACAACGTTATCAGTCAAATTGACAAAGGACTTGTAATCTACTTTTGTGTAGAAAAGGGAGATGACACAGCTTGGTGCAAACCCTTTGCTGCAAAAATGAGCAAGCTGCGTATTTTTAGCGACGAAAATGGAAAAATGAATCTATCCGTCAAGGACGTTGGCGGTCAAATTTTGTTTGTATCACAGTTTACGCTGGGAGCAGATTTAACGGGAGGAAACAGACCGAGCTTCTTTGGGGCGGAAGAACCAGTGCTTGCCGACAAAATATATCGCGACACCGCCGAGCTAATAAGAGCCGAAGGCGTGGATGTAAAACTAGGCGTATTTGGTGCCGATATGCAAATAGAACAACACAATGATGGTCCCGTTACAATTATTTGGGATCATACAATGTTAAAGCGTTAAGACGCTTTAGTTGTACACTACAAATCTTTAACTTTAACCAAAATGGTTTTTGTTACAAAGTGTACATTATGGTTAACTAATAAAAATTTATATGATATTTGTTGATGTGTGTTCATAAAACAAATGTCTGTACAAAAGGGGTATTCAATAAAAATTGTAGATATAGAGTTGTCTACAATGATATAGATAATCCAGTTGTGGAAAAGGAAAACAATTATGAAAAGTTTGCGTCAACTATATAAAATTGGTGTTGGTCCATCAAGTTCTCACACAATGGGACCAGCGAAAGCTGCCGAAGGTTTTTTTGCAGACCATCCAAATGCCGACAAGTACAAGGTTGTATTGTTCGGTTCATTGGCATTGACAGGTCAAGGTCACGGAACGGATAGAGCTATCAAAGGTGTTTTTGGGAACAAAGATGTGGAAATAATCTTTGACAAAGAGTCACCCTGTGTGCATCCAAACACTATGGATTTCTACGCTTACGTAGGTGATGAGATTGTTGAAAAACGCCAAGTATTTAGTGTTGGCGGTGGTGCAATTTTAGTGGCTGGCGAAAGCTTTTGTCCAGAGCAGGAAATCTATCCTCACAACAGCTTTGCCGAGATAAAAGAATATTGTCAAAAAAATAACCTTCGTCTATGGCAATATGCCATCCAATACGAAGGTGAAGAAATTGTTGACTATATGAAAACTATTTGGCAAGCTATGAACAACAGCATTGAAGAAGGTTTGTGTCAAGAAGGGGTTTTGCCTGGTGGTCTAAACGTTGTTAGACGTGCCAAGATGCTTGTAACCGCCAAGCACAAGGAAAGTCCACAAACGCATGAAGATAGAATTGTATCTTCCTACGCTTTTGCAGTTGGCGAACAAAATGCCAGTGGTGGCACTATTGTAACAGCTCCAACTTGTGGGGCATCAGGTGTACTACCAGCAGTTTTCCGTTTTTCTGTTGAACATCACAACTTTACGGAAGACGATCTAATTCATGCTTTGTTAACAGCAGGTATTGTTGGTAATTTGGTTAAAACAAATGCATCTATTAGTGGAGCCGAGTGTGGCTGTCAGGCGGAAATTGGCACAGCTTGCAGTATGGCTGCGGCAGGTCTAGCAGAAATGCACAATATGTCCTTGCAAGAAATTGAATACAGTGCCGAAGTTGCATTGGAACATCATCTTGGATTAACTTGCGATCCTGTTTGTGGCTTGGTACAAATACCTTGTATTGAGCGCAATGCTGTTGCGGCAATGCGTGCAATCAACGCAGTTAGCCTTGCAACCTTCTTGACGGCAAGCGCCAAGATCAGCTTTGACACAGTTGTTACTGCAATGTACGAAACAGGCAAAGACATCTTGGAAAGTTACCGCGAAACATCCATTGGCGGACTTGCTAAGTTGTACAAGTAAAACTGTTCAATGGTTATACGTGTATTGCTTGAGTATTTTTAGTTGTACTATACTGTTGTTTCTGTCTTTTGGGTAAATACATTGCAAGCGTAATACCAACACAATACATAACCATAATTATTCCATACTGGATGCCTGCTTTGACACCTATTGTTTGAACGTCAAAAAAGAAGTAGGGACCACTAACTAGAGCAAGCCCATTTAGGATATACATTACAATTCCGTACCCAGTGGTAATAACCATTGGAATAATTCCCCAGGATATTGTAAGCTGTTTTGGACTAAATGCAAGGTGATTGATTATGACAAGCACTGGGCAAACCAAGTGCAAAGCCCAGTCTCCATTTTGCCAAAAATACTGTCCGTAATTGTTGGTAAATAGTCCTGCTCCAAGCAATATTACACCAAGGGTAAAGGCCATCATTGAAGCTACAACAAAGTGGATTTTCCACACCTTCGAGTTTAGTTTGTTAGTTGCTATTTTTACAGCCATTACAATACACATTACAATTGCAACAAGGTTGCTAATAGCGGTGTAGAACAAAAGGGATTTCCATTGAAACAATTCTTGTTCCAAGTACAATCCTATAACTCCACATACAACAACGGTTACACAATTTGCAAATAAAATTACCTTCTTAGATTTACTCATTTTTTTATCTCCCATGCAAGTGTTGGCAACCAACAAATAATTATACAGTTTTGTTGCAATTGTTAACAAAAAAGTATTAAGCCTTGTTTAAGAGAAATATATTATCATTTTTATACCGCTAATATATAAGGTGAACAGTATGAAAGTATTAGTAATAGATGACGAAATTAAATTGGCCGATGCACTTGGCGAATTGTTTAGACGCAACAAGTTTGTAGCCGACGTTGTGTACGATGGCGAAAACGGTTTGTTTGCCGCTACAACTGGTGACTACGACGTTGTCGTTTTGGACGTTATGATGCCCGATATGGATGGCTTTGAAGTGGTTCGTCGTATGCGCGAAAAAAAGGTTAGCGTACCAGTTTTAATGCTGACGGCTAGGGATGAAGTTTCCAACCGCGTAAAGGGACTTGATTGCGGTGCGGACGACTATCTTACAAAACCATTTGCTAGCGAAGAGCTTCTTGCTCGTGTAAGGGCACTTACTCGCAGACAGTCGGAAATGGTGTACGACGAAATGTCCTTTGCCGACGTATCTCTCAATCCACTCAACTATACTTTGTCTTGTGGAACAAAAAGTGTTGCCTTGGGAGCAAAAGAATACGAGATTATGCGTTTGTTCTTGAGTAACCCCACACAAGTCATTGGAAAGGAAACAATCATTAGCAAGGTATGGGGATTGGATAGTGATATTACCGAAAACAACGTGGAAGCATATATTTCCTTCCTTCGCAAAAAGTTGTTTTTCATTGGTAGCACTTTGAATATTGCCACCAAGCGTATGCTAGGTTACTTTTTGGAGAAAACAAATTGATAAATAAACTTCGCAAAAAAATAATAGTTATCAATGCTATATCCGTTTGTTTGGTATTCTTTGTTGGATTGTTAATCGTTTTTTCCATTGGATACGGACGCTTGCACACCGACAGAAATCTTCGCATGGAAGAAGCGTTGAGTTATGACTTTTCCACCCCGCCAAACGTATTTGCGGAAGACGAAATGTTTACCGACATTGCGTTGGTGCAATACGACGTTAACCAGCAAAAAATCATCAATCTTCGCTATGGCCCGGGGGTAGATATTGGTCTTGTCAGATTAAATCAACTTGTAAACAAAATTGTTCAGTCTGAAGAAGATACTGGTTGGTTACCAGTTAGAACCAATTATCGTAGAGTGTGGGATAGTAAAACTCAAACCTTGTTAATTGCTATTTACGATATTGACAGTTTACAAAACAGTGTAGTATCCTTTATCGCATATTCTGTAATCACGTTGCTTGTTGGTGTTGGGGCATACTTCATTATTTCCATTATCTTGGCACGAGTTGCATTGAAGCCAGTAGAAGACAGCTGGAACAATCAACGTCAGTTTGTTGCGGATGCTTCGCACGAGCTAAAAACACCAATTTCGGTAATTTTAGCAAATACCGAGATTATTGCATCTCACCAGGAAGATACAGTTCAAAGTCAAATGAAGTGGATAGAGAACACCCGTTTGGAAGCAAACCGTATGGCAGAGTTGGTTGCAGATTTACTATTCTTGGCAAAAAATGACGACGGTGTTCGTGTGGAAATGAAAACAGTCAACATTTCCGATTGCACGGGAATTGTATCCCTTGGATTTGACGCATTGTTCTATGAAAATGGAAAGGTATTTACCTACGACATCAAGCGCGACATCGTGGTCAAGGGCAACGAAGGTCAACTAAAACAACTTGTAACAATACTTTTGGACAATGCAAACAAGTATTCCAAGGGCACAGGAGATATCCAACTATTGTTGCAAGCTAACGGCAAACAGGTAGAGCTAGTTGTTAGTAACGATAGTGACGAACTAACAGACGAACAAATCAAGCACTTGTTTGATAGATTCTACACGCTTGATCCGTCACGCAATAAAAACAAGGGTGGTAATGGATTAGGATTGTCCATTGCACAAAAGATTGTACAATCTCACGGCGGAAAGATTACTGCTAGTTATCATGCAGGCAGAACAACCTTTACCGTTTTGTTGCCACAACCAAAAGTAAAAAATACAGACAAGAATACCGAAGATTAGTTCTTTATCAAGCAAATATAAGTATGCGTTTGCTCTAAGAATAAGGAGTTATTATGAAAAAGACAGTAGAAGTAGTAGCTGCACTGATTTGGAACAATGGTAAGTTTTTGTGCGGAAAACGCCCCAAAAATAAAGCTCGTGCTGGCATGTGGGAGTTCCCTGGTGGCAAGGTAGAAGCTGGCGAAACAAAGCAAGCAGCACTTGCCCGCGAATGCTACGAAGAACTTGGATTTGTTGTTCGTGCGCAAGACGAGTACTGCTCGGTAGAGCACGAGTACGATGATATTATAGTACAACTAACGCTTTTTAACACCGTTGTTGACCGTGTTGATTGGGTTGTTTCTGAATATGACGATATCGCTTGGGTGTACCCAGACGAAGCGGACGATTACCAATTTTGTCCAGCAGATATCCCTATTTTGGAAAAACTCAAAAAGGATTTTGCGTAAACACTTTACACCGACAAACAGCATTTTTCTGTGCAGAAACTGATTGCCTCTTGTTAGATGGTAAAGACGTATAGAACGCTAAGTTTGGTTTGTTTAAAAAGCTAAATAAACTACATCAAACAGACACATCATTTTGTGTCTGTTTTTTTGTTGCGCTTTTATCTATGTAGTTATTGGGTTTATCTATAAGTAGATGTTGTTTTTTCTGTTTACATTATTATTTTTTTATTGTATAATAAATTTATAAATATAATTGGTAGTTTGCGGTTTTTTGCAACTGCCCTTGGAGATTCCACTTATGAAAAGACAAAATAATGTTAAAAGTTTTTCATTAGTTTTAGTCATGGTGCTTTGCTTTGCAACACTATTGTCTGTTATTCCGTTTTCTAATACGGTTGTAGCATCTGCCGCATCGGATAGTTATTATGCAGGCATTACCGCAACAAGTGGAAAACAACTACTTGGCCAAATTCATGACCTTATTACAAAAACTCACACGAAATATACAAGTTATAATGATTGTAAGAATACCACAATTATTAAAACTACTGATGCGGGTAGTAAATCTGGTTATGTAATGGAGTTCTACTCTCAAGCAGATATTGCTGGAACTTGGGGAAGCGGAAATCAAGGCACTTGGAACCGTGAACATGTTTGGCCACAAAGTCTTTCTAATGACATGTGGGGGCAAAGTAATGGTGGTTCTGATTTGCACCATATTCGTCCAGTAGAAACGGGACTTAACTCTGCAAGAGGTAACAACAAATTTGACGAAGTATCTGGTGGTAAAGCAGTATATTACGAAGATTCAAATAACAAAAATGTTGCAATTGGTGGCTATGTTGCAAGCGGAGAGTTTGAACCACTAGATTTTGTTAAAGGTGACGTTGCGCGTATAGTTATGTACGTGTATACACATTACAACACTTATAGTAATGTTGGCGGAACAACCAACGGAAGCGGCGGAGCATTTGGCACTCTTAAGTTTTCTAACGTTATTGGTGCCGGCTCAGAAGATGCGTGCATAGATCTTTTGCTCAAATGGAACAGAGAAGACCCCGTTGATGATATTGAACGCAATCGTAACGATGCTGTTTACAAAATTCAAGGTAACAGAAATCCATTTGTTGACCATCCTGAATATGCCGATAAAATTTGGGGCAAATCAACTATTGCTGTTACTTCTATTGCTTTATCAAGCACTTCCCTTGCGTTGAAAGTAGGAGGAACACAAACTCTTAGTGTTACAGCTAATCCAGCTGGCGCAAGCAACGCGGTTAAATGGACAACGTCTAACTCTAGCGTTGCAACAGTATCCAATGGTAAGGTTACAGCTGTGGGCAAGGGAACAGCAACAATTACTGCAACCAGCACCGAAAACGCCAACGTAAAGGCAACTGCAACAGTAACCGTTAGCACAATTGCTCCAACAAGTATCACTTTGTCTAACAGCAACGTTGCTTTGTCTGTAGGAGATACAGAACAAATTACAGTTAAGGTTTCTCCAACTAATGCAGTTAGCACTGTCACATGGAGTACGTCTGATTCTAGCGTTGCAACAGTATCCAATGGTAAAGTTACAGCAGTAGGCAAGGGAACGGCAACAATCACCGCAACCAGTACCGAAAATGCCAACATCAAAGCTACTGCAACAGTAACAGTTAAGCAGTTGGAAAGCATCCAAATTACTGGTTCACTAACAAAGACTTCGTATTTGTTGGGCGACAAGATAGATTGTGGTGGTGTTACAGCAAAAGCTATTTACTCGGATAGCTCTCAAGTAGATATCACACAACAAGTTGAGTGGGAAACAAACGACAACAGTTCAAACGTTACCAAAAATTCCACATCTATTGGATTTACATATGGTGGAAAGTGGTACGATGCAGGCGCAATCAAGGTAATTTGGCCAACAGGTATAACAGTAGTAGGAACTGCAGATAAGACAGTATACTTCCCTAATCAAACATTCGACCCAACAGGACTAAGTGTAAAACTAGTATACTCTGACGACTCCACACAAGCAGTTTCATTAGACGAGTGCATGTGGGTAGACAAGGAAACAAATAGCGCAACACTTACTGGCGAAACAACACATATAGTTTGCAAGTATAATGGGTTTGTATCAGAACCTATCCAAGTAAAGGTAATTTATCCAGTAGGAATTGTAGTAGAAGGAACTGCAGATAAGACAGTATACTTCCCTAATCAAACGTTCGACCCAACAGGATTATCAGTAAAGTTGGTTTACTCCGATAACTCTACCGAAAGCATTGAGTTTGAAGATTGTTCTTGGGTTGACAAAGCTACTGGAAGCACGATTATTACTCTTGAAACAACGGAGATTGTTTGCAAATATCAAACATATACATCCGATCCAATTCAAATAACTGTTGATTACAAACTTGTCAATATTACCATTACAGGTGTATCAACAACACAGTACATTGAAGGGGAAAAATTCAATCCAAATGGATTGACAGTTACAGCAAGTTTCTCTGACGGTACAACACAAAATATTGAGCTTTCTTCCTGCACTTGGACAGACACAGCAACACAAAGTGACGTACTAACACTACAAACAACGTCGGTTAGTTGCACATATAACGGAATTACCGTTAAGGTTTGCGATGTCACAGTTACACGCAACCCAGCCATTGTTCAATTTGAAAATGCCGTTGCTAACGTAACTGCTGCGCAAGGTTTGCAAAACAAGTTTACAGCTATAAGACAAGCACTTGACGCTTACAACGGACTTACACAAGAAGAAAAAGATGCTGTAGTATCCCTTTACAACACACTTCAAGCGGAAATCACAGCATACAACACACAAGCAAACAAAAACAACCAAGATATCAGTTCGGCAGTAGAAACAGTAGTTATTTCCTTGTCTAAGATTCTAATCGTATTGTTTGCATTGCTTGCAGTTTTGGGCATTTACAAAAGATAACAGGAGGTTAGCAAAATGAAAAAGACAATTACTTTAGCAATGATTTTGGTTTTGCTAGTTTCTCTTTTGTGCGGATGCACAAATAACACAGCAAATTACCAAGTATTGAACAGTCTTTCTTCCCAAGAATACCAACAAGTTGTGGTTAAAATTGTTTCAAAGTTGGATGTTGAACTAACCGCAAGTATTTTTGTGACAGTGGAAGGGGACAAAACAAAGGTGCAATACACTTACCAACAGCTTTCCACTTTTGATACGGAAAACACACCAAGTAGCTTTATCACAAACAAATCTGGTAACATTGTTATCCAAGGCGGAAAAATTGTAGAACAAAATGGTGAACCAGCAGACGAAAGCTATATTGCTTTGGCTACAAATGGATTTTCCTTCAGCCCAACATACTTTACAAATGTAAGGTTTATTTCTGGACAATCCAATGTGTTTACAGCAACGGTAACCAATCCAATCAGCTTTACAGGTAATCCAAATCTTGTTTGCACAAATATGCAAGTTATGATTAGTTACGCACAAAAGCTCCAACAAATTCAATTAACGTATACAAGCGCAAATCAAGGTTCAGTATCCATTACATATAACTTTAGCTAATAGCGATTTTGCATTAAAAAAGACACCTAGCAATGGGTGTCTTTTTTTGTTTTTTATTTTGTTTTAGTGTTTTTGTTTTTTATTACCCTACCACAAGTTAACTAGTTGTTAAAAGTAACGGTAACTGTTGCTTGATCCATTGATACGCTGTCGATGGTAATATCGAAGTTTACAAGCTTGTTGTCGTATCTAGCAAAGTTAGGAAATACTTTTAGTAGGCTATCCCCTGTTTGCCACAGGTCGTAGTCCATTGCAAATTGGTAATCATATTCGGCTACTGTATCGCTAAAACCAATTGTTCCATCAGCTTCTACAAGGCGAATTAGCGCCGTATCGCTAGATGTATTGTTGTTGTCGGTATAGCTGCCGTACTCGTTTTCGTAGGGGTTTGTAACCCAGTTGCTTACGTGGTAGATGCGAACGCCATATTCGGCAATATCGTACAACAAACTGCCTTCAAAACCTCCATGTAGGTCGTTTAGACCGCTATCTGCGTACAAATCTACAAGTAGATATTCGCAGAAATAGGAGTTGTTGAAGTCCAATGGAATAAGCAAACAGCTTGCGTTTTGGCTTAGTGCATCAATTGTGTAGGTGCCGCTTTGTGTAACAATTGTTGGGGTTAGCCAACCAAGCATAATCTTGCTGTAGCTACTGTGATCGCCAACGGTGCTGTCCATCATATCAGCGCAACCTAATCCTTGGTTGCTACCAGCTGATTCGTCGTAATCGTAGTAGTCGTCAAGGCTTAGTAGGTGGCCAGTTTCGTGGATGTACGTGGATGCGTTTACAATCATTCCTTCGAGAATTTCATCATCAGGATACTTGCTAGCAGAAGTGCCTTCTAGCATAAAGTCTTTGCCTGCAAACAAGTAGTAGTAGGGGTATAGTTGGTCAAATTGGTCTTCGGCATAACTCCAGGTGACAAATGCCCAATATTCGGAGTCGCTTTCGTAGTCTACTGGTGCTGCGTATATTAGGTAAACAGCATCAATGCAACCATCATTGTCCACGTCGTATTTGCTGTAGTCAATCTTTCCATCAAAGTGTTCCAATGCCTCCAGTAGAAGTTGTTCGCTTCCGCTAGTATCATTGTTGGAGTAGTCGTAGTAGGCAGCAGAGTTTGCCGCTGTGAACACGTCTGTGATGTCAAAGGTAATGTTTAGCTTACCATAAGATGATTGTTGATAGTAGGTTTTTACACTTTCCCAACCTGTTTGAGCTTCGGTACCATTGAACGCAATGTTAAGATTTGCTAGTTCTTGTTGGGTAAAGCTGTAGTTACTAAATGCAACGGGGATAACCAATGCGTTGTAGGTGCCTTCGGAAAGTAAACCGATACTTTCGCCTACGCTTCCGTCGCTAAACTCAAATGACGTCATCAATTCTTGCAAGTTTCTGTCGTCAAAGTTATTTGCGTTGTATTGTTGTTGTGGCATTACGTTGGTAGATGTTCCGCCTTCGCTGCCTTGACCACCGCTTGCTCCGTTGACTGTAACAGCCATTAGATACATTGATTTACTTGAAGACGTTGGTTCTAGTGTAATGGATAGTTTTCCGCTGGCTGCTGTGGATGAAGTGAACACAATGTCTGTTATTCCATCATCCTTAATAACCTTGTTGTTGCTTGTTGTAAACGTGGTTGAACCAATCTTTACAACAACTGTCATGCCGGAAGTTTGGTTTGTTTGAACCTTTACTGTAATGCTTGTAACACCGGTTAGTGTTTGGTCGCTGGTAACTACCGCTGTTCCGCTACTTTGTGTAAACTGTACTCCAGCTTTTTGAGTGTCATAGCCATAAGGAGCTACACTTGCAGTAAACGTTAAATTACTATTTTCTGTATAAAGTTGTTTTCCTTCAGCACCATTAAATGTTGCAATTAGGCTTTGGCTAGGAGTTGTACTGTGACCTTGACACTTATTTTCACATACAGCTTCTGCACAAGATTGGTCTGTGCACTTGCCACAAGTTGAACAAATGCTTGTGCAAGTATGCGCTGGTGGAGTGATAGTGTGTCCTTGGCATTTATTGGAGCAAACGTCTTCGGTACAGCTAGTGTCGGTGCAAAGACCGCAAGTAGAGCACTTGCTTGTACAGGTGTGAGATGTTGTTCCTTCAAGTGGCAAGCTGTCTATATCGAAGTTAACTGTGCCGTAACCGTACAACTCTACGTCGTAAGTGTAGTTAGCGGATTCCCCTTCGTATGTGTACACGGATTTGGAGTGAATTTCGCTGATAAAGCCATTAGCCACTTTCAAGCTAAATTCGGAGAAAACATCTCCTTCGTAGTCACCAAATACTGATTTGGCGGTGTCTTGAACATTATTTGCAAGGTAGCTTCCGTTTACAAGGCTGAACTTGAACTCCGAAATGTAGCACAGTTCAAAGTAATCTACGTAGTTGTATAGCTCGTAGAAGGTATACTCATCTTCTGCCATACTGTAAGCGGTGTAGGTGCCATCATCGTTTTGATAGTAGTAGATGGCATCCGTTTCGGTAAAACGCACATAATCTGTGTAGTTTACTCCGTCCACTTCGTAGGTAAGGGCAAGGTCTTCCTTTAGGAATTGATAGTATGTAACGTATTCTTCGCCGTCTACTGTAAGTGTGAACTTTGTTTTGAAGTTCCAATCAGCATAATCTTGATATTTTTCCAAGATTTGCTGGATGTTTTCTGTTGAAGTGGAGTGACCTTGGCACTTATCTGCACAAACATCTTCTGTGCATTGAGTATTTGTGCACTTATCACAAATGGGGCACATATACGTGCAAGTGTGTGGTGGATTGTGACCTGAACATTTATCTGCACAAACATCATCGGTACATTGTGTATCTGTGCACTTTTGACAAATAGCACACTTGTGTTCGCAAGTATGGGGTGGAACGTGACCTAGACATTTATCTTCACACACAGCTTCTGTACAATCTTGGTTGGTGCAAAGTCCGCAAATGTCACATATGCTTTCACATTGATGTGGTGGTAGATGTCCTAGACACTTATCTGCACAAACGCTTTCTGTACATTGTGTATTGGTACACTTTTGACAAGTTGGACACTTATATGTGCAGGTGTGTTGCACTGGTTCCCCTGTAGCAGGTATTGCTACGTTTTGTATGTATCCACAGTTAAGGCAAGACTGTTGTGCTACACCAGCAGTTGTGCTTGTGGGTGGTGTTATCACAATATAGTTTGGACCTTCTTGTGTGGTGTAGCTATGCGTGCAAGGTATGTTGCATCCTGCTACTAAACAACAAAGGGATAGTAGAGTAATTACTAAAACTAGTGAGAGTTTTTTCATAACTTAACCTCGTATAGTAAAAAATGTTATATAAAGTATATCACTAATTGTGTTATTTGAAAAGGTAATAGAACCAATCTTTACTTAACAAGGCGTTTAAATTTCGATCAATTCGTATTGAGTTGTGCCAATACCTAGTTTTTCGGCGTGTTCAACACAACTGCGCCAGTTGGTATTGGGATGAAGCTTTGCAAAGTGGTCGCCGTGATTGTGATGGTGGTCGGCAAGCATCGATCCTGGGATAACTGGTTGTCTATTTACTGCATCAGCGCAAGCTACGTCCAAAGCTACAGGGTCGAAGCTAGCAAACATACCAACGTTAGGAACAACTGCGGCATCGTTTTCGCCGTGGCAATCGCAGTTAGGGGATACATCCACAACCAAACTGATATGGAAGTGAGGGCGATCCTTTAATACTGCAAGGGAGTATTCGGCAATTTTGCGGTTTAGGATGTCTTCCGACTCGTCATTTGCTGGCCAAATGGCATCTTTTAGGCAAATTCCTACACATCTGCCGCAACCAACGCACTTATCGTGACTGATTGTAGCTTTGCCGTCGGTAATGGTGATAGCATCGTGAGCGCAAATCTTTGTGCATTGACGGCAACCAATACAATGTTTGTGGCTAACGGTTGGTTTGCCAGCACTGTGCATTTCCATCTTGCCCGCACGTGAGCCACAACCCATACCAATGTTTTTGAGAGCGCCACCAAAGCCGGCATCTTCGTGTCCCTTGAAGTGGGATAGGGAAATGAAGATATCCGCATCCATAATTGCGCGACCAATTTTTGCTTGTGTTACGTACTCTCCGTTGATTGGAACAAGAGTTTCGTCCGTTCCCTTTAGACCATCGGCAATAATAACGTGGCAACCTGTTGCAAAGGGATTGTATCCGTTTTCGTAGGCAGATTCCAAGTGGTCAAGAGCATTTTTGCGACGGCCAACATACAAAGTGTTGCAGTCAGTAAGAAAAACTTTTCCGCCAGCAGATTTAATCAAATCTACAATAACCTTGCTGTAGTTTGGACGAAGATAGGACAAATTTCCTGGTTCGCCAAAGTGGATTTTTATTGCTGTGTATTTGCCTGCAAAGTCAATACCTTGTAGCATTCCAGCTTGTTTTACAAGACGCGCAAGCTTTTGTGGAAGGTTTTCGCGGTAGGATGTTCGTAGGTTGGTGAAGTATACTTTTGAACTCATAATCTCTCCTTTTGTTTCCTTGGTGGATGGTAGTTTTAGTTGAATTTGGTGGCAAACTGACAGCTTTGACACAATGGTTCTACAGCTGTGTGATTAGAAAAGCCACAAGCAATGTTTTGTGCACGTTGGCTTGTTAAAATGCTTTGGATGTCACTTTCAAACACGTTACCTAGTGCAAGTTGCCCTTCGTTATCCAAACAACAAGCAACAACTGTGCCATCGCAAAGTATGCCAAAGTGTGTTCGCAAGCCGTAGCAAAATTTGCAAGTGTCCTTGCTGCCATCTTGTGTGTGAGTAGGCCACAAAAAAGCATCGTCAAATCCAATGTAGATGTGTGGAGCAACGTCTATGCGCTTTGTGGTGGTAGTGTCAAGTTCAGTTTTGAAAAAGGCTGCTATGTAATCTAGTATTTGCTTGTTAAGGCTGTTTTGTGCAAGGTCGTTGGCGGTTGCGTTCCACAGTCGCAGTTCAACGTAGGTGCCACTTTGAGCAACAGCTTGCGCACTTGTAAGCACGTTGGTTAGGTAGGCATCTAGGGAAAGCAAGTGTTGATTTGCTTCGTAGCTGTGCAAGCTGACGGACAGACGTTTTATCTTGCCACTGGTTAAAAGTGGTAGATTTTTGTGTAGCAACGTGCCATTTGTGGTAAGTAGCACTTTTGTGTTGTGGTCGTGGCAAATTTGCAATATTTTGTCTAGTTCGGGATGCAATAATGGCTCACCCATAAGGTGCAAGCAAAAAGCATCCGTCAATGGCGCAACTTGATTTGCAATATGCTCAAATTGCTGTGCGGTCATTGTACCTTTTGCTCTGCTGTGTTTGGGACAAAAGGAGCAGTCTAGGTTGCAAATATTGGTAATTTCCACATAAATTCGCTTAAATTTTTTCATATATCTATTGTAGCAAATAATTTTCGCTTTGAAAAGAGTATAGGGCAAAATAAAAAGGTCACTTGTTTGTAGTGGCCTTTATTTGTGTAGGTATTCAATTATCTTGGTAATGTTGATGGTGGAGTACTCAATTTCCGCCGAGTACATCCTAGCAATCACTGTCAAGCTCATTTGTTGATTGCTGTGTAGTAGCCACATTACCATTTGTGTTGATAGAACACTAAAACGTGCCATATCTATGGCCTTTTCGTAATCTTTGGCTTCCCCTAGGTGACGGTACAAAAAGTACACGGTAAGTTGTTCCAAGCTAGTTTCCAGTTGAACGTCATTGTACAGTTGTTCAAGGGGAGTGTTTGCAAGGTTATTTAGCAGGGTTTGCCATTGACTATCCAGTATTTCTAACCCCAGATACAGCTGTTTTGCTGTTGCTATGCTACTTGGCATAGATAGGTCTAGCTGTTGGAGTAGTTGTGTGTGCCGTTGAAGTAGTGACAAATTGCGGTTTTGCATTGTTTGTATCATGCTTTGTCTTAGTTTTACAATGCGTTTTTCCTTTTTGCTGTAATTGTCCAAACAAAAGTTAACTAGTTCAAACGATTGTTGTTGATTCAACACGATGCGAGATGCTTCTTCGCAACACAGACCAAGCCCCGCTTCCTGACAACCCCAAAAGTTATTGAAAAAGCGAGGATGCAGCTTGCAAATGTTGCACAGGCTATCTTCCCCCATTGTCGTGATTATATCGCACAGCCCGTGATTGTTCAAAAAGGGGCATCGACCATCTTCCTTTAGTACAAAGTGGGCTTTGCTGGTGGTGTCAATGTTATTGACAAGTCTTTGTCCAAATGCTCCATCGGTAGCGGTGTAACGGGCAAGAGTGTCGTTGTCAATTTCTATTTGCCACCCAATGCAACAACTGTGCTGACACTTGTCTGCAATGCAATTAAATTGTGTGTAATAATTGGGATATACCAATTTTGTACGTCTACTCATAGGTTAATTTTACTACCTTTTGGCAGAATATGTCAAAGCAATGGTTGCATTTTGCAAATAAAAGAGAACATTGCTGTTGTTTTGTCAATGTTCTCCTAGGTTATTAGTATCTGCTTGTAGTTATAGTGCTAAACTTGTTCAATATGCCCTTTTGCAGTTGTGGCAATTTATTAGCCAATCCAAGGTAGCAAAACGAACAATGCCGAGCACAACGATGCAACAAGGCTAACTACTGTAATTTGTGTGTTGATGGATGGACCTGCAGTATCTTTGAAGGGATCGCCAACAGTATCGCCAATAACTGCCGCTTTGTGTGCGGTACTGCCCTTGCCACCTTCGTTGCCCGCTTCAACGTACTTTTTGCTGTTGTCCCACAATCCGCCAGCATTACTCATAAACAGTGCTAGTAGTAGTCCCGAAACGATGTTGCCTAGCAAAAATCCGCCAATAGCTTTTGGCCCACCAATGAAGCCTACAACAAGTGTAGCTACGATGGCAATAAGTCCCGCTGGGATAAGCTCACGCAAGGAACCGCTTGTAGCAATGTTGATGCACGTTGCGTAGTCTGCCTTGGATTTGCCTTCCTTTAGTCCTTCTATTGTGTCAAATTGACGGTGAATTTCCTTTACCATGCGTTGTGCGTTTTTGTCAACACCAAGTATCAGCATTGCGCTGAATACTGCTGGGATAACAGCTCCCACCAAGATACCGAAAAATACGTATGGATCCATTATGTCAAAGCCTGTTAAAATAGCATTTGTTTTGCCTGCCGCAATGAAAGCTGCGTTTGCTTCTGCCATAAATGCTGACAAAAGGGAAATAACGGTAAGTCCTGCAGCGGAAATGGAAAAGCCCTTTGTAACAGCTTTTACTGTGTTACCTGCGCTATCCAGTTCGTCGGCAATGCGGATGGTTTCTTCTCCAAGGTCGCCCATTTCGGCAAGTCCCCTTGCGTTATCTACAATGGGGCCGTAAGCGTCGTTTGAAATAATCATACCCACAATGGATAGCATACCAACTGCCGCCATAGAAATGCCAAATACGCCGCCTAGCTCGTAGGAAATTAGCGCTGACAATGCAATACCAATCATAGCTGGTAGTGCGGACAAAAAACCGTAGGAGATACCGCTGAGAACGGTAAATGCTGGGCCGGATGCTGATGCTTTTGCACATTTTTTAACAATAGGTTTGCTGTCGTCTGTAAAAAAGTCGGTAGCCAAACCAATTACAACACCAACGATAAGTCCTGCTGCAGCACAACCCCAAATTCGCCAAGAGAAGTTGTCGAACACAAGAGTTGCTAGTGCAGTTAGGGCTAGGAATATTGCAGTAGTAACGTAGGTAGAGCTGTTAAGTGCCTTTGTTGGACTGCCTTTCTTGTCAATTCGTGCCGTTGCAATACCAATTACGCTACTAAGTAGACCAAGTATTGCGTAGCAGAAAATCATAGATATATTTGCTTTGGTATCGCCAGCAAGTACCAATGCCGAAGCCATTGCCGCAACGTTACTGTCGAACAAATCTGCACCCATACCTGCAACGTCACCAACGTTATCACCAACGTTATCTGCAATAACGGCAGGGTTACGTGGATCGTCTTCGGCAATGCCAAGTTCAACTTTACCTGTCAGGTCAGCTGCTACGTCGGCAGTTTTGGTAAATATTCCACCGCCGGCCTTAGCAAACAATGCCAAGCTGCTTGCACCAAAGCTAAATCCTAGCAAAATTGTTGCGTCGCCAGATATCCACAGTACAGCAGCTACGCCAAGTAGTGAACATCCAACTACCAACAATCCCATAACGGCGCCGCCTCTAAAGCCCATCAAGAATGCTGGTGCAATGCCTTTTTTTGCATTTTCCGCCGTTCTTCCGTTGCTCAAGGTAGCAACCATAACGCCAATTTTGCCAGCAATAGCACTAAGTACAGTGCCAAGTATGTAGGATACTGCCATCAATGCGTTTGAACCAACGTCCCCCATCCAAATGGGTTGGGGGAGCAATACAAAGATGACAGCCGCGGCAACTAGGGCAAATACAGACAAAATCTTGTATTCCCTTGCCATGAAGGTGTTTGCGCCTTCCTTTATCAGTTGTGAAACTTCTTTAATTCTTGCATTTTCCACCTTGTGTTTTTTTACCCATAGGTAAAGATACAAAGCAAATGCAAAAGCAATTACCGCTACCAAAAATGCTAGCAGATAAAAAGTTGTTACTTCCCAAATCATAGCCTTCACCTCTGTATATATTTTTTGTGGATTTTGTCACAAAACTGTACTGACAGAATTGCGCCATTACCCTATTTTATGACGAAAGACCAACTTCCATCACTACTATTATATCATAGTAAAAATGCTATTTCAATACACAAGTGAAAATTACTGTCGCATTTTTCTCAAAGAAAAAGCAGTCACACCGTGGTGCAACTGCATTGTTTTGTTGTATCAATTATTTGTTGTCGATGCCCAGTTCAAGCCCTTCGTACATATAGTCGTTCCAAGAAAAGTTTTTGTAGTAGTTTACGTGGTAGCGGTGCATTTCTTCTACAAGCAGTAGGAACTTGCCCACCGATTGCGTTTTGGGGAAAACGTCAAAGTATTCGCCATCCAAGTAGAAGTTGAAGTAGCTTGCATCAAATTCGGTAATTAGGGTGTAAATCTTTTTGTAGCTGATGTCAAATGTGTATGGCTCGCCATTGCGTGTGCCGTTGTAGTGCAAGCCTTGATGATCTACCCAAATTTTGCCTTCGCCAACAATTTTGCTTGTTTTGTTGTTGCGAATTGTTTTGTATGGATCAAGGTTGCCAATTTGACAGTAATCTTCAAAGTAGTAATTGGGGTTTTGTCTAATTTCCTTGATGATTTGTTGTCTTTCCCATTGGAACCAATCGTGTGGGGAATCGGGAATTACAGCATCAGGATAGGGGTGGAAGGTGTAGTAGTCGTCCATTGTTGCGCCGTTTCCACAGTTGAAGCACTCAATTTTGTTTCCAATCCCCTTCATTGTAAAGTGACTTCCGCACTTAGGGCATTGGAAACAAATATCTTCTAGTCTTTGGCAAATGTTGCCGTTGGTCTTCCATTTAATACCCTGTTGCTTGGACCAAGCATATTCGTCACGACGGAACTTTTGGTTGATTATTTCGTCCATTTCTTCCACGGAAAGGCGTTGCACGTCTTCTTTGCTAAACAGCAAACTCATTGTGGTGCGCACTTTGCCCTTGCGTATTTCGGTGCAAACCTTGGTGTTTTGTAGGTAGTGACCTTCCAAGTAGCAAAGGTAAACGGGCACCTTGAAGTGCTTGAACATTTTGCTTGTGCCAGGAACAATGGGTTTGTTTCCGCCAAAGTCACTTGGCATACCTTCTGGTGCAAAAGTTACGCAACCGCCCTTTTTGAAGACGCGACTAACTGCACGAATAGGCAATGTGTCGGCGCAGTATTGCTTCTTGGGGATAACGTTATTCATCTTGAAAACCCAAGAAAATTTAAAGCGGTGAAACTCGCTGTATGCCGCCATCATTGTGGTGATGCGTGGGTAGGTTGCGCCAAGAACGTATACGTGATCTAGGCGGGATAGGTGGTTAAAAATGACAAAACATGGACCGTCGCAATCGGTCACTTTGTCAACAAGATGATATTCTCCTTGAATCTTCTTGTAAACAAGATCCAACATAATAAACTTGTACAAGCCGCTTACTAGTCTGTTTGAAGGCTTGTACTTGCGCTTTACAAGCTTTTGTGCAATGGTCAATTTTTCTTTTTTCATCGTTCGTGTGTGTGGTGTGTGTTTGGGTGTGAGTGATGTTTGTGCATAAAAAATGGTGGCACAAATTGTGCCATCATTTACTTTATTGTATCATATAGTTGTTAATTTTGCAACACGATATTGTCAAAAATCAACATTTGTGTGCAACATTGTTGGAATGTGTAGTTGTTGGTTACATTTCGTCGGCAATGCGTTGATTGAGTTTTCCTAGCAAAATGTAGTACACAACGTAGAATGCTGTAAGTATTATTCCGCGAACTACGCCCCAAGCAAAGTAGGAAGTTATTACCAAGATGATGGGGATAACAAATGCTATTGCAATGATGTATTTGTTGCCAGTAAGCGCTAGTGCAAGCCAGTAGATTAGCAGACCGCCAATAACAAGTCCCACACCAATAAGAATTGTGTTGAAGATGGAAGGAATAGTGTCTTTGTCCGTTTCGCAGGATGTTGCAATAACAAGTGACAAAACCATTACAATCACAAGCAAAAGAATTTTGGTTAGTCTTTTCATTGATTCCCTCCTAAAAAATGAATTACATATCTATTTTACAATAACAAACAAATACAGACAACCTTTTGTGCCGTGTAAAAATTGAACTTGCTAAATATCTTTTTCCGTATTTGTGTACAGGGCGATAAATCTATCAAAGGGCAAAAACATCAAAAAAAATGTCTCAAATGGCTTTACTTATATGTCGTTTTGTGCTAGAATACACTAGCAAACCAAAATATTAACTCGTACCGGATATGGAGAAATACCCAAGAGGCCGAAGGGGCGCCCCTGCTAAGGGTGTAGTACGGGGTTACCGTAGCGAGGGTTCAAATCCCTCTTTCTCCGCCAACGGCTGGCGACACCGTTTTGGTCGCAAAAGAAAGCAGTTCACACAAGGTGAGCTGCTTTTTCTTTTTCTCCTGTTGGTGTGCCAGCCTGGATTATCGCAATAGTGATTTTCAACAACCCGTGACGCTTCACTTCGTTACGCTATTCCGTCGCTTCGCTCCTTACAAATCCCTCTTTCTCCGCCACACGCAGTAGCGTTTGAACTTACGTTCGAATGCGACTGTTTTTTCTATTACAATACTTAAATATATCTTTGCTAAAGGCAATGCCGGAATGATCTTTGTTTTTGAAAGACCAAAACCCGACAATACACATTGGATGTTTCAAATCAGAGATGAATACGGAAATTGGACAAAATAGATATTTTTAGGGCTTACAAGGCAACTTGTAGACCTTTTTTGTTTGTTATAGATAAATTAACACCCCAAAAGTTAAAACTCTTGGGGTGCAAAATGTAGGGTTATTTTGTTAATAATGTTTTTTACGAGCATTTACCTAATAGATAAAGTAGTAAAATGACAAGTCCTATAAAAATTACTCGTGGAAAGCAACCACCGCCTCCAGATCCTCCTCCAGAACCGCCACTTCCTCCTCCTGTACTTTTAAATGCGTGAAAATCGTCCATGTTAGGCATAAATATTCTCCTTTCTATCTATGCTAAATTTCAAATTCTGCCACAATTATCGCGTGATCGCTGCCAGATTTTATTGCATCATCGTATAAATAATCGCAGCTTGTTATCTCAAATGAATTGTTGGAGAACAAAAAATCATATCTAACAGGGCCTTTTCTTTTGACGTTGTGAGATATTGCTATGGGAGTTCCTTCAATACAATCTACAATGTTTTTGTACTTCACAAAGGTATCGCACAACCCTTTGGTTTTGACATGATGGAAAAATGTTCTTGCACCCGTTCCGTTATCAAAGAACTTCATTTTATCCACATCATAGGAATCAATTTGTGGTTCGTTAGCATCTATACCAATAATCCCTGGAGAGTATACGTCTATAAACTCCGTAAAGGAATCATATTGAACGGACTTTGCTTTGTAATAGCCACATCCTGTAATGGAGTGCAATGCTAAAATTTTCAACTCAGCACTGTTGATACCTACTGTTGCATACAGCGTTCTGTCTGGAAACACATTACGTTCTATAACGCCAGCTTCTTTAACATTGATGTTTTTACTTAATATTATCATCACACCGAGCTTTCTCGCATCAGAGTCAAAATTACTGGGCTTACGGTAATTAAGCGAGTAAAGAATAGTATTGTCTGGATAGTTAGACTTTATGTACTCGTACACGTGTGGTTTGACTTCTTGCAACAAAACACAATAGTTATCCTGCAACAGAGAGAACAAGAAATCCAACTTTCTTTCGTGATTTCCCATATAGCTAATATTCCAATTTACTACTTGAATTTTGTTGCTCATAGTCAGTTGGCCGTTCCTAAATATTTTGGAAATTATACCATATTATTATAGCAATGTCAAACCTCGCTTAGTTTTGCGTAATTTTACCAAATCTTGGCTTGCTTTATATGTACCATTTCAGAAATAAATTATGATACTAATTTTCCGCCCAATTGATTTATCGTATTGAAAGGAGTCTAATTTTGCGATACAATATAGCGAATGTAAATTTACAGCATACATTTATTCGAAGCCTTAGAAAAATGCTTCTTAAAAATCAAATAACAAAACAGGTCTACTTATCACCGAGTAGACCTGTTTCTCTATCTTTTTGAAGCTGATTTTCTGTTTTTTCTACAATCTATTAGAACAATTGAATCCTTATTCTTTTTAAAATTTTCATCCTTTCTAAACAAGTTGTCAATTTTTATTTTTTCATCATCATTAAAAAAGAAAATAACATAAAGAGACTCTTTGCATTTATTTGCCTTTTCGTAAGTTTTTGTCTGTTCAAATATATGACTTAGTCTTGAATTACTAGCCAATTTCAATTCAGCAAGACATTTATCTGCGCTTCCTTTAGATGCCTTAATATCATATTCACCATTACCGTTATTAGCATCAAAGTTAAAGTCAAACGGTGTGCCATCTAAAGTAAATCTAAATAGTCTTTCTAAATTATCTTCATTTGTAATACAAACATCCTTATGATAAAGTAACTTATAGCCTTCATTGTTTTCTATAGTATCTTTAAGGAATAATATTTTGTGTAATAACTCTTCTCTTGCCGTATTGGATGTCGCGATATAATTTTTAGAATTAGCAAGTAATAAAGACTTTAATTCTTCAGATGTTTTGTAGAATCTTTCTATTTGGTCAACGCACTCTTGCATTGCTTGCTCGTTAATTTCAGCCCCACTTTCTTCTATTATTTTAATAAAATAATCATACAACCATGCAAATTCTTTTTCCTTAAGAGCTTGGAAAAAAGCTTTTCGTTCAATTGATTCTAATGCGGCATCAGTTATTTTCTTCTTTTTCCTATGCTGTGAAAGTTTATATTTTTTTACAGCAATACTTATATAGTTGTTTAATTGAGCTCGGTGTGCTTCATTACTTATTCCATTTCTAACTCTACTATATAAATGTTTTAAATTGCTTTTACTAATAGCAGGGTCATCTTCCCTCAAAATATCATAAGGAGTTAAAAGCACGTATTCTTTTTCGCCTTTTTTGTTGATAATATAAGGAAGTTCATATTCTATACTTTCAAAACTTTGTGTTTTAAAATTAAATTTAGAATCTAAATAAAAATAATCAATATATTTTGGATCAATATATTGTTTCGCAAATTTTTGAGTATAAGTAGCCAAATAGTCTAAAATTAAATTTACCGTTAAATCACTAATTTTATCTTTTCCGTTGCCGTCATAAATTAAAAGTGCTTTCTCAACGTGCTTAGATTTAGATATTCCATTATCAGCCATAATAAACTTTAGATTTTTGGATAAAAAGTGTGCAAACGCTGTGCCTAATCCACGTCCTTCGTTGCCAACTTTTGAATATCCCAACCAATTGTTTTTAATTTCAGGAAACATAAAATAAGCCATAATGTCATCTATCTTTACTTCGCTTTTTGATTTATCTGTTAAGAAAGCAAAAAACTTTATTAAATAATCGTGTAACTTTTTATATTCTTTCTTTTTGCTATTAAATATTAACATTGGGTCAATAAACAAAGGTAAATCGCAGACTAAAGAAATATTTATCGCTCCATATTTTTCTATTAAACTTTTTTCAATTCCGAATTTTTCTGAAAAGTACATAATCAACTCCTTTATTTTATTTTATCATATTTGAGCAAATAAAGCAATTAAAGTGGACAATACGAGCGTATAGTTCAACAAAATGTGTCATTTGGGGAAAATCTCTATAAAAAAAATTATTTATTAATTCAAACTAAGTTACTTTCATAATTGATTGTTTGACAAATCTAACAACTTTTGATAAAATAAAAAGGAATGAACTATGTTTAACGAAAGAAAAAGCATATATGAAGAAATAGAAAAAACAACAAGAGTTCAATGAGTGAAGCACAAACTCCGCCAGTGTCGGTCGCATTCTAAAATGCGGCCGACTTATTTTTGTTTTAGGGGTATTGCGGGGATCATCTTCCCAACTCAAATTATTGAAGCGCCAACACCCACTTTCTGGATGACACAAAAACGAGATAAATACGGCAATTGGACAAAATAGTTATTTTTAGGGCTTACATGGCAACTTGTAGGCCTTTTTACAACTATTCTCCTCTACCCTATTAACTTCTTGACAGCGTATTTTATTCGTGTTATAATATAATTACCATAAAGAGTGCGTGAGGGACAGCCCCTTTGATCGCACAGCAACCTACCGTTAGGCAAGGTGCTAAAGGCTGAATGATGGGGATATTTATGCGCGCAAACCCATCATGTCGATGGTTTTTTCTTTTGCCTCTTTGTGGAATTATTGCCATAAAGGAGATACATAATGAAAAGAACAATCAAAAGCTTATTACGAAAGAAAAAGAGAGTCTACGTATTTATTCATTCTGAATGGGCTGCTCAAGCGTTCCTTGCGTTGGCACAATACGAAGGATTTATACCAGAAGAAAGATTGCAACAACGAGAAACTGTCAAAGAGCGTTTAATTGTGGGACTAAATGGGGATATGACACTATCTCTAATCCAACCACACAACTGGGTAAGCGCGATGTTGTACCACCATATTCTCAAGGGGGACAAGGGTAGAAAAGAAATCTTTGTAGATTTTGAAACAATGCTATTGAGCTAAGGAGACAAGTATGCGAAATATACATAGTTCGGGAGAATACAACTCATACAAAAGCACATCTGGTGGTTCAGGCGGAGGATCTGGTCGAGTCCCCGGTTGCGGAGGACTGATTGGTATTGCCATTGCGGTAATTTTGGTAATATCTTTTATTGCTAATGGCGCAAGTTGGGAAGCTATAGAAACGTTGTTAGCATTTGTTATCATTGCATTTATGATTTTCAAGTAACTAAAGAAAGGGTAAATGTGACAAACGTAGAGAACACAAGGATGCCATTGAACTGTACGTAGTTAATTGCGTTTGTGACTTCCTAAGCGACCCTGCAAATGTAGAAGTTGCTGCGACTGATGTTTTGAACTACTATATTATGGATTACGAAAGAATATCGCAGAGAAACCGGCTTGTCTAAAGAAAAATTTGGTGATTTTTATATAGATAAAACTATTTTATCTATTGGATATTTCGAAAATGATAAATTTATCACGATAAAGATAAATAAAACAACGGAACAAAATATTAAACCAAAAAGCTAAAATTCAATGAAGAGTTCAATGAGTGAATCACACACTCCGCCAACGGCTGGCGACACCGTTTTGGTCGCAAAAAGAAAGCAGTTCACACAATGTGGACTGCTTTTTTTTTTTATGTGTGGATTAATTTTGTGTTATTCTCCAGGATTTTTTACTGTGAACATTGTTTTCCACATTTTGAGTTTGGATGGTTTGCCTAGTGTTGTTGCGTCATTGCCAAAAACTAGAGCTTTTTTGCCGGCTGGTGTCCACGTTGCAAGACCATCTACATTGGGATTTCCAGTTTGTGCAAAGGCTACAAGACGATTTACCATTTCTTCCGAAAGGTCGTAGTCTTTTTTATCAAAAGGACGCCAACAGTTGGGTAGTGTACCAAACCAGTACCAAAGGTCTGCTGAGTGCCATGCACCATGATCATCCCCCGGCAACTTGTGTTCGAAGTACCACAAGTAGGCAGGAGAATTTTGTTTTTTACACCAGTTTTGAGCCATTGAGTACAATATTGGTGGAACCATATCCTCACTAGTGGTGCCAATCAAATATGGTATATTGTGTTGTCTGCCAGATTTTAGCACTTTATGTCCTTTGTCAATTATCAGCTGACCATCAATGCAGGGGAAGCATCCGCCACCAAGAGTTGATTTTTTGTTTTTTTGCCAAACTTGGTAGAGTGTTTCTACTGGTACGGACCTAAATTCTTCCAGAGTGGTGGCACCGCATTTTTGCATTATCATCTGCCAAAAATCGAAATATTTTTCCGGTTTTGATGCACTAAGCATTTTACTTAGTCCGCCGCCGCTTATCATAACAGCTTTGTGGAACAATCCTTTGGATAAAGGCGAAAGGCAATGCTGTTGAACGCTCATTGCGCCAGCGCTTTGTCCCATAATAGTGATGTTATTGAGATCTCCGCCAAAAGCTTCTATATTGTGTTGTACCCATTGGAAGGCGGTTAGTTGGTCGTATAGGCCGTAGTTGCCCGTTTTGCCAACTTCTTGTTGTAGTTGTGGCAACACGGCAAAGCCAAGTGGTCCCAAGCGATAGTTTATTGTTACACCAATTACCCCTTTTGTAGGCCAAATGGGGTCAATAAAGTGTTTTTCGTTGGCTGAACCGCCAGTAAAGCTTCCGCCGTGGATATACAAAATAACGGGTAGTTTTTCCCCTTTTTGTTGCGGAGTGAAGATGTTCAAAAACAAGCAATCTTCGCTGTAGGTGTAGTCTACTCCACGTCGAAATTCGTTGAAATAGAAAGCTTTTTGGGGCAGTTCGGCTTCGTTTACAAAGGAGCGCGCTTGATATGCGCACGCACCGTAGTCTGATGCGTCGTAGATGCCTTCCCAACTGGTTACTTCGGTGGGATATTCAAAACGGCCAGCAGTTGCGTATCTAATGCCTTTGTAGGCTATTGTGCCATTTGATAGTTGAACGCCTTGGACAGCTCCGCAGCGAGTGTTTACAATGTGTTGCATAAGTAATTCCTTTTAGTTGTGTTAACAATCCTTTGCGTAGGCAAGGAATTGTAAATCTTGTTAGTTATAAAACGATATGATAGGCAAACCCTATTGTACTCTGGTTGCGTCCTAATTGGTACAATCGGATGATTGACAATCTTGACTAGTTGTTGAAGTGGTGTCAATGGTGGATTGTTCTGTTGTTTGAGCCTTGTAGGCATTCATTTTTTCGCGTACTTTTGGGGTGATATTCCAAACAAATTTGAAGGCCGCCCAAGAACCGAAGATAAATATTGCTGGTACAAGAACGCACAGTATCTTGAATCCAAAAACAGTTTGGCTTGTTTGTGTGGTAAGATTTGGGTTGTAGTTGATCCAATCAAGTGCAAAAAAACTGAACCCTAGACCTACAGTTTGACCTATTCGACGTGAAAGGTTAAACGTACCATAGATGGAACCTTCGGTGCGTTTTCCTGTTGCATATTCGTTGTAGTCGATGGCTTCACCAACCAATCCCCACTGCATTTGTATGGATACCATGGCCATACCTGACCCAATACCTAGCAACACACCGTGTAGCAATGGACTGACTTCCATAAATAGGTGCATTGTAAACAAGCCTATGCACACTGCGCCACCAATCAGCAAGGAGTGGCGAATAACCTTTTCCAACCCAAGCTTTTTGCAAATAAAGGGAACGAGTGCCATAGATGCCACCATAAATGGCGCAGAAAGTACCGATGCGATAGTTTTGTAGGTAACGTCGTTGTAAACGGCTGAGTACATGTACATACTCAAGTTTTCCGTTAGGTATTGCATTGTGCAAATACAAATGCCGTGTATACAAAGGGCAACAAAGGCGCGGTTGTTTTTGAACACTTGCAAAATATCTGTTAGCTTGATATTATCGGCATTGGTTTTTTCTGTAACCACATGACGTTCTTCTGTGAAGAAGTAGTGCAACAAGCATACCACAAAGCCCAGTATAGCACATCCGCAACCGGTAATCATGTATCCAGTGGAGTTGTTTTCGCCAAACAAACCAATAATAACGGGACCAATCATACCAGGAATCATATTGCCAAATGCGCTACCAACTCCACGTGCGGAAGAAAGAGATGCGCGTTCGGTGTCGTTTGTGGACATTGCCGACAACAGTGATCCCATTGGGATGTTGAACATTGTGTAGGAGCCTTCGTACAAAATCTTGAAAGAGAACAATGCTACCAACAATGGAATACCGTCCATAAATGTTGGCACTGTCCACATTGCAATGGCAGTTACAGCAAGTAGTGGAGTTGCGCGTAGTAGCCATGGACGGAACTTGCCACGTTTGTTTTTGCTTTTTGCAAAGGCTCTGTCCATCAGCGCACCCATCATTGGATCGTTTACTGCATCCCAAATGGTCCACACAATGGTCAAAATACCCATTACCGTTGTGTCTATTTTGAGCACGTTGGTACAATACATGGAAAATATGCTTGCCATCAGCGCAAATGTCATACATCCACCAAAGTCACCAAACATATACCCAAACCAATGCTTTGCGGAAAGTCCTCCACGTTTCAATTTTGCATTTGTTTTCACAGTTATTTCCCCTTTAGTAAATCATGCTTTTTGTTATAATATTGTAGCACAAATGAAATGTTTTTTCAATGGGTATTTTCGCAAAAGGCCTCTACATATTTCCCGTTGATAGAGAATATGTGTTTCTCTACAGTAACTAGTGTGCAACTAATGAGAGTAATAGTTCCATTTTGATAAATATTGACGACTAATTTTTGTAAACTATCGCAAAAGATTTATAGTTGTGGTATAATATCAGTGTATCAAAGGTTTTGTAAGCTATTGAACAAAAATAATTAAGGTGGGCGCAAAGAGATTAACTATGGACAATGTGTTTTCTTTCGGTCAAACATTAAAAAGCATCAGAACGGAAAAAGGCATTACGCAAAATCAGCTAGCATTGGATTTGGGTGTGCATTATCAAACGGTTAGCAAGTGGGAACGAGACGTTGTTTTGCCTGACATTGCAATGTTTGATAGTATTTCCAAGGCGCTAAACGTATCTATATCAACACTTTTGGGACAAGATGATGGTAATTTGCCATCAGCTAGCAGTTTTTCTACAAAAAGATTAGCTTCAACAATTTGCATTATTCGCAAGAATCTTGGTTTAAGTCAGCTGGAATTTGCCAACAAAATTGAAGTTCGTGCAGATACCATTTCCAAGTGGGAGCGCGGTGTAATTTGCCCTGATATTTTGCTTATTTTACATATTGCCAAAACCTTCCAACTAAAAGTGGAAGACGTATACTATGGCAACGTTGGAGCGGTGCAATCGCAACCAAAGAGTAAAGTCAAGCACACCAAGCGAATAAGTAAAGTTTGGTTGATTGCAATAATCTTAGTGGTGGTAGCTATTGGTGTAGTTGCATTGGTTATAGGTCTATCTGGTGGAGGTACAACGTTTGTTTTTCCAGTTGAAAACGGAAAAATTATTATTCACCATGACGATTTCTATCACAGTTTTACACTAAACACCTATGGCCCACACAATGGCTACGATATATACGGCAATGAGGGTGCAAAAGTTTACGCAATGTTTAGAGGAACAATAACAGAAATTACCCAAGATTTGTTGTATCCCCACGTCATAACCATAGCCAGCGACGATGGCTATACTGCTACATATAAGTATGTGTTGATAGACGCAAGCTTGAACGTGGGTGATACCGTTAGGAAAGGTCAAGTCATTGGAACAGTAAACTGTGGCGAAATAGGTGCCGAAGCTAACTGGGAAGCTGCGTGCACGCATTTCCAACTGGAAATGGACAAGCTAAATAGCGGGGAATATCCATCTCATATCCATATGGAGCTGTATTTAAATGGTGTTATGGTAAGTTCTATTGATCGATTTTTTCAAAAGTGAAATTAGCTTTTAGATAGAAATAACCAAAGTAAACCGAATAGGTTTGCAACGAAAAAGGCGCGAAAGTATTCGTGCTTTTTTTATTTTTAGAACGTTAACCACGATTTTCCAGTCAATTGAGCATCATTTGCTTGTGTTTTGGAAAAACAGGTCGACAAATAATGGTTGGATTTATGATACTATTTATTTGCCGGTAAATAAATTTAAGGAGAAAAGCGCTTTGAACTACTATATTGAAAAAATCACTTGTTGTACTAGATATTTATCAAGAGTTGGCAAGCGGAAAAACTGTCAAAATAAAAACATGTAAAGATAGATATGGAATTTCGGAATCGACGTTTTATCGCTATTTGTGCGACATACGAGAATACCTTTGGGAAAGGAATTTGCAAGAGGTTGTTTACATAGCGCAGGAAGATACGTATAAAATTATCAAATAAATTAATATACAGTGTTTCTACTGTCAAAAACTGACAGGGGTGGTTTGCTATAATAGTAAAAAATGAACAAACAAAAGACAAACCTATTTTTTACATTTATTCGTTTACTACCTGATTGTGACAAAAAAGTATACAAAACCTTTCGTTGTGCTAGATATGTTTGACGACTTGAAAAAGGGCAACATAATCAATAGCAAAACATGTTATCTAAAATATGGAATTTCGGAATCCACGTTTTACCGATATATCAATGATATTAGGGATTATATGTGGGAAAAGCATTTGCAGGAAGTAATATTTGATTCAAACGGAAACACATACAGAATAGGCTAAAAATTATCAATATACTTTACTATTAGATGAGTAAACTGTTTCGCTACAAGCGGAAAACACATTTTACGTGCGTCATCGCTTGCGATGGCGCACTTTTGTTTTTTTGATATATCACAAATTTTTAAGTAAGGAGAATCAACATGAAAAGGAATCTATTGCTCGTTTTGTTGGCTATTGTTTTGGTTGGCAGCCTTGCTCTTGTAGCTTGCGACCAAACAGACAACGATGGTTGGGGCACAGTGTTCACTTACGAAACAGCATATGCCGAGGCTCAGGAGTTGGGCTATACAGGCACCTTGCAAGATTTTATTGACTCCATCAAGGGAAAAGATGGTGCAAATGGAATAGACGGTAAGGATGGTGTTGGCATCAAGTCGGTATTGGTCAACGAGCAAGGTAAACTTGTTGTCACTTTGACCAACGATATAGTCATTGATTGTGGCACCGTACAGGGCCCACAGGGGGAAACTGGTCCGCAAGGTCCACAAGGCAATCCTGGTAAAGATGGCGAAGATGGAGCTGACGGTATTACGCCACAACTCAAAATTGGCGAGGATAACTATTGGTACATATCCTACGATAATGGTGCAACTTGGGCATCACTTGGTGTAAAAGCAACGGGTGCCGATGGCGAACGAGGCCCTGCTGGCGAAAATGGTATCAATGGAACAACACCACAACTAAGAATTGGCGAAGATAACTATTGGTATGTTTCCTACGATAATGGAACAACTTGGACATCTTTGGGGGTAAAAGCTACAGGATCTAACGGCGCCCAAGGTGCTCCAGGTAAAGGCATTGCTTCCATTTTGAAAACAAATACCGATGGTTTTGTTGATACCTATACCATCACTTACACAGATGGCACAACCACAACTTTTACTGTAACCAATGGTAAGGATGGTCAAAACGGGGAACAAGGTATCCAAGGTATTCAAGGTGTACCAGGCATCGACGGACACACACCAGTTATTACCATCCAGGGTGGATACTGGTATATTGATGGAGTAAATACTAACGTACTTGCCCAAGGCGTACAAGGTGATCGAGGAGAACAAGGTCCACAAGGAGAACAAGGCCCTGCTGGCCCTCAAGGTACCCCTGGTAAAGATGGCGAAGATGGAATTGACGGTATTACGCCACAACTCAAAATTGGCGAGGATAACTATTGGTACATCTCTTACGATAATGGTGCAACTTGGGCATCACTTGGTGTAAAAGCAACGGGTGCCGATGGCGAACTAGGCCCGGTTGGTCCCCAAGGTAATCAAGGTGTTAGCATTGTAAATACTGCTTTTGATGAAGATGGTAACACAGTCATCACATACAGTGATGGTACAACACAAGTGATAGAGCACACTTGGGAAAAACTATACTCATTGACAAAAGCAGATTGTCAAACAGAGGGCAAAGAACTTTATTCCTGTGCCGATTGCAATCTTGTACGTGTAGTTACTGTGGCAAAAACTGAGCATAACTATATTCAAACAGTTTTTGCACCAACGTGCACATCTCAAGGGTATACATTGCACACTTGCTCTATTTGTGACGATAGCTACAATGATAGCTTTGTTGAAACAAATGGATCTCACGATTTCCAACAATCAAATACTTGCGCATATTGTGAGGCAGATATCTCTGATATTGCAGTGGAAGTTTACAATATGTCAGCAACAACTGACGACGATGTAAAAGCTTATGTTGTTGCTCGCATGGATGGCACCTATGATGCCTACATCAAAGGTACTGGGGCAACATTGAATTATGGAGAAAGTCCGTTTATTGAAGATGGTTACAATATTTCCAACGCCTACATTGAAAATGGTGTTACCAGCATAGGAGGTTCTCTATTTGACGGTGCAAACATTGCTAGCATTTTTATCCCAGATAGTGTTACAAGTATTGGATCTGGTGCTTTTATAAATTGTCATTATCTTTCCAGTATTATTATTGAAGGCTCTTTAGAGATTGGTCCCAGTGCATTTTGGGGGACGGCCTATTTTAATAATTCTGATAACTGGCAAAACAAGGTTCTTTACATAGGTAACTGCCTCATAGCGGCAAAATCAACCATTGAAACATGCGTAGTAAAACAAGGCACAACTGTTATAGCAGATGGAGTATTCTCTTCTTGCACAAGTTTGACAAATATTGAACTGCCAAACAGCTTGCTTATTATAGGAAATAACGCGTTTGACGGATGTAGTAGGTTGAATAACGTCATTATTCCAGAAATAGTAAACGCTATTGGCGAATACGCTTTTAATAATTGCACTGGTTTAACAGAAATAACAATTCCTAGCAGTGTTACAACTATAGGAGCAATGGCTTTCTCTGGTTGTTCAAATCTTGTGTCTGCAACATTTGAAAAGCCAAGTTACTGGTATATTGGTAATGCTGGTGAAACAAGCGGAAAAGTATTGGACTTGTCGGATATTTCTCAAAATGCATCATATCTAAAAGCGGAATATTCAGCTAATCATTGGTACTACACCGATACAATTGAGCAGAATCCAGATTCTTCTAACCCCGAAGACACACAAGATTCTACTGGAACAAACGGTGTAACACCACAACTCAAGATTGACACAGATAACTACTGGTATGTTTCTTATGATAACGGAGCAACTTGGACGTCTCTAGGTGTGCAAGCAACTGGCGCCAATGGTACTGATGGGGTAGGTATCAAGTCTGTTGCAGTAAATGAAGAAGGAAAACTAATTATAACCTTAACTGATGATACAGTTATTGATTGCGGAAATGTAAAGGGAGAGCAAGGCACAGTTGGCCCACAAGGACCACAGGGTGAAGATGGTAATGGAATTAGTTCCATCGACAAAACTTCCAACGAAGGGCTAGTAGATACATACACAATTACATTCACCGATGGTACAACAACAACGTTCACAGTAACAAATGGTAAAGATGGCCAAAATGGGGAACAGGGTATTCAAGGCATTCAAGGTGTACCTGGTGTTGATGGTCACACACCAGTAATTACAATTCAAGGTGGATACTGGTACATTGATGGCATAAACACCAACGTTCTTGCCGAAGGCATCAAGGGTGATGTTGGCCCACAAGGACCACAGGGCAACCCAGGTAAGGATGGCGAAGATGGTATCACCCCTCAACTCAAGATTGGCGCAGATAACTACTGGTATGTTTCTTATGATAACGGAGCAACATGGACGTCTCTTGGTGTAAAGGCAAGTGGCGCTAATGGTACGGATGGGGTAGGTATCAAGTCTGTTGCAGTAAATGAAGAAGGAAAACTGATTATTACCCTAACAGATGATACAGTTATTGATTGTGGAAACGTAAAAGGTGAGCAAAGCACAGTTGGCCCACAAGGTCCACAAGGCGTTAGCATCGTAAATACAGCTTTTGATGAAAACGGCAACACGGTTATCACGTATAGCGATGGTACAACCCAAACAATTGAACACACTTGGCAAAAATTCCACTCGTTGACGACGGCGGATTGTCAAACTGATGGAAAAGACCTTTACTCTTGTTCTGATTGTGGTCTAGTACGTCTTGTTGTTGTTGATAAAACTGGTCACAGTTATGAAGAAACAATAGTTGAATCAACTTGCACATCACAAGGATATACTTTGCACACATGTGCTGTTTGTGGGGATAACTACAAAGATAATTATGTTGAAACCAACGGCGCGCATGATTTCCAAGAAGCAGATACGTGTGTCTACTGTGCGGAAAACATCAAAAATGTAGCAGTTGAAACCTACAATATGTCTGCAACAACTGATGACAATGTTCGTGGGTATGTTGTTCCTCGCGCAGATGGCTTGTATGATGCATACATCAAGGGCACGGGAGCAATGAAAGATTACACATCGAGTAACACTCCATTCTATGTTGATGGTTACTCTATCAAAAATGCCTACATTGGCAATGGTGTAACATCTATTAGTGTTTATGCGTTCTACAAGTGCAGTAGTCTAACAAGTGTAACCATTGGTAATGGCGTAACATCTATTGGTTATTCTGCGTTCTACAATTGCAGTAGTTTAGTAAGCATCACTATCCCCGATAGCGTAACGTCTATTGGTGAGGATGCGTTCTACTATTGCAGTCGTCTTACAAGTGTAACCATTGGCAATAGCGTAATGTCTATTGGTGAGGATGCGTTCTGTGGTTGCAGTCGTCTTACAAGTATCACAATCCCAGATAGCGTAACATCTATTGGTCGTGAGGCGTTCTACAACACTGAATACTACAATAACACTGATAATTGGCAAAACAAGGTATTGTATATTGATAACTGTCTAATTGATGCAAAAACTACAATTGAAGAATGTGTGGTTAATGATGGTACTACAATTATCGCAAATGAAGCGTTTTCTGGTTGCAATAGTCTTACAAGTATTACTATCCCCAATAGCGTGACATCAATTGGTGACTATGCATTTTACAATTGTAGTAGTCTTATAAATATCGCTATCCCCGATAGCGTAACGTCTATTGGTATGGATGCGTTTGAATATTGCAGTAGTCTTACAAGTGTAACCATTGGCAATAGCGTAACATCTATTGGTAGTTCTGCGTTCGATGGTTGCAGTAGTCTAACAACCATCACTATCCCCGATAGCGTAACATCTATTGGTAGTAATGCGTTCAGTGGTTGCAATAGTCTTACAACCATCACTATCCCCGATAGCGTAACGTCTATTGGTGAGTATGCGTTCAGTTATTGCAGTAGTCTTACAACCATCACTATCCCCGATAGCGTAACATCTATTGGTAGGGATGCGTTCAGTTATTGCAGTAGTCTAACAAGTATCACCATCCCATTTGTGGGTGCAACTCTCAATGGTACAAGTAACACTCACTTTGGATACATTTTTGGAGCAAGTAGTCCTTCTATTAACAGCAGCTATGTACCATCCTCTCTCAAATCAGTAGTAATAACTGGTGGTTCATCTATTGGTGAATGGGCGTTCCGTGATTGCAGTAGTCTTACAAGTATCACCATCTCAGATAGCGTAACATCTATTGGCAGTATTGCGTTCGAAGGTTGCAGTAGTCTTACAAATGTATATATCACAGATATTGCCTCTTGGTGCAACATATCTTTTAGCGGTGGTTCTGCAAATCCTTTGTGTCGGGCAGACAACCTATATGTAGATAACCAACTAGTAACAGAACTGGTAATCCCAGATAGCGTAACGTCTATTGGCAATTATGCGTTCTATGGTTGCGGTAGCCTAACAAGCATCACTATTCCAGATAGTGTAACATCTATTGGTGGTTCTGCGTTCTACAATTGCAGTAGTTTGATAAACATCACAATTCCCGATAACGTAACCTCTATTGGTTATTCTGCATTCTACAATTGTAGCAGTTTATCAAGTGTAACATTTGAAAGAAATTGCTGGTATGTTACGCAAACTAAGGGCGCAACAAGTGGAAAATTTTTGGATTTGTCCGATGCATCACAAAATGCAACATATCTTAATAGTACGTCTAGTAATTGCTATTGGTATGCATCAGAGCACTCCTATACAGCTGTAGTGGTAGCTCCCACATGCACAGAAAAAGGTTACACTTCACACACTTGCGATCATTGTGGAGACAACTATGTGGATGCGGAAATCAAGGCGTTAGGGCACTCCTATACAGCTGTAGCGGTAGCTCCCACATGCACAGAAAAAGGTTACACTTCACACACTTGCGATCATTGTGGAGACAACTATGTGGATGCGGAAATCAAGGCGTTAGGGCATGACTATATTGCTGTAAAAACACCGCAAACAGAAACCACACCAGCTTTTACCACGTTTACATGTGAAACCTGTGGATACTCGTACAGCGTAGAAGAAGATGCTGTAATTACACCAGTGGAAAACGTGGTAATTCTTGCAGATTATGGATTCTACCACAATGAAACCCTGAATAGCTACTATGAGCATCAAGGATTAGATTTCGCTGCCGAAGTGGGTACAGAAGTTTATGCTATTTATAGTGGAACAGTTAATAATATCTACAAGGATGATATTTTGCATGGAACAGAAGTGATAATCAGCTGTGATAACGGCTATACACTTGTATATCGTTTTGTTGAAGAAGCGCCTGGATTGGAAGTTGGTCAGACTGTTGCAAAAGGACAAGTTATTGCTACTGTAGCCGAAGCATCAGGCAATGAGTATAAATCGGGTAGCCACCTCCATTTTGAAATACGTGATGCAGATGGAAAAACCATTGATCCAACTACAGTTTTGAACATAGAAGAAAAGTGATCAATCCATTTGGTATTATAGATTTCAATCTTGCGCAACAAGAGGGAAAACTCTGCTGACGCAATTGTGAATAGGGATAAATTTGCAACTTTTGTAGCTGTTGCACAAGGATAAATGCAAGATTAAAACACAATAAAAATGCACCTCGAAAGGGTTTAACCTGCGAGGTGCATTTCTTTTTTACATTTATTATTTTTTCCAAGTTTTTGGGGAGAATAGGACGAGCATTGGGAAGACTTCCAATCTGCCAGCTAGCATATCAAAGATAAGCACTAGCTTTGTGGGTGCGGAGAAGAAGCCAAAGTTTCCAGCAGGTCCAACCAAGTTTAGTCCAGGTCCAACGTTGTTAATGGTGGCGGCAACTGCGGAAAAGTTGGTTGTAAAGTCGTATCCTTCGATGGAAACGGCCAGCACGGACAATCCAAAGATTACAAAGAAGGCAACAAAGAAGGCGTTTAGCGAGCGCACAACATCGTGTTCGACAACCTTTTTGTCTAGCGTTATCTTTTTTACTTGTTTTGGGTGGATGATGTGGCCAATTTCGTTGGTGGTGCTTCGTATATACATCAACCAACGGGAAACTTTTATTCCGCCGCCGGTGCTTCCTGCGCACGCGCCAATAAACATCAGCCATACCAGCACTGTTTTGGATAGCGTTGGCCACAGGTTGAAGTCGTTTACGACAAATCCTGTGGTGGAAATAATGGATGCTACGGTAAATGGGGCTTGACCAACCGCTTGTGCAAAGGTGTATCCGCCACTAAAACACAAGTTTGCTATGATGATGCCAATTGCAACAAACACAATGATGATAAATGCTCTAACTTCGGCATTTAGCGCTTCCTTCCACTTGCGTTTAGTCAGCAAAAAGTAGGAGTTGAAGTTGATGGAGAACAACAGCATAAATATTGTTACCACCCACTTGAGATAGGGCGAATAGCTTGTCAAACTGTCACTTTTTACTGCAAAGCCACCAGTACCAGCTGTTGCAAACGACGTAGTGATAGCGTCGAACAATGGCATGCCACCTACCAGCAAAAGAACCAGTTCAACTACCGTAAGTGTTGTGTAGATAATGTACAAAATGCGGGCGGTTTGTCTTACCCTTGGAACAATCTTGCTTACCTGTGGCCCGGGGCTTTCAGCCTTCAATATGTTCATATTTTTTGCGCCACTAAGTGGCAAAAATGCCATGATGAACACCAGTACGCCCATACCGCCTAGCCAGTGGGTAAAGCTACGCCACATAAGATTGGCTTTAGACATTGATTCTATTTGAGAACCGTTCAAAATGGAGGCTCCAGTGGTGGTAAATCCGCTGACTGTTTCGAACAGAGCGTCCACGTAGGATGGGATTTCTTGAGTCATAACAAATGGCAACGCGCCAAAAAGACTCATTACAATCCAGCCAAGTGCAACAATTACAAAGGCTTCCTTGGAGTATACGTTTTTATCTTTTGATTTGATGAGCAAACACAGTGCTCCAACTGCAACGCATATTGCAATGGTGATGAGATACATCCAAAAGGCTGCTTCCCAGTATATTGCGGCAGTTACAAGTGGAACTGTCAAAAATAACGCTTCGAACAGCACCATGTTGCCCAACGTGCGTAGAATTACGGAATAGTTCATAATGCTACCTCAAAATATCTGCCACATCGTGCAATCCAAGCTGTTTTGTAACAACGATTACAGCATCGCCTGGTTGAATTTCGTCGCCACCGTGGGGAACAATAACCTGTCCGTTGCGGTAGATGGAAGCAATCAAAACGTCCTTTTTGAACTTGAGCTTGCTAAGTGGTGTTCCAGCTATTGGGGAGTTTTCCTTGATGATAAATTCCAACGCTTCAACTTCGCCTTGGATGATGTTGTACATTGTTTCAATGTTGCTACCCTTGGCATTGTTTGTGGAGCGAACATAACGCAAAATTGTATCTGCAGTGATGTTTTTTGGGCAAATGATAGTATCTAGGTCCAAACGAGAAATTACACTGTCGTAGTCGGTGCGGTTAATTCTTGTAACAATTTTTCCGCGGTTAACCTCCTTGGCAAATAGTGAAAGCAAAATATTTTCTTCGTCCATTGGCAACAAGGATACAAATGCTTCGGCTGTGTCGATGCCTTCTTCTAGCATCAATTCGTTACTGGAGGCGTTGCCACAGATGACGTCAACCTTGTCCCATTGCGCTGAAAGATCTTCGCAAACCTTGATATCCTTTTCGATAACTGTCAATGCAATGCCAGAGCGTTCTAGTATTGAGCACAAGTAGTGTGTGATAGAGCCGCCGCCAGCAATCAATGCGTTTTTAACGGAGCGTCCCTTGTGGTTGATCTTTTTGAAAAATGCACTTGCTGCCTTGTGTGTTGCAACAATGGAAACAACGTCCTTTTCTTGGAAGATAAAGTCGCCCTTTGCAATGAAGGAGTCTTCGCCACGTTCAATGGTGCACACCAAAACGTCGGACGTGTACTTGGTAGCAAGATCTTTTACAGAAATATTGGCTAGTTCGCTATCCTTGCCCAAGCGGAACTTGATTAGCTCCACCTTTCCCTTGGCAAATGGTTCAATTTGAATAGCTGTGGGGAAACGCAAAACGCGTGCAATTTCTTCCGCTGCGGCGTATTCGGGATTGATAACCATTGCAAGGCCCAATTCCTTGGTAAGATATGGTGCAACTTCGCTGTATTCGGGATTTTTCAGCCGAGCTATGGTGTTTGCCTTGCTTTCCTTCTTTGCCACAACACAGCACAAAAGGTTTAGTTCGTCGGAGTTGGTAACGGCAATGAACAAATCGGTATTGGAAATGCCCGCTTCACGCAAGATGGTGGGGGTGGCGCCGTTGCCTACCAAGCCCATGATGTCACACTTGGCAGTAACGTCGTTTACCTTTGACGCATTTAGGTCAATTACGGTAACTTCGTTGCCATCACTATTTAGTTTTTCTGCTAGGGATTGGCCTACTCTGCCGCACCCAACGATAATTACTTTCATAATAAAAACTCCTATTATGAATTATGATCACATCATATTATAGCACTATTTGCTACCAATTACAAGTTTATCTACTTATTTTGTGTATTAGCTAGCTTCAAAGCCGTAAAATGGATTTTTATTAACAAATGTTTAATAAATCTATTGACAACAACAATACTTCGTGATACGATGTATATCACAAGGGGGAGTATTTAATGGATATTCAACTAAAACGTGGGCTATTGGACGTGTGCGTTCTTGCCGCCATCAAAAATGAAGATTCGTATGGGTACAAGATTATCAAGGATATGAAGCCATACATTGAAATGTCGGAGTCTACCTTGTATACCATTTTGAAACGATTGGAGCTAGCTGGTATGCTTACTGTTCGCACGTCCGAGCACGATGGGCGATTGCGAAAGTACTATCACATTACAAATGCGGGGCTTGGAAGAATACAAGATTTCAAAAACGAGTGGCGCGAAGTGATGTGTATCTATCAGTTTGTGACAAAGGAGGATAAGTAAAGTGACAAAACAGGAATTTGTTATTAAGCTTAGAAAAAAGCTTTCTGGTCTACCCAGACAGGAAATTGATGAAAGAATTAACTTCTATGTGGAAATGATTGACGATCGCATAGAAGAAGGATTAACAGAAGAACAGGCTGTGGCGGATATTGGCACAGTTGACGAAATTGCCACGCAAATTATCAGCGATATTCCTTTGGGCAAAATTGCCAAGGAGCGCATCAAGCCACAAAGACAGCTGGAGGCTTGGGAAATAGTTCTACTGGTATTGGGTGCACCAATTTGGTTTTCTATAGTTGTTGCGCTTGTGTCGGTGGTGTTCTCGCTGTATATGGTGCTTTGGTCGGTAATTATATCATTTTGGGCGGTGCTTGTTTCTGTTGCTGTTTGTTCGCCAGCACTTGTCATTGCGGCAATAGTGGCGGCTATTGGCGGTAACGGATGGAATGCGGTTTTGCTTGTTGGCGGCAGTATTGTTTGTGCTGGATGTGCAATATTGTTCTATCTTGGATGCAAGTATGCAACAAAGGGTGCAATTTGGCTTTCTAAACAAATTGTCGTTGGCATCAAAAAATGCTTTGTAAAAAAGGAGAACGTGTAATGAAATCAACAAAGAAATGGCTAGTTATAGCATTGGTGCTTGTGTTGGTTGGTACAATTATTGTGGCTATCTCGGCGGGAGCATCCGACCTGAACCAACTGTTCAATCGTCGCAATTACACAATCAACACACACGATATTTCCAATGAATTTACCGATATATCCATTGACGTTGGTATATCCGACGTTGAGTTTATTGTGGCTACTGACGGCAAGTGCAAGGTTGTGAGCTACGATACGGAAAGGTTTGTTCACAACGTAGTTGTTAATAACGGCGTGTTGACAGTTAGTGTAACAAAGGCAGATGGTTGGCAAGGTATAGTTTTTGGTGGAAACAATCTTAAAGTTACAATATATTTGCCCCTAACGCAGTATCGTGTTCTTGACGTACAGGGAAGCACAGGGGATATTGACATCCCAGGTGGATTGACGTTTGATGATATTACTTTGAGTTTAAGCACGGGAGATATCAATTGTAGTGCCAAGGTAAATAACCTATTGAAGATTTCTGCTAGCACAGGTGACGTGGAAGTGGAAAACTGCAGCATTGGTGTGCTCGATATTTCCCTTACAACAGGGGAAATAGAGTTATCTAGCGTAACCGTTCAAGGGGACATTAGTGCAAAAGTAACAACAGGAAAGGTAGATGTTGAAAGAGTTACTTGTAGTAACCTAACATCCGATGGTAGCACTGGCGATATAGTATTGACAAGGGTTGTAGCAACGGGAAAAATCTCAATTACTAGGGGCACTGGGGACATTAGATTCGTTGGTAGTGACGGTGGAGAGGTATATGCAAAAACAAGCACGGGGGATATTCAAGGAACATTGCTCACGGGCAAAAACTTTGATGCAACGTCCGACACAGGAAACGTACGTGTACCACAGTCAATTGCTGGTGGAAGTTGCAAACTAATTACAAAAACTGGCGATATAAAAATTTCAATAGCTGAATAGCCTGACAAAAATGCTCCCCATGTGGGAGCATTTATTTGTGCAAAAAATCGCAAGAACTTGCGAAAGTTGCTCAAAATATAGCGAAAAACTCGTCATAGCCTATTGAATAAAGGGTTGATATGTGGTATAATTGATAAAGAGCAAGCCCAGCATGGACAGGGCTGGACACGGAGTGTACAAAAGGTGATTACTATGGAAAGGAAAATTAGTTACACAAAGTTGTGGAAGTTACTTGTCGACCACAAAATGAGCAAATGCGATTTGCGAAAGGCAATCAATCTTGCTCCAAACACGATGACCAAATTACGCAGGGACGAAGAAGTTGCAATGTCGGTACTGGTTAGAATATGCGAATATTTTGGTTGCAACATTGGCGATATTGTAGAATTGGTGTAGTAAGTAGTGATAAGTAATAATGTATAACAAAGCTGATTTAAGTATACAAGTTAGGAGATTTAACGATGAAATATAGTATGATATTGAAATACACTTATTCTTACACAAGTTCTGGTAACAACTACAAGGAAGCAGTTTGGGAATACTATCAACTTTTTGACGAAAAACAAAAGTCAACCATGTTTTCGCTTGGAAGTGTACCTACCGATATAGCGGTAACCGTAGAACGTTTTTCCGAAAACCAGATAGAATTTTTCTACAAGTATAGTATTTATTCCAAACCACACACCTTTGCAAAGACTACCGAAGTGGTAACGGAAAGGGCTACACTAAAAAGGGGCGAATCGGTAGAAATAAAGTGTGTCGACACCTATTGGCGTTATGCTAGTGGTGGCGAAAATTCTCCAGCAACTTTGCGTGTTGAGTGGATAGAGTATCAACAGTTTTGTGACGAGTGTTGGGTTGCGGCTAAGCAAGACAAATACAAAGCAGCAGATTTTGCAAGATTTTTGATAATGGAAGGTAATTTTCAGTCAGCATTTGATTTGCTTGTTGATGCGGGTAGAGATTGCTACGAGCTTGGCCTCTGTTACGAAAAGGGTTATGGCACTTTTGTGGATATAAACAAAGCTTTGAATATTTATCTTTCTGTTGACGATATTAATTGTAATCGTGGTATTGAGCGTATTTACAATTTATTGGAAAATACAAACAAGAAGATGGACAAGATAAAGAAAACTGTCCTGTTGGAAAAGATGGGTAGATACAAGGATGCCTACTACTATGCTACTATTCCAACTGAACAGGGAGATAACTCCTTGCAAGATATGCGCAGAAATGTAGAACTCAATATCACTTTGTTTTTGACATTAGGTAGACCGCACAACGATCCATTTGGAAATCCAACGCACAACGTTCATCATTTGGCAGAGTACTACGATATGCTCAATGGCGTTGCACCACAAAACAAAAAGATATACTGGAAAACGTGGGAGGAAGACGACCCCTATGACGGCGGTACCATTACCAAAGAACGTTTTTACGTGGAAGATATGCTGGAAACTATCCGCAAGGAAGCGGAAAAGGGCGATCCTCTAGCCATCGCGGTGCTGATTATTCAACACTACGACAAAACGGAAGACCACGCATCTTTAGCCGACAGCTTGCTAAAAATAGCCCAAAATGGCAACGGTTTGGCATACTATTTGCTAGGATTGTACCACTATAACATTGCTAAGACAGCAAAGAAGCAATTTGAATATGATTATTTGGAGGGTTTAACGTACAACTATCAAGGGGCGGATATCGAAGCTGACATCAAGCTATATATGAAACAAAATTCAATAAAGTTCTATTCCTTGATGGAGTTAGCTAGCACATTAAAATGGGAATACAATAAAATTAAGCGTAGGTTGGCAGAAGGGAAAAACGTATCGGAAATGTTGGAGCAACTAACAAACTATCTTTACTATGTTGCAACTAAAAACCGACAGGTTAACGAGCCAATCTATCAGCAAAACGATGCAAAAGCAACCGAGTATTTTGCCCAAGCATTGAAGTTAGGATTTCATTTGGCAATTGCTCCACTTGCACCAAGGATTGTGGAAAATGATCCATCTGGTGCGCTAGCTGTACTGGAAGAACACGAACCCTATGTCCCCTATATTAGAGATACCTTTACGGCAGAATACTACGCATTGCTAAAACAGTTGAGGAGCAAATAGTTGTGTCTCAAAAGAGATTGACCATATAGTAGAAGGTTTTGCTGTTTATAACCAGTAAGATGAAGACCTGGCAATGGCTGTTGCGTTGCAACTAAACACGTTGAAAAGCGCGCCATCGTGCATTGGTTTTCTTGGGCGACAATACTTTGGAAAATAAGGTAGAGTGAAATGTATGATTAGCAGAAATTACAAATATGATCCCGTAGAAGATACCGAACAGTATCAAGTCATCAAGGACGAGTTGGAAGCAAAGATTCTTTCCAAAATGGGTGGGCAAATAAACAGGGGTAACGCACACTTGTACGTGCTGTACAAAAAGGAAATTTTGCTTGTCGACTACGGCATAGAGTGGAAATCTCCGCAAGAACTAAACCCGCAAATAAGATTTAATTAGCAGTTGATGCAAACTGTGATATATGCAACTAATAGATATTAAAATGTACGTGTAGCAAACTTAAATAGTCGTACATGTAACATTTTGTTATACTTCACATAAGGAGTTTGTATTATGAAAGGTATTTATTTTTCTCAAACACCAATAGAACAGGAGTCGGAGCAAACATATGCTTGTTCCAAGTTTTTGGGTTGTCCAACTTTCCCACAAAACTTTTTGATTGACGCAGATGGGGAGTGTATTTTGTCTGAGTCGGACTACTTTATTATGCAAGTCAATTTGCAAGATATTGCACACAAACAATCCCTGCTACCCAGCGAAGGTATGCTGTACTTTTTCATTGACGTAGACACCTATGAACCAAAGGTTTTGTATGCTAGTGATTTGCAAACAGGTCCATTGGAAGTGTACGACGACATCAACGACGCTTTTAGTGCTGACTTTGGTATTACACAAGGGTATAGGTTGGTGTTTGATGAATCTTTGCAAGAAGGTCACTATTTAGCGGGGGATATCAATCCCGATTTGGATATCTACGCTGATACCGACACCGAAGGATATATTACCTTGTTGGAAATTGATTTTCTTGCCTTGCCAAGGGAAGATATGCTAACCTTTGGCTATCTTGCGCCACTGGGTGGCCACTACGTATTTCTAATCAAGGAAGAAGAGTTGATGGAATTGGATTTTTCCAACGTTAAGTTTGTAGAAAAGGAAACATAAAAGGAAAGTTACTATGACGTTTGATACATCGAAACTGCAATGGACAAGAGAGCCTGCCAGTTACGTAATTACAAAAGACAAAATAGAAATCACAACACAGCCCCACACTGATTTGTGGCAAAGAACCTATTACCACTTCCGCAACGACAATGCACCTGTATTGCAAATGGAAACGGATAGACAATTCTTTTCCTTTACGGTAAAAACACAGTTTGACAGCAAACATCGTTTTGACCAATGTGGTGTTGTTATGTACTTGGATAGCGACAACTGGCTCAAAGCATCCATCGAGTACGAAAATCAAGATTTTCAGCATCTTGGTAGCGTTGTAACAAACAACGGCTACTCCGACTGGGCAACCACCGAAATTGATGCTAATATAAAATTTATATGGTACAGGTTTAGTCGCAGAGGGGACGACTACTGCTTGGAGTGCTCGGAAGACGGAGTGGTATTCAAGCAAATGCGTGTTTGCCACATGTTTAATGGTGGTGGAACAATTAGGTTTGGAATATATGCGTGCAGTCCAGAAGATTCTTCTTTTGTTGCAACCTTTACCAACATGCAACTATCCAACTGCAAGTGGTTGGCTCACGACGGACAGCAACCAGATGAAGAATAATAATTGTCAGCAAGGAGAACAATGCTTTTGTAGCAACGTTCTCTTTTTTTGTTTATTTGTAAATGCCATTTTACAATTTGGTTGTTATCTTTGTATTTACTTTTGTAGCAAAATGTAATATAATATTGCTATTGGGGGTTGTAACAAATGGACAAGCTAAAAAATAAATTAGGATTTATTTGTGATATGGATGGTGTTATCTACCACGGTAACACATTGCTAAATGGCGTAAAGGAATTTGTTGAGTGGCTGTACAATAACGACAAAAAGTTTTTGTTCTTGACAAACAACAGTCAAAAATCTCCACGCGAGCTAAAGGAAAAGCTCAAACGTATGGGTTTGGAAGTTGGCGAAGAAAATTTCTACACAGCGGCACTTGCAACGGCTAGCTTTTTGAAGAGTCAAGGGGCATCAACGGCATATGTAATTGGTGACGCAGGCTTGACAAACGCATTGTACGAAGTGGGTATTTCCATCAATGACGTTGATCCGGAGTACGTTGTAATTGGCGAAACGGAAAACTACAACTTTGAAAGCATCCGCAAGGCGAGCATTTTGGTAAATCGTGGGGCAAAGCTTATTGGAACAAATAGTGACATAACTACGCCAACCGAATCGGGCGAAGTTCCAGCGTGCAAGGCACTTGTTGCTCCAGTAGAATATGCTACCAATCGCAAAGCATACTTTGTTGGCAAGCCCAACCCACTTATGATGCGTGCGGCAATGGGACGCTTCCACGCAGTTGGTATTCACTCTGCCGACGTTGCAATGATTGGTGACCGCATGGATACCGATATGATTGCAGCTATCGAATCTGGCCTTGACCCCATACTTGTACTAAGTGGTGTGTCAAGTAGGGAAACTGTTCAAAAATTCCCTTTCCGCCCACGTTTGATACTCAACGGTGTTGGCGATGTTGCCAGGGACGACAAATAATTGGGTTGATAATTGTGCATAGTTAATAATCAGCAATATGCGTAAATCAATTGACAAAAATTACTAGTTATCATATAATAAACTTACAAAAATAATCTTTCTCGATGTAATTGTTCGGAGAGGCGGATGTGCTTTTGCAAAAATAGGCTAGTATTCCTACAGGGTTGACGAACACTCAACAGCTGTGGCAGTATGGGCAAATATTTGTATATATGCTACTATTGCGCCTTTTCGACTTCGAAGGGGCGTTTTTTTGTTGGACAAAATAAATCGCACAAAAAGGAGAAAATATGGAACAAAGAATTGGTGTTGTGGCAATAGTAGTAAGCGACAAAAGTGCTGTATCAAGTGTACAAGCGGTACTTTCCGCCCACTGTCAAGTAATTGCTGGCAGAATGGGTATTCCTAGCCACGAAAACGAGAAAAATGTAATTGCACTCATTGTAAAAGGTAGTGTGGAAGATATTTCCGCTTTGACTGGGGCACTGGGTAGAATTGTCGGCGTACAAGCAAAAAGTGTGCTTACAGCAAACAAATAAATGTTGACAATTTGATGAGGGTTTGTGTAGTGGTTGTCTTGCATAACTCATGGTAACGTTATTACGAAACTGAAAATTGCGGATAACACTCAAAATTGAATATAGCACAAATAATGTGTGTTTAATACGGCAACTAACGCGCTTTAATGCGCTTGAATATATCAAAATTTAAGTAGTGAGGTAAAATAAATGAAAAAGATTTTTGCATTAGCACTAGTAGCAGTATTGGCTTGTATAGCAATGGTTGCATTGGTTGGCTGTCAAAAAACAGAAGTGGAAAGCGTTACAATTTACGCTCCCGATGGCGCACCAAGCTTGGCGATTGCAAAGATAGTTAGCGACGGAAAAATTGGCGATACAACTGCTACAACAGTAATTACAACTGGTGAAGACGTTGTTGCCAAGGCTATGAGTAAACAAGCAGATATTGCTGTTTTGCCAACTAACGCAGCAGCAAAGGTTTACAACGTTACCGGTGGCGAATACCTTATGTTCAGCGTAAACGTATTTGGCGTACTGTACGTTGTAGGAACGGAACAACTAACAGATATTGCTCAACTAAATGGCAAAACAATTCAAAGTATTGGACTAGGAAATACTCCAGAATATGTGTTCAAAAGAGTTCTTTCCCACAAAGGTATAACGGTTGGACAAGATGGCGTAGATATTGTTTACCAAACAGATGCAACAGCTATCATCCCACAATTTTTGGCAGGCAAAGCTAACTTTGCTGTACTTGGCGAGCCTGCCGTTACAAACCTAATCCAAAAGGCATCCACCAAGGGAATTACTGTACACAATCTTTTTGACCTACAACAACTTTGGTCCGAAGCTATTGGAACAGATACCGTTGGCTACCCTCAAGCTTGCATCATTGTAAAAAAAGACTTGCTTGCCGACAAACCATTTGTGTCAGCTTTGGACAAGGCATTGAGTGCTAACAGCACCTTCCTAACAGAAAATGCTAGTACACTTACAGCTTTAATGACAGAGCATGGCAGCACATTGACAGTTAACTACACAGCTGATCTTCTTGCTCGTTGCAACGTTAACTATATTCGTGCAAACACTCTCAAACAAGATATCGAAACATATCTCAAGGAATTTGGCTTTGTAGAAAACAGCTCCAAGCCAGCAAACAATCTTCCTGACGGTGCGTTCTATTTTGAATAAACAATCCACAGTTCTTTTGAACTGACAAGTTAACAACGTAAAGGCAAAACCGTATGAAAAAATCTTTGACGCAAAACTTAATATTTGTTGTGGCAATGGTGGTCAGTTTGTTTGTCATTTGGCTGATAGCATCCCTGCTTGTAAACAACACCTTTTTGTTGCCAACCCCAACCATGGTATTGGCGGAGTTAGGTACCTTGCTTGGCAAGGGCAGTTTTTACAGTAGTGTGTTTGCTACCTTGTGGCGCGCGGTGGTGGCATTTGCCATTTCGTTAGTAGTGGCCTTTGTGTTGGCGGTGGTTATCAACCTGTTCAACGTTCGCAAGCCAGTTTCGGTGGTTGTAACGTTGATGCGTGCAATGCCAACTATTTCCATCATCTTCTTGTGCTTGGTGGTTTTTCACAGCAATACAATTAGTATCATTGTCGCTTCGCTAGTTGCTTTTCCTGTAATCTACGAGGCATTTGACAGTGCCATCAACAATGGTCAACAGCTAAACCAAATGTGCGACGTTTTTGAAGTGGGCAAAATGGCTCGAATTAGATATGTATTTTTGCCACTTTTATCCAAGCCAATTTATCAGCAAAGTAGAGCAACGTTGCCCTTGTGCATCAAGATTGCCGTAGCAGGGGAAGCGCTTGCTTTGCCAATGGAAGGCATTGGTCGTGATATGTTCATTGCAAAAAACGCCTACGACATGGCAATGCTATTTGCTTGGACCATCGTTGCACTTGTTATTTGTTATTTGTTGGAAGCTTCCGTTTGGGGCATTGGCAAGATTATTTCCAAGGTAAAAGGGGGTAACGAGCAATGAGTGTGAAGTTTGAAAACATCTTTGTGCAATTTGATACCACCCCTTTGTACAACGATTTTAGTTACAATTTTGAACAAGGAAAAGTGCACGTAATTTTGGGCACTTCTGGTTGCGGAAAAACAACTTTGTTAAACGTTTTAGCCGGTATTGTTCCCTTCAAAGGAAAGGTAATTTCTGGCAAAATTTCCTACGTATTTCAGGAACCAAGATTATCTCCTATTTCGGTGTGGGATAACGTTGGATTGGTGTTAGCTAGCAAAACAAACAAAGAACAAAGAAAGCAAATTATCCAAGAATATTTGACCTTGGCGGAGATTGCACCCAAGGCAAAACAAAGGGCTACGACCTTGTCTGGCGGTGAGCAACAACGTGTTGCGTTGGCAAGAGCATTTGCCTACGAAAGTGATGTTTTGGTAATGGATGAGCCCTTTAAGAGTCTAGATTTGGGCATTAAACGTCGTTTGTATGACACTTTTGACAATTTTCTGTCAAAAAGCAAGCGCACAGTTTTGTTTGTTACACACAGTGTGGAAGAAGCTCTTGCGCTAGGTGACTGTGTGTATTTGATGAGTGGAAAACCAGTTACCATTACCAAGGTTGCCGATATTGAAACGGACCGAAAACATAGGGATTTGTATAGCCAACAAATGGTAGCTTTGCGCAAAACTTTGGAAGAAAGTTTGTAGTATTTTGACACAACTATTACAATTGTTTTTTTTGTAAAAATCAAACAATTATTTACCGCTTTGGATTAGTTCCAGGGCGGTATTTTTTTTGCTAAAATTTGGCTTGTAATAACCCCTTTGCATATGACTTTTGGGTGCGATATTTCGCTTACGATTTAGCAAAAAAATACTGTCATTTTTGTTGTTACTTACTTAGTTTTTCGCCATTTTTTGACCTTGATAATTGCATATTTTGATTACTGTTGGATAACTGTTAATTGTTGAAAAACGCACGTTTTTTTGCAAAAATACAGTATTTTTTACTGGGGAATATCTTTGATATTCAATTTTGATAAATTTTATTTATGGGCGCATAAGTTTTATGTATAGAATATCGGGGCATTTTTCGACAAATGTACTTGTCGCATATTTTGCCAATATGGTATAATATTTGAGATATGTCCGCGCGGACATTGTCACAAATATCGATTAGACAAATTAATCATCTTTTTTGGAGGTTTCATAGATGAAAGGTTCTACTTTGCCATTTGAAGGCACCAAAGAACAAGAACAACAACTACGCGCTAAACTTGCTGAGCTCAAACAACACGGTGGAGCTCTTATGCCAGCATTGCAATATGCTCAAGAATTGTACGGATATCTTCCATACGAAGTACAAATGATCGTTGCAGAAGAACTTGGCACTACACTTGCAGAAGTTTACGGCGTTGTTACATTTTACAGTCAGTTTTCATTGTTCCCCAAGGGAAAATACCGTATTGGTGTTTGCCTTGGTACAGCATGCTACGTTAAGGGAAGTGGTGACTTGTACGAAAAGCTCAAGAGTCTTCTTGGAATCGAAAGTGGCGAATGCACTGCAGACCGCAAATTCAGTCTTGATGCAACACGTTGCGTAGGTTGCTGTGGTTTGGCACCAGTTGTTACAATCAATGATGACGTATACGGCAAGATCGGTCCAGATGACCTTGCTGGAATCTTGGCAAAGTACGAATAATACGGCTAGCTATCTAACTTTTTGTGGAGGGTTGTTATGACAATCAAACAAATAGCCGAAATTTTGGAAGCGGAATTTATCTGCTGCGAAGAACACAAGGATAAGGAAGTTCACACAGCCTGCGGTAGCGATATGATGAGCGACGTGCTTGCATACGTAAAGGACCAAGCTGTGCTAATTACCGGCTTGTGCAATCCACAGGTTGTTCGCACCGCCGAAATGATGGACATGATTTGCATCGTGTTCGTTCGCGGTAAGCGTCCTACCGAGGACGCAATCGCTCTTGCAAAGGGCAAGGGTATGGTAATGCTTACTACACAGGAACGTATGTTCTCTGCCTGCGGAAAGCTGTACGAAGCAGGTTTGCACCCAGGTAGTTAGTTATGAGTAGCCTACACTTGGAATACGAAGTAGAAGGCAACAACTTTGTTTCCGCTGGTCAAGCCACCGAAAAGGTAAAGTTCTGTCTAAAAGGCATGGGTATCAACCCAGCTGACATACGTCGTATTGCCATTGCAATGTACGAAGCGGAAATAAACATGGTAATCCACGCCAATGGCGGAAAGGCTTTGGTGGATATATTTGTGGACAAAATCGTAGTCAAGCTTGTGGATACAGGCCCTGGTATTGCCGACATCGACAAGGCAATGACACCCGGCTTTTCTACAGCAACGGATAGTATCCGTGACCTTGGTTTTGGCGCAGGTATGGGACTACACAATATGAAAAAATACACTGACGAAATGTACGTTGAAAGTACAGTCGGTGTTGGTACTACAATTACATTGGTTGTAAATTTTAGTTAACGACTCTGTTAACAATCTCTGGTTGAAAAGCAATCAAAGGATGCTATTATGAGTGACTTGAAAAAACAACACACCGTAACGCTCGATATGGACAAGTGCATTGGCTGTTTTAGCTGTGTAAAACGTTGTCCTACCGAAGCTATCCGTGTAAAGGATGGCAAGGCCAGCGTTATCTACGACAAGTGTATCGGTTGCGGCGAGTGTGTGCGTATTTGTCAATCCAACGCCAAGATACCCAGCTACGACAAGTGGGAAGTTATGGCGCCATACAAATACAAGGTGGCACTTGTGCCGCCCAGCTTTTACGGTCAATTTAACAATGTCAAGGATGTTAACACCATCCTAACAGCTCTCAAGAACATTGGCTTTGACTATGTTTTTGAAGTGGGCATTGGTGCTGAACTTGTAAGTCAAGCTACACAAAGGCTTCTTTTGAAGGGAAAACTCCCCAAACCCATCATCTCTACAGCTTGCCCTGCTGTGTTGGAACTGATCAACGAACGCTTTGAAAACCTAAAACCCAACATTTTGCAGTTGCTTGCACCCGTTGACGTTGCAGCAAAGCTAGCTAGGGAAAAGGTTATCAGGCGTGGTGTTAATCCTAGTGACATTGGTGTGTTCTTCATATCCCCTTGTCCAGCCAAGGTTTACGCACTCAAGGCAAACAAGTCTGTAAAAGAAAAGTATGTTGACGGAGCAATATCTGTTAGCGAAGTTTACAAAAAGCTCCTGCCCGAGCTTAGCAATATTGAAGATTCCAACAACCTTTCGGAAATGGGAATACTTGGTTTGCAATGGGCAAGTAGTGGTGGCGAAGCCGCTGCTGCAAATTGTGAAAAATATCTTGCTGCCGATGGCATCGAAAACGTTATCAGTATTTTGGAAGCGTTGGAAAACGGCGGTTTGCAGGATGTGGAATTTATTGAACTAAATGCATGCACAAGCGGTTGTGTTGGCGGTGTGCTCAACGTGGAAAATCCATTTGTAGCGCGCGCACGCCTAAGACAGCTAAGGCGCAAGTTCCCACAAGTTGGCGTAATGCTATCCGACGTAGACAAGCCACTTGATTGGTTCTTTATGGAAAAGGACATCGAAAACGATCATCAAACCTTCTCCGCAGACAGAAACGAAGCCTTTACAAAGCTGTTGGAAATTCAACATTTATTGGATGACCTTCCACAAATAGACTGCGGTGCGTGTGGTGCTCCTAGCTGTAGAGCCCTTTGCGAGGACTACGTTATGGGCCGTATATCAACAATCAACTGCCCTGTAAAGGACAGGAAGGATACAAAATGACAGTAAAAACTCTTGCACACAAACTTAATGCAAAAGAGCTTAATCTGGCCGATCCCAATAGGGAAGTGGAACGCATTTATGCTGGCGATTTGCTAAGTCACGTAATGGGTAATGCTCCCAGTAACTGCGTGTGGTTTACCGTTATGACCAACGTTAACATCTGTGCTGTTGCTACGCTAACCGATTGCTCTGTTATTGTGGTGTGCGAAGGTTGCATCCCCGACCAATTAACTTTGGAACGTGCCAAAACCCAAGGAATCAATATTCTTTCTACCGTTTTGACAATTAGTGAAGCTATCGTTAGGGTGCACAATGCTGGTTAAGTACGACCTACACGTGCACAGCGCCCTGTCACCCTGTGCTGACGATGATATGACACCAGCCAACATTGTTGGTTTGGCAGCACTAAGCGGACTGGATATGGTTGCCATTGCCGACCACAATGCCATTGCCAACGTGCAAGTTGCGGTGGATATTGGCAATGCCTATGGCGTTACTGTTGTTCCAGCAATGGAACTGCAAACCGCCGAAGACGTGCACGTACTGTGTTTGTTCAAAACTGTTGAAGATTTGGAGGAGTTCTACAAGCAAATACCATTTTTGCCGTTGGAAAACAATGCGGAAATCTTCGGTAATCAGCTGATTATGGACGAAGACGACAACGTTATCGCAACGGAAAGTAGGTTGCTTTTGGTAGCAAGTGGTGTTTCTGTAGACGAGTTGCCCGCGCTATGTGATAGGTACGGTGGTGTTGCAGTAGCTGCGCACATCGACAGAGAGGAAAACGGTATGGTGCAAATCCTTGGTAGTGTTACCGATGGATATGCCGTGGTGGAATACTCTTCCCACGCAACAAGCCTGTTCCGTAGCCATTACAGTCAGTACTCCTACGTGGTAAACAGCGATGCTCACACCCTTGGGGATATAGGCAAGGCTGGTGCAGCAATAGAACTGCAACACAACAGTGCAGAGTGCTTGATTGAAACGTTAAAAGCGTCAAGCAAGGTCCTTTAACAGTACAAAATAGCAAATAGGCGGAGTAAGCAATGAGAGAGCTTTCCCTAAATATTTTGGATATTGCAGAAAACAGTCTCAAAGCCAAAGCGACGGTGGTAACCATCGACGTGACGGTGGACGAAGACTTTGTTACCATTACCATTGATGATAATGGTTGCGGTATGTCGGCAGAGTTTCTTGCCAAGGTAACCGATCCATTTACCACAACGCGTACAACACGCAAGGTGGGCATGGGAATACCGCTGATAAAAATGGCCGCCGAACAGTGTGGCGGAAGCTTTGAAATAACAAGTCAAGTTGATGTGGGAACAACGCTCAAAGCAAGCTTTGGCAGGCACAGCATTGACAGACCGCCCCTTGGTAGCGTGGGGGAAAGCATAATGACGCTACTGCCGGATATCGGCGAAACAAGATTGATTTTTTCCTATCAAGCATTTGGTCAAACCTTTGTGCTGGATAGTGATGAAATAAAGCAACAGTTGGATGGAATCCCGTTGGATGAACCGGAAATTCTGTTGTTTATAAAACAAATGATTGACGAAAACATTACGACAATAAATGGAGGTAACGTAATATGAAAAGTATTGCCGACATCAAGGCGATAAGAGACAAAATGCAAGCACAAATCGTTGTGCGCGACAAAGAACAATCGAATGAAATTCGCATTGTAGTAGGAATGGCAACTTGCGGTATTTCTGCTGGTGCTCGCCCAGTGTTCAACACACTTATGGACGAAGTATCCACAAGACAACTTCGCAATGTAAAGGTTAGTCGTTCTGGCTGCTTGGGAATGTGCCGCCTAGAACCTATCGTGGAAGTATTTGTTCCAGGACAAGACAAGGTTACATATTGCCACGTAGATGCAGACAAGGCTAAGGTTATCATCGCCAACCATATTGTCAACGGAAACATTTGCACAGAATATCTAATTGGCGCAGAGGAGTAATAGAAACATGTTTAGAAGTCACGTATTGGTATGCGGTGGTACAGGTTGTCACAGTAACCACAGCGAAGAAATTATCAAAGAGTTTAATAACCTTATTGTTAGTCAAGGATTAGAAAAGGACGTTCAAGTTGTTAGAACAGGTTGTTTTGGTTTGTGCGCAGTTGGTCCAGTAGTTATCATCTACCCAGAAGGCGCATTCTACAGCAAAGTTCAAGTATCCGACGTTGAAGAAATCGTTAGCGAACACCTTGTAAAAGGTCGTATTGTAGAAAGACTTCTCCACAAGGAAACAGAAACTGATTCTGCAGCTGTAAAGGCTCTTTCCGACACTAACTTCTACAAAAAGCAAACACGTGTAGCTTTGCGTAACTGCGGTGTTATCAACCCAGAAAATATCGACGAATACATTGCTTACGACGGATATCAAGCACTTATCAAGGTTCTTACAGAAATGCAACCACAAGAAGTTATCGACGTAATTACCAAGTCTGGCTTGCGTGGTCGTGGTGGCGCAGGATTCCCAACTGGTCGCAAATGGCAATTTACTAAGGACGCTCCAGGCGACGTTAAATACGTTGCTTGTAATGCCGACGAAGGTGACCCAGGTGCGTTCATGGACCGTTCCATCTTGGAAGGTGACCCACACGCTCTAGTAGAAGCTATGACCATTGCTGGTTATGCTGTTGGTGCTCATCAAGGTTACGTATACGTTCGTGCAGAATACCCAATCGCAGTTAGCCGTTTGCAAATTGCTATCGACCAAGCTCGCGAATACGGTCTTCTTGGCGATAATATCCTTGAAAGCGGTTTTGCATTTGACATTGAAATTCGTTTGGGCGCAGGCGCTTTCGTTTGTGGTGAAGAAACTGCTCTTATCACATCCATCGAAGGTAACCGTGGTGAACCAAGACCACGTCCTCCATTCCCAGCTGTAAAAGGTTTGTTTGGAAAACCAACACTTCTCAACAACGTAGAAACATACGCTAACGTTGCACAAATCATCAACAAGGGTGCCGACTGGTTTACTCAAATGTGTACAGAACGCAGCAGAGGTACAAAGGTATTTGCTCTTGGCGGAAAGATCAACAACACAGGTTTGGTAGAAATCCCAATGGGAACTCCACTTCGTACAGTTGTAGAAGATATCGGTGGCGGTATTCCTAACGGCAAAAAGTTCAAGGCTGCTCAAACTGGTGGTCCAAGCGGCGGCTGCATCCCAGCTCACCTAATTGACACTCCAATTGAATACGAAAGCCTACTTGCTATTGGTTCTATGATGGGTTCTGGCGGACTTATCGTTATGGACGAAGACAACTGCATGGTAGATAGTGCTAAATTCTTCCTTGAATTTACAGTTGACGAGTCTTGCGGAAAGTGCACAGCTTGCCGTATTGGTACAAAGCGTTTGTACGAATTGCTTTGCAAAGTTACTGATGGTAAGGCTACAATGGAAGACCTTGACAAGATGGAAGAACTTTGCTACTACATCAAGGACAACTCCCTTTGCGGTCTTGGACAATCTGCACCTAACCCAGTTTTGTCCACACTCAAGTACTTCCGTGAAGAATACATTGCTCACGTTCGTGACAAGGTTTGTCCTGCAGGCGTTTGCAAATCTTTGGTTAACTTCTCTATCCTCAAGGATAAGTGTATCGGCTGCAAGATGTGTGCTCGTGCATGTCCTGCTGATGCAATTCTTCCTCAAACTGAAATCATGCCAGGCAAAAAACTTCCTTACCTTGTAATTGACCACAACAAGTGCGTTAAGTGCGGTAACTGTATGTCTACTTGCAAGTTCAAGGCAATCATTAAGAAGTAGGAGATGACATCATGGTAAATCTTAAAATAAACAATATTCCCGTTACAGTAGAAAACGGAACAACAATCTTGGCGGCTGCTCGTCAAGCTGGTATCAAAATTCCCACATTGTGCTTCTTGAAGGACGTTAACGAAATTGGTGCTTGCCGTATTTGCGTTGTAGAAGTTAAGGGCGCTCGTAACCTTGTTGCTAGCTGTGTATATCCAGTTAACGAAGGTATGGAAGTGTTCACAAATACAGAACGTGTTATCAAGGCTCGCAAAACAACATTGGAACTTATCCTTTCCAACCACCGCAAAGAATGCCTAAGCTGCGACCGCAACACTAACTGCGAATTGCAAAAATTGGCTTACGAATATGGTTGCGACACTCGTCGTTACTATGGTGCTGTTTGCACAGACCCAATGGATACATCCAGCCCATACTTGGTAAGAGATAACACAAAGTGTATCCTTTGCCGTCGTTGCGTTGCAATGTGCAACAAGGTTCAAGGTATTGGTGCTTTGGGCGCTAGCGAACGTGGTTTCAACACAACAGTTGGTTCTGCATTTGACCTTCGTCTAATCAACACACCATGTATCGGTTGCGGACAATGCGTTATCGTTTGCCCAACAGGTGCTTTGACAGAAAAAGATGAACTTGCAAACGTAAAAGAAGCTTTGAACGATCCTAGCAAGTACGTTATCGTTGGTTCTGCTCCATCTGTAAGAGCAGGTCTTGGCGAAGAATTTGGTTACCCAGTTGGAACAAACGTAGAAGGTCAAATGGTTACAGCTCTTCGTATGATGGGCTTCAAGAAAGTATTTGACGTTAACTGCAGTGCAGACTTCACAATTATGGAAGAAGCTACTGAACTTCTTACACGTATCACATCTGGCGGAAGCTTGCCAATGTTCACAAGCTGCTGCCCAGGTTGGGTTAACTACATGGAACGCAACTATCCAGACCTTCTTGATCACCTTTCCACATGCAAATCTCCACAAAATATGTTCGGCGCTTTGATGAAGCACATCTACGCTAAGCGTGAAGGTATCGATCCTAAGAACGTTTACGTAGTATCCGTCATGCCTTGCACAGGCAAGAAGGGCGAAAAACTTCGCACAGCTACAGAAGATCTTGTAGACGTTGATGCAGTTTTGACAACCCGTCAACTTGCTCGCCTAATCAAGAACTACGGTATTGATTTCCGTAACCTTGAAAACGGTGCTTTGGACAATCCATTTGGTGAATACACAGGTGCAGCATTGCTATTTGGTGCAACTGGTGGTGTTATGGAAGCTGCTTTGAGAACAGCTGCAGAAAAATTGGGCGCAAAGGATGCTCCAATTGATTTTGTCGAAGTTCGTGGTTTGGATGGCGTTAAGGAAGCAACATACAACGTAAACGGCGTTGACGTTAAGGTTGCAGTTGTTAACGGTATTACAAATGCTAAGATTATTCTTGACAAAGTTCGCGCTGGCACAGCTGACTACCACTTTGTAGAAGTTATGACTTGCCCAGGCGGTTGCGTAAACGGTGGTGGACAACCAATCAACGGTGACTACAACAATGATCGCGCTAACATCATCAAGCTTCGTACTTCCGTATTGTACGGTGGCGACAAAGCTATGAAGGTTCGTAAGAGCCACGACAACAAGTCTGTTTTGGCAATCTATGCTGAACATCTTGGCGAACCAAACAGCCATCTTGCTCACAAGTTGTTGCACACTCACTACACAGCTAGACCTAAGTACACAAAGGAATAGTCCTGTACAAGTATCAACATACAAATAACAAAAAACGGTTACCTTGATTGGTGACCGTTTTTTTTGCATAAAAATACCACCACAAATAGCTGTGGTGGTATTGTATTTTATAGTGTTTATATTTACAAGGTATTGTAGTGTAATATGTGTGCAACAGACAACGTCGTTGTAGTGTTGTATTTGTAATACAAAACTAAATTTTCATTGTAAGGCTGATGCGCTTCTTTTGTAGGTCTACGGAAAGCACCTTTACGTCTACAATATCGCCAACTTTAACCACTTCCAATGGGTGTTTTACAAACTTGGTGGAAGATAGTTGGCTTACGTGTACAAGACCATCTTGGTGAACACCGATATCTACAAACACGCCAAAGTCAATTACGTTGCGAACGGTACCTTTTAGTAGCATACCTTCCTTTAGGTCCTTCATTTCCAACACGTCTGTGCGAAGGATTGGTTTTGGCATTTCGTCACGTGGGTCACGACCGGGTTTTTCCAATTCGGCAACGATATCGCGCAATGTAATTTCGCCAATGCCAAGTTCAGCAGCAAGTTTTTCGTAGTTGCGGATTGTCTTGGATAGGCCGTAGAATTTGCCGATATTATCGGGGGAAAGACCTTGCTTTTTCATCAGTTGCAATGCAGCTGCGTAACTTTCTGGGTGAACGCTGGTAGCATCAAGTGGGTTTGTGCCCCCGGTGATGCGTAGGAAGCCAGCACATTGTTCGTATGCCTTTGGACCAAGCTTGTCTACGTTTAGTAGTTGTTCGCGGTTAGTAAAACGGCCGTGTTTTTCACGATATGCAACGATATTTTTTGCAATGGTGGAAGAAATACCGCTGATGTAGGTTAGTAGTGGAGCACTGGCTGTGTTAAGGTCTACGCCAACACGGTTTACGCAGTCTTCTACAACGCCTGTAAGTGTTTCGCCAAGTTTCTTTTGGTTCATATCGTGTTGATATTGTCCTACACCAATGGACTTGGGGTCAATTTTTACAAGTTCAGCAAGTGGGTCTTGAAGTCTGCGTGCGATGCTTGCTGCGGAGCGTTGTCCAACGTCAAAGTTGGGGAATTCTTCTGTTGCAAGTTTGCTAGCAGAGTACACACTTGCGCCCGCTTCGTTAACAATTACGTACTGAACCTTTATTCCAGTTTCCTTTAGTAGCTCAACGATGATTTGCTCACTTTCGCGGCTAGCTGTACCATTACCAAGTGAAATTAGGCTAACGTTGTATTTTTTGATTAGTTGTGCAAGAACAACCTTGCTGCGTGCAATCTTTTCGGGGGTGGTGGGTGCTGTTGGGTAGATAACGGTGGTATCAAGTACCTTGCCGGTTGGATCTACTACGGCTAGCTTGCATCCTGTACGGAAAGCAGGGTCCCATCCAAGTACAACTTGTCCAACAATTGGTGGTTGCATTAGTAGTTGTTCTAGGTTTTTACCAAATACACTAATTGCACCTTCTTCTGCACGCTCGGTAAGCATGTTTCTAATTTCGGTGGAGATGCTTGGCTCAATTAGACGGCTGTAGCTGTCGGCAATGGCAAGCTTTAGTAGTGGAGTTGTATTTGGGTTGTCGCGTACTATAACATGGCGCTCCAAGTAGTCGTTGATTAGTTCTGTTGGAGCAACGATTTTTACTGTAAGGATTTTTTCCGCTTCGCCACGGTTAACTGCAAGGATACGGTGTCCGGCAATCTTGGAAACTTCTTCTTCGTAGTTGTAGTAGTTGTCGTAAACGGTCTTTTCTTCTGGCTTTTTGGCAACGGATGTAATCTTGCCTAGGCGGAAAGTAAGGTCACGAATTGCCTTGCGGTAGTCGGCATTGTCGCTAATAATTTCGGCGATGATATCCAATGCACCTTGCAATGCATCTTTGACTGTTTTTACACCCTTTTCTTCGTTTACAAAGTCCTTTGCAAGTTCCTTGGCATTTTTATCTGTTTGTTGCAACAAGATTATTGCTGCAAGTGGTTCCAAACCTTGTTCCTTGGCTATGGTTGCACGTGTGCGGCGCTTTGGACGGTATGGGCGATACAAGTCGTCAACAGCAACTTGAGTTTCGGCTGCTTCAATTTCGGCACGAAGTTCATCGGTAAGTTTGCCTTGTTCTTCGATACTCTTGAGCACTTGTGCCTTCTTTTCTTCCAAGTTGCGTAGGTAGGTTAGGCGCTCGTTTAGCTTACGAAGTTGTTCGTCGTTTAGGCTGCCTGTTGCTTCCTTGCGGTAACGGGAAATAAAGGGGATTGTGTTGCCTTCGTCAATTAGTGAAACGGCTGCATCTACCTGCCATTTGGCAACGTTGAGTTCTTCGGTCAATTTTAGATTGATATTCATTTTTACTCCTTACTGTGTTGCAACTGTTGGGTTGTAACTAAGGAAAAAACTGTATGTTTTTTGCCCCTAACAACCTAGTTTGCAATACCCTTTTATTATACTATAAAATTGTGGTATTTGCAATATTTTACTGTAATTTTATAGTCAGGATACCAACGAATATAATAAAAAAGCGATAGCAGTTGATGCCATCGCTTTGAGTTGTTTGTTTGTCAATTAGTAAATGAAAATGCGCTTTTTGAGGTATTCTTTCAAATCGGCAAGTGCAACGCGTTCTTGTTGCATTGTATCGCGGTCACGAACAGTTACGCAACCATCGTTTTCTGTTTCGAAGTCTACTGTAATGCAGAAAGGTGTACCAATTTCGTCCTGTCTGCGGTAGCGCTTACCAATGCTACCAGCTTCGTCGTATTCGCAGGTAAATTCCTTGAGCAAATCGTGGTAAAGTTCTGTTGCGCTTTGGCTAAGCTTTTTGGATAGTGGCAAAATAGCCGCTTTTACAGGTGCAATTTCTGGGTGAAGGTGCAAAACTACGCGAGTATCGTTTTCGCCAACAGCTTGTTCTTCGTATGCGTTGGACAAAAATGCCAAAAATGCTCTGTCTGCGCCAAGACTTGGTTCGATAACGTATGGAATATACTTTTCGTTAGTGATTGGATCGGTGTATTCCAAGCTTTCGCCACTTGTGTTTTGGTGTTGTGTAAGGTCGTAGTCGGTGCGGTCTGCAATTCCCCACAATTCGCCCCAACCAAATGGAAGCTTAACTTCGAAGTCGGTTGTAGCCTTGGAGTAGAAGCACAATTCGTCTTGGTCGTGGTCGCGCAAACGAAGGTTTTCTTCCTTGATACCAAGGTCTAGTAGCCATTGTTTGCAGAAGTTCTTCCAGTAGTTGAACCATTCCAAGTCGGTGCCTGGCTTGCAGAAGAATTCCAATTCCATTTGTTCAAATTCGCGGATACGGAAAATGAAGTTACCTGGTGTAATTTCGTTACGGAAGGATTTACCAACTTGTCCAATACCAAATGGAACCTTGCGGCGAGTGGTGCGGCAAACGTTTTTGAAGTTTACAAAGATACCTTGTGCTGTTTCTGGACGAAGGTAAACAGTAGATGTGCTGTTTTCTGTTACGCCAATGAAAGTTTTGAACATAAGGTTGAACTTGCGGATTGGTGTAAAGTCGCACTTGCCACAAACTGGGCAAACGATTTGATGTTCAGCAATGTAGTTGGACATATCTTCATCTGTCATTGTAGCAACGGTGTTTTCCAAGCCGTTGTTTGCTTGATATTCTTCAATAAGGTTATCTGCACGGTATCTTGCGTGGCAACCCTTGCAGTCCATCAATGGATCGCTAAATCCACCAAGGTGTCCGCTTGCTTCCCAAGTTTTTGGGTTCATAAGTATTGCGGAGTCTAGACCAACGTTTAGTGGGTGTTCCTTGACAAACTTTCTGTACCACACTTGCTTGATGTTGTTTTTCATTTCAACGCCAAGTGGACCGTAGTCCCAAGAGTTGGACAATCCGCCGTAGATTTCGCTACCAGCGTATACAAAACCTCTGCCTTTTGCAAGGTTAACTAGCTTTTCCATTGTAAGTTCAGCCATAATAATTCTCCTAGTAAATATTGCATCCAACACACTTTGCTGTTGAACAAACAAGTAGTCAACAATCAAAGTATAATTTGATGCTTATGTGCTATATCATTGTAGTTTTTTGCAACATTTTTGTCAAGCAACTAGCACACCTTGGAAAAAAGTATTGGCAGAATAACGGCAAAGCTACGCTATTTAGCCTTTCTTGTTGTACCTTAGCCAAGGTATTTTTGTTTGGTTGCCTGTCCGCCACGGATATGACGTTCCTTCCAGTTTGTTTGTAGAATCTTGTTCACTTGTTGGTACAGATTGTTGTCAATTTGTTTAAGTCGTGTGGTAACGTCCTTGTGTACTGTGCTCTTGGATAGGTAAAAGATTTTTGCCACCTGCCTAACTGTGCAATGGTTGTCTACAATGTACTGTCCTAGTTGTTTGGTTCGCTGTTCAATGTAATTATTCAACAATATTCTCCACTTTTTACATTATATTGTCAAAAAATGTCTGTTAGAATACCATTTTGTAATGACCACGTTGATTGTTAGTGTTGTTTGTGGTATAATAATGTAGTAAATATTGGTCTTTTGTGGGAGAGTCGTATGAAGAAAGGTATGATAGATTTGACCATAGTATTAGCGGTATTGTTTGGCTTGTCGTTGTCGATGTATTTGTTGTACGATGGTGCATTTCTTGCAATTTCTATCAGTATTGGCACAACTTTGTACCACTTTGCTATGCGACTTGCCGTTGGCGGTGTGGTAAACGGCATACTGCACAACAAGGTGAATATCCACAACAAGTGGTTTGTAGTTGGTAAAGGTGAACAGCGTTTTTACGATTGGCTGGGCGTAAAAAGATGGAAAGGGAAAATGCCCACCTACGATCCTTCGGCATTTGATATTTCTATCCACTCGGTATCGGAAATTGCACAAGCTGGTTGTCAAGCGGAAATTGTGCACGAAATAATAGTGTTGTTTAGCTTTTTGCCGCTAATTGCCATCGTGTGGTTTGGCGAGCCATTGGTGTTTATTCTAACAAGCGTTTTTGCCGCACTTTTTGACAGTATTTTTATTGTTATGCAACGCTTCAATCGACCACGACTACTAAAAATCATCCAAAGACAAAACAACAAATAACTAGATAACTTTGATTAACAAAAGGACTACCATTGTGGATAGTCCTTTTTTTTGTTGGCGTACGATATGGGGTAAAAATCAAGTTAATTGCAATGGTTTACAATTGACACTTGCTAGTTGTGGATTATTCGGTAAAATCTTTGTTCCACAAATTGTACCTTTCGGGGTGCATGATGGCATTGGCAAATTTAGTGGCAATGCCGGGGTACTGCTTGTCTAGTTGGCGCAAAATATCCTTCATGCTCTCTCGTTGGGTGGCAGTATCTGCTGGGCAGGGGCTCTTTACCACAGGCATATCCTTGGTAAAGGCGGCAATGTCCTTTTCGGCAAGGTAAATCATTGGGCGGATTAGTGTTACGTCACTACGGCTCATATATGATTTTGGTTGCAAGGTGCTAAGACGTCCTTCGTGGAATAGGCTTAGCATAAAGGTTTCTACAACGTCATCACGGTGGTGACCAAGCGCCAGTTTGTTGAAGCCGCGAGCATTTATTTCGTTGTTGAGTGCCCCACGGCGCATCTTTGCACACAGGCTACAAGGATTTTTTTCCTTGCGTACGTCAAATATAATTTCGGCAATATCTGTTTTTACAATGGAGTAAGGTATGCCCAGCCGTTGACAGTAGTCTTTTACTGGCTCAAAGGTATCTTCGGCAAAGCCCATGTCGATGGTTATGCCCATCAGCTCAAATGGCTTGTCGGAGAACCGTTGGAAAGCATGCAAAAGGGTAAGCAATGCAAGACTATCCTTGCCGCCACTGACACCAACTGCAATTTTGTCGTTGGGCTGTATCATATCGTAATCGTTGATTGCTCGCCTCATTGGGCTAAGAAGTTGTTGTGCCGTCATGTTAACCCCACTTGTGATAGGATAATTTTACAGCATATTTATCTTTTTTTCAACTGATTTGAAGTAATAGATATATTACAGCATATAAATATATCCATATAAGTTTGCTTTTTACAGCCACAAAAGCCGTCAAATTGTAGCAAAATAAGGGTAAAATAGGGGTGTGTAAAAATAAATGATAATTTTTTTCAATTATTTTTGAAAAAAGGCTTGACAAAATAAGTGATAAAGTTTATCATATAATCACAAAGGAGGAAAACATATGAGATATTCCAAACAAAGAGAAGCGGTGTACCAAGTTCTTTGCGGAACAACTACCCACCCCGATGTTAACTGGATCTATCAAGAAGTTCGCAAGATTATGCCACACGTTAGTCTTGGCACAGTGTACCGCAACCTTGCAGAGCTTGTTAGTTGTGGTAGAATTCATCGAGTAGGTGTGGAAAACAGCTCCGAGCGTTTTGATGCTCGTACCGATCCTCACGCACACTATGTATGTGAAAAATGTCGCTGCGTTACCGACGTTGAACTAAATCAGTTTGACGTACATCATAAAATTCCACAAGTTAATCGTTGCGAAGTTATCATGTACGGCGTATGCAATGATTGCAGTAGCAATCAAACACAAGAATAAACAATTAGCCAACCAAGTTGGCACAAAAAAATAAAATATTTACAAAATAAGGAGAGAATTATTATGAAAAAATGGGTTTGCACAGTATGCGGATATGTTCACGAAGGCGAAGAAGCTCCACAAGAATGTCCACTTTGTGGCGTTGGTCCAGAACAATTTGAAGAAATTGACGAATAATTAGTAAACAATTAGGTGTGCATCAAGCACACATGCAATACAGCGGTTGCAATGTGTTGCATTTATCAAGCACATTGCAACAAAACCAGCACCGGTGGTGCACAAAATTTATTGATTATCAAGGAGAAAAGTTATTATGAAATATGTATGTTCTGTTTGCGGTTATGTTCACGAAGGTGATTCTGCACCCGAAAAGTGCCCAGTTTGCAAAGCTCCAGCTGCTAAATTTGTTGCTCAACAAGGCGATATGAGCTGGGCTGCTGAACACATTGTTGGTGTTGCTCAAGGCGTTCCACAAGATATCATCGACGATTTGCGCATGAACTTCGAAGGCGAATGCAGCGAAGTTGGTATGTACCTTGCTATGGCACGTGTTGCTCACAGAGAAGGTTATCCAGAAATTGGTCTCTACTGGGAAAAGGCAGCTTGGGAAGAAGCTGAACACGCAGCTAAATTTGCTGAACTTCTTGGCGAAGTTCTAAGCGATAGCACAGCAAAGAACCTTGCTATGCGTATTGAAGCAGAAAACGGAGCAACAATGGGTAAGGCTCAACTTGCAAAGCGTGCTAAGGAACTTGGTTTGGATGCTATCCACGATACAGTTCACGAAATGGCTCGCGACGAAGCTAGACACGGCAAAGCATTTTTGGGACTATACAACCGTTATTTCAAGAAATAACCAGTCTTTTACAAATTTGTAATAACGTTGCCTAGGGCAACAGTTGGATTTTCCCCAAACAACCGATAGTTTTGTTTTTCAATTCCTCCCCCAATGTATTTTTTCAAAGCTATCATTTCCAACTGCAACTAGGTTAACAGTAATAAAATTAACAACAAAAAAACCGTCAGATTTCTGACGGTTTTTTGTTATTTTATTATTTGCGATTTGTGTGTAGCTGATTGTGGAAATAACAACGTACTAAATATGTGCAAGGCTACTAGTTAGTAGTGTTGACGTTGTGTGTTATTCTTCCAATAGTTTTTTCTTGAGTGCGGCATATTCCTTTTCGGTGATAACGCCACGGTACAAGTATTCCTTGTACAAAAGCAATTTTTCCACCTTGCTATCCAGCACGCTAACAGGTTGAGCGGTGTTTACTGGACGTGGTGCAATAGTTCCGTCTAGGTTTGTAATTGGGTAGATATCTTCTGGGCGGATAACAATGTTTGCAACGGCTTCGTCCGCTTGGCTAAAGTCGATTGGGCTACTAGCAATATCTTGTTCGGCTGTGTCGATATCTTCAATTAGTTGTTGGTGCGCTTCTTCTTCTGGTTCTACTACGGTAATAAGATTTTCTGATTGAGATTGATTTGCTTCTTCTGTTGGAGCTTGTGTTGCAACAACTTGATCTTCTTGTGGAGCGGCAACAACTTCCTTCTTTTCTTTTTTGTAGGGGAAGGCTAGCCACAATGAAGTGAACAATACAATCAATGTAGTGGTCAAGGTGCTAGCAATTGCAATTATCAACGACGTATCGTGTTGTGTCACTAATTGGTAAGCTAGGTAACCAGGTTGAGCTAATGCTAGTAGTGGAGCTATCCACCAAATGCCACGCAATGGTCTGCGTTGTTTTTGGCAGGCACTGACAATGGAAAAGACAAAAATGGAAAAGCATACTACTAGGTAGCAAAGGGTAATTATTGTATCGACATTGATAGCTGAATTGAATAGGGATATCAATGTTTCAAGGTTGACGTAAGCAAAGTTTGCCACCATCAACAAGGCGCTGACAATGGTAAACCAGTTGCGTTTGCCTATCCACAGTGCTACCGTTAACAGCAAAACTGGCAAAATTGACAAGTAGGCCAGTTCAAATCCAGTGGCAATAATAGCCAAGATATAGCTGTATAGGGAAAGGGAATATATTAGTGTAGCAATGATAGCTGCAACAATATTGAATTTTGTCTTTTTCATAGTAGACCTCCGCATACATATTTATTATATAATTTATACAAAACAATGTCAATAGTCACATATGCAAAAAGTTTAGTTACTAAAGCAAATTTTTGTGTAGTTTTAGCTTTTTATTACCATGGATATAGGCTTATTAGTATTTTTATATATTACACAAGCAAGCAATCAGCTGTGTGCGAACGGACGATTATTGTTGACATCACAGCCCAATTTGTGATATATTGTCATAAGTTAGGAGGGAACATTATGCATTGGTTTTGGTGGGTAGTAATTGGCTTTGTAGCAATGTTCATACTTGGCAAGCTTTGTGAAGATAGACCTGGTTTTAGAAACGTTTTGTGTTGCATCATTGCGTTGGCATATCCAATTTTAGCTATTGTAACCATTGATAGCGAAAAATTTGGCTTTGTTGGTTGGGCAATACTTGGTCCCATCGTTTTGGCTTACTACAAATTTGTGTACGACTTTGCCGAAAGATTGGATGGAGTAAGTGACGGCGACCTTATCTTTTCATTGTTTGAAAACGTAGATTTCTTTTCCTGGATTTTTGATATTGATTCTTCCTTTATTGCTCTGGTAGTAAGTGTTGTGCTTGCAATCATCTTTGCAGTAATCCCTATTGCATTGGTATTTGTATTTGCACAGTTCAGCGTGGTGTTGTCCTGCATAATGCTGTTTGTGCCATTTGTATACTGTCTGTTTTGCACAATTAGATATTTCCGTGAGAATTACTAATACAAATTATCCAACGAGTAACCTGTATGTGGTTGCTCGTTTTTTTATTTGCGAAAAAATAGTTATTGCACAACGTGGCATGATGTAGTATAATATAAACTAGGGTAGTATCTGCTATGCAGTTACTAATTGACAACGGAGGCATAGAATATGGCAAGAAAATCCGCTAAACGTAAAAAAGCAGAGAAAAAACTGCGTAATATTATCATAATTATACTAATCATTGCCGTTGTGGCATTTTTGGTGTACAGTTACATTAACGGTACTTTGGACCAAGTTATCAACACCATCAAGCAAATGATAAATGGCAACGGCAACGGTGGCGGAAGCGACCTAGAATTCAACAGTGCAACGTACGATCCCGCTGTTATAAAGGAGCAGGCCTTGTCAATCCATTTCCTTGAGCTGGGCAACAAGTACACTGGTGATAGTGTGTACATCAAGGCAGGCGACACAGACATTTTGATTGATGCAGGTAGCCGCAAAAACAGCGCAGAAACAATCAAGGCATACGTTGATAACTTCTGCACCGATGGCAAGTTGGAGTACGTAATTGTAACTCACGCTCACCAAGACCACATCGCTGGCTTTATTGGCAAAAAGAGTGGTGGTGTTCGCAATGGTATATTTACTGTGTACCAAGTGGGCACAATCATTGAGTTTACCAATACCAACGACAAGGACGGGGCATTGTACAAGGAATACCTTGAAGTTCGTAATGCGCAAGTTGACGCTGGTGCCAAGCTTGTAACAGCATTGGACTGCGTCAAGGGTACAAATGGCGGTCAAAAGGTTTACGATTTGACGGGAGATGGTTCCATCACAATGGAAGTGTTGTACCAAAAGTTCTACGATAACGTTGCATCCGACGAAAACGACTACTCGGTTTGCGTTATGATTAGACAAGGGGACAATCAGTATCTATTTACTGGCGACCTAGAAAAGAAAGGGGAAGAATCTCTTGTGCAAGAAAATGACCTTGGCAAGGTGGTGCTCTTCAAGGGTGGTCACCACGGCAGCGGAACATCTTCCAACGACTTTTTGCTAAAGGAAATCAAGCCAGATATCGTGTGCGTTTGCTGTTGCACAGGTTCTGACGAGTATACTGGTGCAAACGAAAACCAATTCCCCACTCAACAATTTGTAAACAACGTTGCTCCCTACACGGACAACGTGTATGCAACAAGTATTGTCAGCGACAACGCCGATGGCTACACAAGTATGAACGGAAATATTGTTTTGACTTGTGACAACAGCAAAGATATATCAATGTATTTCTCCAACAACTCAACCAAGCTCAAGGATACCGAGTGGTTCAAGAATAATCGCACCTGCCCAGATGCTTGGAAAGAACAGTAAATACGCACTAAAATATACAACTAACTACTATTAAATGCCATATCTTGTACATTATTGACGGATTTAGGCAGATAAATTAACATAAAATTTTACAACAACTATGATAACTTTCAACTTTTTTGGCACTTCCCACGGAGAAGGATACTACGGCGAAATAGATGGTTTGCCACAAGGTTTTACCTTTTTGGTGGAAGAAGTCAACCAACAACTAAATGAGCGCAAGCAAGGCTACGGAAGAAGCGGAAGACAGCAATATCAAGATAAAGTGGTGTTCGAAGGATTTACCGACAAAGTTGTGGTAAAGGGCACACTTCGCTTTTTTGTGGCTAATCATGCTACTAACGTGGAAAATAGGCCACCTATCACCGCTGTTAGGAGCGGTCACGTTGACCTTGTTGGACAAGCTAGATATCCAAATATGGACAGTAGACAGCTCAACGAAATTGCATCTGCACGCAACAGCGTTTGCTATGTGGTTTTGGGGGCAATTTGCCAGCTATATCTCAAACAAAGGGGCATTTACACATATCATTACGTTCACAAAATTGGTGGGGTTACTAGTCGCAATAGATATCGTTTTGGCGTGTCGGAAAAGGAAAGTCACTTTGCTTTGTTGCATTGCCCTTGCAAATTTGCAACAGGAATTATGCAAACAAAGATTGATCAAGCTCGTGAGCAGGGCAACAGCCTAGGTGGTGTGGTGTACGTTGGTGCAACAGGTGTGCCAATGGGACTAGGGGAAGTTCTCCCATACACATCTCGATTAGATGCTAAAATTTCCGCCAATATGATGGGTATTCCATCGGTAAAGGGCATATCCTTTGGCATTGGCGACAAGTACGCAACAATGGATGGACTATCTGCTTTGGACAAACTTCAAGTAGAAGACAACAAAATAACATACGCAACCAACAACTGTGGCGGTATTGTTGGCGGTATCACAACGGGGCAAGACATCTTGTTTAGCCTAACTGTAAAACCAATACCAACAGTTAGCGGTGCGCAAACGATAGACAGTGTAACTTTGCAACCAACAATAGCTCACGTTGAACGTGCCGACACCTGCGTTGTTCCTAACGTTGGCGTTATTGCACAAAATATCTTGGCTTACGTAATTGTAGACCAACTTTTGCAACAGGATAATTTATGATTACTTACGGGAAATTTAACCTATCTAACTACGCAGATTGTTTGATTGTCACAGACGAAAAAATTGCCAATCTGTACAATATTTCGGGTAGCAACGTGTTTCTTTTGCCAAGGGGAGAGGCGGCAAAAACCTTTGAGCACGCGCAAAATTTGTGTAGATGGTTTTTGCAACAAAATCTTGGCAAGGATGGCAAAGTGGTTGCTGTTGGCGGTGGATCTATTGGCGATACAGTAGGCTTTGCTTGCAGTATCTACAAGCGTGGAGTATCCCTTTTGCACGTGCCAACAACGTTGATTGCACAAATTGATAGCTCCATCGGCGGCAAAACAGCATTAGATATTGACGACACCAAGAACGTGGTGGGTAGCTTTTACCAAGCGGACACACTAATTGACGTGTCGTTTTTGGGTACATTATCTAAAAAAAGGTACTTCGATGGTCTAGGCGAGCTACTCAAGTATCGCATGCTTAGCCCAACTATAGATAAGCTTGCTCACAGCAACAATATGGAAAGCATCATCAAGGGTTGTGTAACCTACAAGGACGAACTGTGTCAGCGCGATTTTACCGATCAAGGTCCACGCAACGTGCTCAACTTTGGTCACACAATTGGTCACGCAATGGAGCTTTCGTTGGGTATCACCCACGGACACGCCGTTGCGCTAGGTATCTACTACGAAATTGTAATAGCGCACAAACTTGGTTTGTGCACAAAGCAGTACGTAGACAAGTGGCAACGCGAAATTACCAATTTGTTCGATATTTTGCCAATGAACAACAAAATGATGCAAATAATGCAACAGGACAAAAAGAACAAGGATGGCAAAATTGCCTTTATTTTGCCTACAAGTTTTCAACCTGTTTACTTAACACAACAACAAATTATTGATTTATTAGATGATTAACTACAACAAACAATTTAATATCAACCCTAGTGTGGCTTGCGGAGATAAGTCTATCAGTCACAGGGCGTTGTGTATGGCTGCGGTGGCAACAAATAAAAGTGTCATCCGTAACCTTTCGTTGTGCAAAGACGTGCTTTGCACGGTAAATTGTTTGCGTGCTTTGGGGGCGGATATCCTTCTTGATGGAACAACAGCAACAGTTTCCCCCATTATTACCCCTGTAGATAACTGCACCTTGGATTGTGGTAACAGCGGAACCACCGCAAGACTGCTTGCCGGCATTGTGTGCGGATTGGGTGTCACCGCCACCTTTGTGGGGGATGACAGTTTGACAAAACGTCCAATGCATAGGGTAACAAATCCTTTGACGGAAATGGGTGCAAAGTTTACCTTTCAACAAGGCACATTGTTTACTGTTCATCCGTCCAAGTTGACTTCAACTTGTCACAACAGTAGTGTAAACAGCGCACAGGTAAAGGGAGCATTTTTGCTTGCGGCATTGTTTGCCAACGGAACAAGTAGCTACACCGAGCAAGTAATCACTCGTAGACATACGGAAAAAATGCTTGCCCATTTTGGCGTAAAGGTGGAAGCAAAGGGCAACACCGTTTTTGTAACGGGTGGCAAACCAAATGGATTTGATATCACTATCCCTAACGACTTTTCCAGTATGGCATATTTGCTTGCATTAGCACAGCTCAAGGGAAAGGTTTTAACAATTGACAATATTTGCCTAGAAGCTGAGCGCACTGGGTTTGTTTCCCTTTTGAAGAGTGCCGGAGCAGATATCCAATACACCAACGTGGTGGAAAGTTTTGCAACTATTGGCAGTATTACTGTTCAACCAACAAAGTTGAAGAGCTTTACTGCTACAAAAATTGACGTTTGCAACGGAATTGACGAAATTCCGCTCGCCTTTTCGATGGCACTATTTTACAAGGGCACACACACCTTTAGCAACGTCCAAGAACTTGCTCTAAAGGAGTGTAACCGAATTGAAGCTTGCTTGCAACTGGCAAAAGTCTGCAAGCAAACAGCTAGCTTCAATGGCAAAGATTTGACACTAACAAGCGATGGCATATTACCTTGCAATCCATCATTTTGTTGCTTTGGCGACCATCGTATTGCTATGTGTGCTAGTGTTATCGCTATTGCTAACGATGGTGGAAGCGTGGATAGCACTCCGTTTGACGTGTCTTTCCCCAACTTTTTGCAGGCAATAGGTGTACAACCTTTGCGCTTTGCTGTTATTGGGGAAGACGTTTCCCGTAGTCTTTCGCCACAATTGATGCAACACCTATCTGCTGGTGCTGATGTTTGTTGCACCTACGAAGCAGTCAGTTTGCCAAGAAGTATATCTGACCAAGAACTGCTACAAGTAATTGGTCGTTATGACGGTTTGAATATTACAATGCCCTTCAAGGAAAGGGCAGCTAAGCTACTGGGGGCAGAACAGGATAGCATAAACACTATTGGTAAAAATATAGCGCCCACAAGTACCGATGGATATGGTATTGTACAGGCGCTACACACCAACGGAATACATATTCGTGGTGCAAAATTGTGGATAATTGGTGCTGGTGGTGCCGCAAAGGAAGCAGTTAGACAGCTTTCTTCAATGGATTGCACAATGCGTGTTATCAATCGTACTTTATCCAAAGTTCAACAAATTGCCCAAGATTATCCACTTAACGTAGTGGATAAGCTCGAAAATCCTGTTGGCGTGCTTAGTTTTGTTCCCGAGTGCGATTGGGAACAATGTTTACCCTTGCCAGATAGTGCACAATTTGTTTTTGTTGCCGCATATCGTGGACAAAGTGGGCTCAAGGATAAAGCCCACAAAAAGGGTATCAAGGTGGTGGAAGGACTGGAAATGCTGTACCACCAAGGAGCAAAGTCCTTTGCATTGTGGACCAACACGGAAACTCAAAATAACTACAAGTCCTTTTTGGAGGTTTTATGAAAATCTTGCTGTTAAATGGCGTAAATATGAATATGCTTGGCAAACGCAAGCCATCCTTGTACGGTGTTCAAACGTTGCTTCAACTGGAGCAACAGGTTGCGGCACACGCACTAACTAGGGGCGCTAGTGTTGTTGCTATGCAAAGCAATATCGAAGGGGAACTTGTAAACATTTTGCAACAAACAGATGCCGATGCAGTTGTTATCAATGCTGGTGCATATAGCCACTACAGTATTGCTCTGCGTGATTGTATTGAAGATATGTCCGTTCCTGTAGTAGAAGTGCATATGACGGATATTTACGCAAGGGAGGAGTTTAGGCACGTCGACGTTTTGGCGGACGTTTGTACTGCTCGTTTTTACGGAAAAGGAGTACAAAGCTACTTGGATGCAGTAGACTTTTTGACTAAATGAAGGTAATTTTGATAGGATTTGCCACCAGCTACAAAAGTAGTGTGGCACAGCTAATTGGCAAAAAGTTTGGTTTGCCTGTTATTGATACTGATTTGCTAATTGAAACGCAACAAGGACAAACAATTTCACAGATTTTTGCACAAAATGGGGAAGAATACTTCCGTAATTTGGAGCAACAAGTTGTTGAACAGCTAATTGACGTGGACAACGTTGTTATTTCTTGTGGCGGTGGAACACCCCTTGCCCCCAACTTTTGCAAGCTAGCACAAAGTGGAATTGTTGTATGGCTGCAAGTTAGTGCTACAAGTGCAAAGTATCGCATGACAAAGGGCACAAGGCCATTGTTTGATAGCCTGTCGGTTGAGCAGTTGCAACAAAAAATTCAACGTCGCGCACCAATTTACCAACAGTATGCACAGCACGTTGTATCCACTGACCACCGCACGTCAACACAGGTGGCAAATAAAGTGTATAATATTATTTGCAAATAAAGTGGTAGTGCACATTGCAACCGCTAGTATTGTTGTAAAACAACACAACATTGAATTTTACTATATATAATGATATATGGTTAAAGTAAAATATTTAGTTAAAGGTATAATGAACGTGGCGTTGTATCTAGTTGCAACAAATACACAAACATATAAATTGATAATAAAAAAAGTAGCAACTTTGCAGTTGCTACTTTTTTGTTTGTGTATTTAGTTGATTATCTACGAGCTTTCTTTTTGTAGATTCTAACAACGATTGCTACGCCCAATGCTGCTACCAAAATAACACTGGAGATTACGGACAACAACAAACCTACGTCAACGTGGTTGTGTGTGTCATCTTCGTGATCGTGATCGTGATCATGGTCGTGGTCATCATCTGTTTCTTCTGGAAGCTTTGTAAGTTCTGCCCAATCTTCTGCAGTTGGTTCTACAATTTGACCAGCAAGGTTAATAACTGTGTCGCCATCCTTGATTGTCAAAACGCCAGCTTCGTCAATTTCTACAGCTTCGTAACCAGCAACTGCTGTGTAAACAACGTTTTGCTTTGTTTCTTCTTCGTTAACTTCAAAAGTAAATGTACCAATTTGTTTCTTGGATACTTGGTCGAAGTAAACTGTGCCTTGTTGTGTTGTTGTTCCATCGATGCTACCATTGAACAATGCGATGCGAACTGTCATAGCTTCGTCTGCAACAACTACAATGTAGTAGCGTGTCCAGCCTGTAGCTTCGTCAAGTTGACAGAAGATCTTGGATGGAACGGAGCTTTGTGTGCCTTCTACCTTAGCGATAACTGCGTTGTCACGTTCTTGACCGTTGTCTAGCAAGTAGATGTAAGGAATTGCATTGCCTTCGCCCTTTGCAAGAACGGAGAATACTGTAACTGTGTTAGCAGATACGCTGATGTTGTTGGATAGGTAACCGTAGCTTGTTGCTGTGTTGTTTTGGATCTTAAGAACGTTTCTAACTTGGTCGTCGTAGAGCAAAGTATCGTCCTTTGCAATTCCGCTACCAAGAACTGCGCCTACAGTCTTGTCGATTGTTGTAACTGTATCGCCCTTGCCATCCTTGTAGATAGCTAGGTCGCCAGCAAATGCGCTTAGCCAGTTTGTTGGTTGGTTTGTAACGTTGCTGTAATCTGTGAAGGAACCATTGGATACTGTTGGAACAGCTTCGTCACCAAGAAGGTTTGTCTTCTTTACGTAACTGGATGTGGATGCTGTTGCATATTCGTTTTGGCTGATGAATTCTACACCAGGTTGCATTACGTACAATGTTCCGCTTGGGATGATGCTTCCTGTCTTGTATCCATCGCGTTCGCCAAGAGTGATTAGCAAGCTAACTTCTTGCATTATTTGACCAGGAGATACGTAGAAACTGTATTGTACCCAACCGCAGTTAGCATCTTCTGTGATTTTTTGGCTAGTTTCAATTTTTGTGAAGGATGCACCGTCAATGTCTACCCATTCGGTACCATCTTTTTGTTGTAGGTAAACGTTTGCTTGAGCTAGTGGACTATCTTGAGCAACTCTTAGCCAGAAGCTGATGTGCAAGTGGCTTGTTGTGTCGAGAATAAGTTGTTTGTTTACTTTGATTGCGTTTTCCAAACGAAGACCAATTTGACCAGCTTGTGTTCCGTCATTTACAAGTTTGTAGATGAGTTTTTGTGTGCCTGGTTCATCTGGCATAAATGGAGAGTAAGCTTTTGTTCCAACGATTGCGCTTGCTTCGCTTAGGTATTGAACCTTGTCGATTGTTGTAGCATCTACTGTGCCTTCCTTAACCATTGTTACGTAGTCAGGAGTAGTAGTGTCGGTGGATTCGATAACGCCGCAGTAAGCAGCATCGATTGTAGCTTGTTCACGTGGTTCGTTTGCTGTGATTGTGCTATCAAACAAAATGTCGTCTACAAAGATGGTTCCCTTTGCAGCTGTGTTTGTGTAGATATCGCCAAGAGCAACTGTAACTTGTAGATATTGACTATCTGTACGGTTGTTTGTTACAAAGATTTCCTTTTGAACCCAGCCGCCATTTTCTGCTGTTGCTTCGCTAGCAGAAATTGTGATAGGCTTAACAATTAGGTCCTTATCGTATGGGGAGCTGTCGCCGTTGCTGTTTTTGTAGCTGGATGTAACAGATACTGTTGCATTACCTTCTGTGATGTTGGCAACGTTAACCCACAATGTAATCTTTGCAGAGCTGGATGCTGCAATTCTAAATGTGTCGGACAAAATACCTGCGTTTGTTGGGTCGCCTGTGAGAACTGCTTCGCCAACCTTGATCATGTAAACGTTTTGGTCAGCTACTTCGCTATCTTGGTCAGTTGGAAGACCAGGATTTGCTACTGTGATGCCAGCTTCAACTACCTTTGCCCATTCTTCTTCGCTAAGGTTAACAATACCAAGAGCTGTGTTTGTTTGAGCGGCAATTTCCTTTAGAACATATTCCATCTTGTTGTCGGAAGACAATGTGGATTTGTCGTGACTGTAAAGCTTCCAGTTTTGTGCTGCGTATGGGTAGCTACCACCTTCAATCTTTTTGTAAGCGAAGTCGCCGTTTTTGATTGTAAGTGTACTACTTCCCATATCAGGTGTAGTTTCTGGGTTTTGTATAGCTTCGAAATCCATGTTAACTACGGCAAGTATACCAACTACCATGATGATAGCTGCTACTACAATAATTGCTGTAATCAGCAAAGCTTTCTTTGTGCTTGCGGATAATGGTTGTACATTTGTTGCGTTTTTCTTACTCATAATTCTTTCTTTACCTTTATTAACTTTGTGTTATTTACTAAAGTAAGTATGCAAAATTACATACATACGACTATTTTGGTACAAACTAAAAATAAAAGCAACTAAATGAGCGTCAAATTGCTAAAAAGGGAACAAATAATTTATGAATTTAACTATAAAAGACAAAATAATATTACTGGGTTGTTCGGCCTTTGCCGGACTATCTAATGGTTTTCTTGGTGGTGGCGGTGGAGTGGTTGTGGTAACGCTACTTTTGACTGTACTAAAACTACCTCAAAAAAAGGCGCAAGCTACGGCATTGCTGATAATATTGCCACTGACGGCAGTTAGCCTTGTTGTGTATTTGCTTGGCAAAGACGTGCAGTGGGATATAGTGCTGTATTCTACACTAGGGGTATTTGTGGGCGGAACAGTGGGTGCATTGCTACTGAATAAACTACAAGGGAACACAGCAAAAATACTATTTGCAGTACTACTTGTTGCAGGTGGTATCAAGATGCTAATAGCTTGACATATTCAAAGCGGAGGTAAGTTGTGCTGTAAGCAAGCATATTTACTGTTAGCAAAGTTGGTTGATAGTGTGGTGCCCACTAATGAAAAGGAATTTTGTAGTAGTGTAATGGTTGAAACGAGCAACGGTTAAGGCTAGAACTGTAGTGGTTGATGGGCAAACCATTTATGAAACGTTAGATAAATAAGTGAATTTTGTGGACGAATAAAGGAGTGCAAAGTAGTCAGTATTTGTTGTTTTTGACGTAGTAATTACACAGCAAAATTCTTACTATCAGTTCAATAAATAGACTAAAGAAACAGCAAAGTGCAATCAAGAAAAGACCGTAGGATTAAGGCAAATTTGAGTGGCTTTTTTAAGCTAAAACTAGTCAACTACAATGCGTATTGCTATCAAACTATTGTCATTAAAACGCGCTTGAATTGTTTGGATATTTTTGAGTAAAGATATGGGATAATATTTGTAATTAGTGTACAACTAGCAATGTTAAAAGACGTTACATATACAATTAAAATATCGTTTATAGGGGAGTAGTATGAAAATCTTTTTGTATATATTGTTTGGCTTTTTTGCTGGAATTGTAGGTGGTATGGGTATGGGTGGTGGAACAATTTTGGTTCCGTTATTTTCCTTTTTGGATGTTCCCCAATACCTTATTCAAACCATTAATCTTTTTAGCTTTTTGCCAATGTGTCTAATGGCGCTTGTATTGCATTTTAAGAACAAACTTGTTCAGCCGAAAAACACATTGTGGATAATACTTCCTGCTATTGTTACCTCCTTGATTGGTGCTATATTTGCAGGCAAAACGACAAATCAGGTTTTGTCAACCTGCTTTGGTGTTTTTCTTGTGGTTATTGGAGGGTGGCAGCTGGTTGTTGGTATTAAAGCAGCAAAGGTTAGCTATATGCACAAATTGTTGAACAATACACCCACGGATATTGTTTGATGCGTGATTTTGTTCATGTGATAATTGACACTTAATTATTTGCTGTTTTCGTATTCTCTATACCTTTGTTTTGTTCAATTTTATAATCCCTATTTTTACATGCGCGTACACTTGCTGTGCGCGCATAAATATTTTTTATTTTAATATAAAAATAATTGTTCAACAAAAATATATCATTTTTTATTTTCTTTATAGACAAATATGGACATCTATGTTACAATAAGTTGGCAAGGTCATTTGAAAATGGCAACTATTTACATGTTTAGAGGACATATTTATGAAAAAAACAAGAGCATTTGTTTGTTTGATGGTTGTAGCACTTCTTTGTGTGTTGACTGTTTTGACAGGTTGTAACCAAGGTTTTGTTGTTACTTTCGACAATAATTACCAAGGTGGCGCTACTTTTGACGTTACAACAGTTGACGGCAAGGTTACCCTTCCTTCTGATCCAGTTAGAGAAGGCTTTACTTTTGCTGGTTGGTATTTCGATGTTGCTTGCACCGAGGAACTCAAGGTAGATTTTGTTGCAGAAACATTTACTGCAAACACAACTGTTTACGCTAAGTGGACAGAAAATCAACCATCCGATGGTGGACAAGACAACGGCAAAGATGATTCAACCTCTGGCGAACTTTCTCCTTGGCAATCAACAGATACTCATCACTGGAAAGTAGGAAGTGATGGTAAAAAGGTTGACTATGCAGAGCACAATACAAATGGTCCTGCTGGTTCCTGTGCTGATTGTGGTTTTGGTGGTGGTATGGCTGCTGCTAAAAAGATTTATTTCTACGATTACAAAAACTGGGGAGCTGTTAAGTCCTACACTTGGAAAAATGGCGACGATATCGACAGTTGGCCAGGCAACACAATGGAAGCGTGGGATGGTCACCCAGGTTGGTTTGTTGCAGAAGTAGAAGCAATTGCTGTTAACGTTATTTTCAACAATGGTAGTGGAGCACAAACAGCTGACCTTGTTGTAGCAAACGGTCCATACTTTGCTGGCGAAAATGGCTGTGCAACACTAGAAGATGCTCTTGCAGCAATCGAAGCAAATGATTTTGCTAACCATGGCGGAGCTGCTGGTGGCGGCGGATCAACAAGTGGTGCAACCGCATACTTGATGGGTCTTGGTGGCGATTGGTCAACTGGTATTGCAATGACATCTCAACAAGGCATGGACGGCAACGAAGAGTTTGTTCTTCTAAACCAAGTTGTTGGCGCAACGGACGCTTTCAAGGTAAAAGTTGGCGATACCTGGATTGGATACGAAAAGGTTGAAAACAATGCTAACCTAAACGTTCGTCCAGAAGGCGAATTTTCAAATATCAAGGTACCAGCTGGCACATATAATATTTACTACAAACCTGCAACAGGAACAATTTATATTGAAGCTGCAGAATAACACATATGCACACTTGCTCACATATTGACGCAAGTGTTGCTTTTGTAGTGAGTTACACCAAATTTTTGCTGTAAGCTGGCAAAGTAAGTGTGTAAGCAGTAGGCAGTTGTATTACTTTTTTTATCAACCTATGCAACAAAAAATTAATTTTGTAGGTGGTAAAACCTACACGTTTACTCTAACAGATGAAGTCAACTTGCCTGCAACAAATGGCAAAATTGACATCATGGTATATTTGCCAAAAGGCTACGAAATAGACAACAAAAAGTACGGAGTTGTTTATCTTTTTGACGGTCAAAATGGTTTTAGTTGCGGCACGGAAAAGTACCCAACACCGATGTGTGGTGGGTGGGATTTTGATGGAGCGATAGAGCTGTTGCAACAAAGCGGGCACGATGGTGTTATTGTCGTTGGTATAGATAACGGCACTGGTGCTGACGTTAGAGATAGCCAATTGACAATGAGCACACAATTTGGTCCACTAACTCCATTATCACAGGAAGGCAAATTTGCCAGTGGCACATTGGAGCTACTTGGAAACTTTATCAAGTCAACACTGATGCCCTTTGTAAACAGTAGTTTTTCCACACTTACCACAATGGAAAACACAGGCATTGTAGGGGCTAGTAGCGGTGGTCTTGCTGCATTTTACTTGGGACTTAGAGATAGCAATTTGTACGGATACGTTGGAGCTTTTTCGCCGGCAACAGGTTTGTTTTTCTTGCCAAGCTGGCACAACTTTTTAAGTCAAGTTGGTGTAAATAAGCAACAAAAAATGTATATTTGCTGCGGTAAAAACAGCACGGATATGCTTGAAAATATTCTGTACGATGCAACGGTGGCAGTAACAGATACTGTACAACTTGAGCATTTAAATGAACTTGGTGGCGTAGCTTCAACGTGTGAACTAGCACATTTGCTTGTTGAGCATGGCTACCCACAGAAAAACATTGTTGAACACTACGTTGACGGAGCAATTCACAACGAAGGCAGTTGGAAAAAGATACTTTTGGATTTCTTACCCAAATCATTGGGTATCAAATAATATTTAGGAGGAAATTATGAACAAAAAACTTTTGTACCTATTGTTGGCACTTGTTTTGGTGTGTTCGGTGGCTCTTACAGCATGTAACCTTACACCAACAAAGGTAACCATTACATACAAGTACAACTACGATGGCGCACCCGCTGACAAAACAGTAAATCTTGATCAAGGTGCTAACCTTACACTTGAAACCCCATCAAGAGAAGGTTACACATTTGAAGGTTGGTTTACTGATGCCGCTTGCACAAAGGCATTTACCGATAAAACAGCAAATGCTAACGTTACTTTGTATGCAAAGTGGAAGCAAAATGAAGCTCCCCATACACACGATTTGCAATACAAATCATCTTCCAGCAAGCACTGGCAAGAATGTAGCTGTGGTTACACAACGGAACAAGTTGACCATACTTTTGATGCTAACAACACTTGTGTTTGTGGATACAAACAAGGTGGCACAGCTCACACCCACAGCTGGGCAACAGATTGGTCCAAGGACGCTACAAACCACTGGCATGTTTGCACAGGTTGCAGCGAACTAAACGACAAAGCCGCTCACGACACTAATGGAACTGATGGTGCTTGCTCCGTTTGCGGATACAAAGCACAAGCTCAAGGACAAGCAGTTACAGTTTACTTCTACACAGCAGATTGGACAACAGTTAACGCATACGCTTGGACAGATACTCCAGCTTTTGCTGAACATCTAGGTGGATGGCCAGGAACAGCAATCAATGCAGTATCAGGCGAAGAGGGCTGGTACAGTGTTGAAGTTCCTGCTGATACACAAAACATCATATTCAACGATGGTTCTAATCAAACAAATAACCTTCTAATTACTGATGGCCCATACTTCTACAAGAACACAGGTTATGCAACCAAGGAAGAAGCTGAAGCTGCAATGAGTGTTCCAGAAGTTAAAACAACTCTTTACTACTACACAACAGCTTGGACAACAGTTTATGCTTACACATGGCAACCCGAATCTCTTGGCACATGGCCAGGAACACAAGCTACAGCAGTAGAAGGAGAAACTGGTTGGTACAGCATTGAAGTTCCTGCTGAAACAGTAAACATTCTTTTCAACATTGGAGATGATAGTGCAAAAACCTCGGATCTACTAGTAGCTGATGGTCCATACTTCTACGCTAACAGTGGTTATGCAACAAAAGAAGAAGCTGAAGCTGCAATTAGTGCACCAGTTGTTACAACATACACCTTGAAAGGTAGCTTTGACAACTGGGACGCAGGTGTTGCATTTGAAGCTCATACCGATACAGAAGTAAAACTACTCAACGTTGCATTGGAAGCTAATGCAGAATTTAAGGTAGTAATTTCTGTAACAGGTCAAGATGACCAATGGATTAACGCACTTAAAGATGGTGTTACAGTAGCAACAGTAGCTGAAAACACCAATATTACAGTTGCAGAAGCTGGCAACTACGATCTATACTTCGATATTACAACAAAACAACTTTGGATTGCAAAGGTTGTAGTAGAACACGAACACGTAGCAGCTGAAACACTAAGCAAAGATGCAACAGGACACTGGTATGCATGCACAACATGTTCTGCAGTGATTGAAGGTTCATTTGCTGAACACGATACTGAAGGCGAGGAAGGCGCTTGCTCTGTTTGTGGTTGGGTAACTCCAGCTGAACCTGAAAAGGTAACAGTTTACTTCCAAAACAACTGGCTATGGACTGACGTTAAAGCATACTATTGGACTACTGAAGGCGAAAATAGCATTACCAATGCTGAATGGCCAGGCGTTGCAATGACACTTGTTGCTAATGATGGAACATACGATATCTATTCTGTAGAAGTTCCTGCAAACGTAACAGGTCTTATCATTACTGGAATTAAAAACGATGGTTCCGAAACTCTTGATAAGACACCTGACATTACAATTGAAAACAAAACATGTGTAATGTATTACATGGTATGGGAGGAGGAAAATGCTGTTGCAGTAGCTTCCTACCATACAGAAACAACAGAAACAGTTACCGAACCTGATTGCACAAATGCAGGCGAAAAGAAACACACATGTTCAGTTTGCGGAAACGTTCGCACAGAAGAAACAAAGGCACTAGGCCATACCTTTGTTGAAGGTGTTTGCTCTGTTTGTGGTGAAGCAGAACCAACCGAAGAGGAAAAGATAACAGTTTGCTTCCAAAACAACTGGCTATGGACAGAAGTTAAGGCGTACTACTGGGTAGGTGAAGAAGATAAAGTTTTCAATGCTGAATGGCCTGGTGTTGATATGACATTTGTTGAAAACGACGGTTCTTATGATATTTACTCCATTGAAGTACCTGTAAATGTAACTGGTCTCATCATTAGCGGAATCAAGGACGATGGTTCTGGTGTTCGCGATCAATCTCCTGATATCACAACTGGTTTGGAAGATGGCGTATTGTTCAGAATGGCATGGAATGACGGAAACCAAGTTGAAGTTGTTTGCACAAAACACACCGAAAGCGAAAGCTACAGTAGTGATGCATTGAATCACTGGCTAACATGTGTAAACTGCACAGCTGTTTTGCAAGATACAGTTGCTGCACACGATACAAATGGCGAAAATGGTGTTTGCTCCGTTTGTGGATTTGATCCTAGCCAAGTTGTAGAAGCTACAGTTCTTTACCTAACACCAAATGCAAACTGGAAGATTGACGGTGCTCGTTTTGCAGCATACTTCTTTGGAAACGGAGAAGTTTGGGTAGATATGACAGATGAAGACGGCGATGGAATCTACGAAGTAGTAGTACCAGAAGGTTTTGTTAATATCATTTTCTGCCGTATGAATCCAAGTGCAGCAGCTAACAACTGGACAAACAAGTGGAACCAAACAGCTGACTTGAAAGTTCCAACAGATGGAACAAATATGTTCACCGTTAAAGAAGGTACATGGGATAAAGGTGGAGGAACTTGGTCTGTTCTTCCAGTAGCTGCTGAATAGTCACAGTTCTATAAATAGTTATTTTTTTCAGATATCCAACAACCCTTGGCGTTTTGCCAGGGGTTGTTTTTTTGATAAAAGAATTAAACGGATAGTTTGGTGTTAAGTGGTTTGTCTTGGTATGGTGGTGGGTAATAGTGGTAGAAAAATGCCGTCTAGGTTTGTTGAAGAGGTTATTCGCATTCAATGATTATGTTGTACAACTGTAAAAAGTCGCACCTGTTGGTGTGCACAACTGAACATAGCCGCATTTGTTGTGTTGTCAATCCTTTTTATTGTGTGCCTACGTGCGTATATGCGTGTGTGCCCGCGTTTTATTTATTATTGAAAGTTATTTTATATCTAAAAACTATTGTAAAGTTGTGGGATATATGTTACAATTTACTTGTATGGGCTTTAGCTCAACGTTATCACTTAGTAAAAAAGGAGAGATTTCGTGAAAGGTCTTGTAAAGAAAATTGCCTTTGTGTTGACAATTGTGATGTTGGCTTCATCTGCAAGTTTGATTTTGGCTTGTTGTCAACCAGCACCAAAGTACACAATTAGGTATGTTCTAAATGGTGGAACAATGGATCAATCTACCATTTCATTGAAAGAAGGCGAAGATATTCCTTCTGCAATTCCAACCAAAAGTGGATATAATTTTGCTGGTTGGTATCAATCTGCCAAATTTTCCGGTTCGGCATTTGAGCAAACAACAATGCCCGCACAAAACATTGTGCTATACGCAAAGTGGGAAAAGCAACAAGGCACATATTCAATTACCTACCAACTAAATGGTGGAACAATGGGACAATCTTCTGTTACATTGAAGGAAGGCGATCCAATCCCTTCCGTAACACCAACTCGCAATGGATATAAATTTGTTGGTTGGTATCAAAGTGCAGATTTTTCTGGCAACAAATTTGAAGATACTGTAATGCCAGCTCAAAACATCGAGTTGTATGCTAAATGGGAAAAAGAGGTGGTGGAATCTATCACTTTTACTCAAGAGCAACTGGATAATCACAATGCAGAAATTGCTCAATACAGCCAAGATGGTCACTTGTATATCCACTACAAGCGCTTTGAAAGCACCGCAGCTGAATACGAAAAGTTCAATTTGTGGGTATGGCCATGTAGTAAAACGGGTATCGAATTTGACTGGATGCGCGACAAGGATGGCAACATCATTGTAGACGAAATGGGCTTTGTAACGGCGGATATCGACCTTACAAAAACCTACACAAATGCGGGCAACAGCGGAAACGTTACAAGCCGATTCCTTAATCAAAATGCGTGTGACGCAAACTTCCCTGCTGGTGGACTAAAAGATAGTGCTAACTACCCCAAGGGGGACGAAACCATTGGCTTTTTGATTGTTTTGGAAGAATCCAAGCAAGCGCAAGGTCACTGGCAAAGTGATGGCGGTAACCAATACATCCCATCTGCAACCAGCAAGGATTACGACAAGTTTGCCGACGTTGTTCGTGATGGCGGATTTGTTCACCTATACGCCACACAAGATATGGTTTCCAACTACGTTTACAAACTGGAAGACCTTGGCGAAGTGTCCAATCCATATGCTGACGATGACGGAACAAACGTTAGCCAATACAACGTTAACAGCAGTAGCAAACCAATGGACAAGGCGCAATCTACTGACACAGTTAGTGGCGTAGGTTACCAAATCATGGTGGCAAGCTTTGCCGATAGCGATGGCGACGGCAAGGGCGATATCAACGGTATCAGACAAAAGTTGGATTACCTAGAGGCATTGAACGTTGATGTGCTGTGGCTAACTCCAATTCAACTATCCGATAGCTACCACGGCTATGATATTATCGACTACAAGGCGGTAGATCCCAAGTTTGGTACAATGGAAGACTACGTTGCTTTGCTCAACGAAGCGGAACAACGTGGCATGAAGGTAATCATGGACCTTGTACTAAATCACACGTCTGTAAATAACGAGTGGTTCCAAAAGTCTGCGCAACTAGATCCACAATACCGCAGTTTCTACCAATGGAAGAACCACGAAACAACAACCCTATCCAAGAACTGGCACAAGTACAGCGACAAACCATATAGCTACTACGGCAAGTTTGCAACAAGCATGCCCGAACTAAACTACGACTACCAAGGTACTCGTGATGCTATCGTGGACGTTGCAACTTTTTGGCTAGAAAAGGGTGTTGACGGATTCCGCATTGACGCAGTTAAGCATATTTACATGAAGGACGAAGTGGACGCAAGTGCTTCGGATATCATTGTTAGCGACTACGACAGTGCAACAAAAACTGACTACAGCAGTAACCTTACAAAGAATATTCACTTCTTTAACGAATTCAACAGTAGAGTAAAGGCTCAATATCCCGATGCTTACATCGTAGGCGAAAACTTCGACGGTCACGCTTACAACGTTGCTCCTTACTACCAAGGATTGGACGGAATGTTGGATTTCTATATGTACTACAACCTTACAGAGCTTGCTCGTAGTGATCAAAACTGGCCAAAGGGACTTGCCGGTGGCAAAACAAATGATCCAGTAAACTACAACCACATGGTAAACGGCAACAGCTTGTACAAGGGCAACTGGAACTTCAACGACGTAAGTAAGGCCTACAACTACTATCGTGGCGACACAGCTATTCCAGGCTTGTTCACGTCCAACCACGACATTGCTCGTTTGCTAAATGCAGTAAACTGCGACCCAGGCGAGGTTGGCAGCAATCCACTTAGCGCATCCAAGCGTAGCACATACGAACAAAAGGCAAAAATCGTTATTTCCACAATGATGACATTGCCTGGCGTAAGCTTCATTTACTACGGCGATGAACTGGGTATGAGTGGTAACTACTCCAGCGGCGAAGGCAAACTTAGCCCACACGTTGACAGATGGTACCGTCAACCAATGAAGTGGACAGCAACCCCCGATAGCTTCACAACAGGCTTCTCCATCTCTGGCGACAAAACATATGTTGTGGAGTGGGATAGCTACAACAAGACACTTCAAAGTGTTGAAGAACAAACTGGTAATGCAAATAGCATGCTAGAGTACACTCGCAAGTGGACAGCATTTAAGAGTGGCGATATGGTAATCCAAAAGGGTACATACAGCTATTTGCAAACAAATCACGACAGGATCTTCTCTTACAAATTGACATACAACGGAACAACCTACTACATTTACCACAACTTTGGTTCTAACTCCATCAACAACTTTGCAAGTGGTGGTAGCCAAGTGGTAATTGCAGATAGCGGCTGTTCTACATCAACCATTGCACCTTATAGCACAGTAGTGCTCAAATAACGGAGGAACCATGAAAAAAAGACTTATTATTCTGCTCCTACTAGCAGTACTGGTGGTTAGCATGACTGCATTTGTAGCTTGCGACCAACCAGGAACAGACGATCCCGTTGATACTCCAGAAACTCCACCTACAAACTGGTTTGATGGCGAAGTATTTATGCCAGTTTTCGTTAAGTTTGACGGAGTTAAAATTATCAGTTGGACACGAGTTGATACTCATGCAGTTTATGACGAAATTGATATCAACGGTACAGTAATCAAGGTTGAAGGAACATCTTTTGATCTTACAAAATGTGATATAAAGCCTGCTAACAGAAGTTTTATAGTAAAAGTTCGTTCCGTAGTAACGGCTGAATTGGCAAGTGATTGGACTTTCCCTTTAACTATTACATGCACCGAAAAGCTTGACGTTCCTATTTTGACAGTTCGCGATGGACTAATTACCTGGAATGGTAATGAAAATGCGTTGGCTATCAATGTTTCTATTAATGGCCAAGCTAAGGAATACGACCTTTCCAAGAACGCAAGTCTAGAAGGCCTAGAGGGCAACGTTCGTATTGTTGCTAACTATGTGGGCGATGGCGCGGTGTTTGCAAACAGTGAAAAAATAAGCTTGGAATACGATACAGAACTTGGACAAACAAGATCTTTGCCAGTATCCAGCGTTAGTGTAAAAGGTTTGCAATTGACATATCTTGGTGCTATTGGTACAGAAGAATATCATCTTACTGATACCGCTGGTAATACAGTCATTACCAAGAGTCCCGTTTACCAAATGGATAACAAGTTGCTAATTGTCAGCATCCGTGCTTACTCCAAAAACTACGGATACAGCACATCTGTGACCGTTAACTACTTTAATGAAGGGGACGGAACAAAGGAAAATCCATACCTTATTTCCACACCAGAACAATTTAGATATATCGACGTTTACGAAGCGTTGGGACAAAGCTGCTACTACAAGCTTACACAAGATATTGCCTTCAAGCCAACCGTGCTAGAAGGGGATGCAATTGGTTTCAACCTTGGTCAAATGTCTAGCTTTAGCGGTCACTTGGATGGCGACGGACACGTTGTTAGCAACATCACAATCCACGATCCAAATGGTTACTTGGCATTGTTCCAAAACATTACAAGTGGTGCAACAATTAGCAACATTACATTTGATGCTACCGACCTAAAAACATGGTCAATGCCATCTGGCGACAACATCATGCACGAAAAGGGCGGTCACGTTGCATTGCTTGCCTATACAAACCACGGCACAATTGATAACGTTCACATCACAAACAGCAAGATTGAAGCGGTAAAAGACGGCGCCGCAGCACTTGTCAGCCTCAACTACGGAACAGTATCCAACTGTACAGCAGATAGCGCTACAACAATAACAGGTGTAAACGAAGTGGGCGGTATTGTTATCTACAACGAAGGAACAGTAGCTAACTGCATCAACAACGCAAGCGTTACCGGCTCCAAGTTTGTTGGCGGTATCGTTGGTCGCAACACAGGCAAGGTTACAATGTGTCAAAACACAGGTGCAATTGTTGCTGGTAACACAGTTGGCGGTATTGTAGGTTACAACTACAACGAAGCTTTCCAAGGTGTACAACAATACAATCCTGTTGTAGAACTTTGCCACAACTCCGGTACAATTGCGGCTCAATCACGCGTGGGTGGTGTTGTTGGTCAAAATGGTTCCGACGGCACAATGGAATTTGGTTTCCAATCGGTTAGCGGCGGCAAAATTCAAAACTGCTACAACACAGGCAATATCACAGCTGGTGGATTGTTCGGTGGCGTTGCAGGTGGTGTTGTTGGTGCTAACTACTCCAGTAACTCCAACGGTGGTGTGTACAGCTGCTACAATGCTGGCACAGTTACTGTAAAGGAAGGCAATGCTCCAGCAAACAGAGTATACGTGGATATCACAAGTGCTCCAAGCTGGACAGAATCCGATGGCGCTACAATTTACATCTACATGTGGAATACAAATACCGATGCTCCATACCAATGGCCAGGTACAGCAATGACACGTGTGGAAATGGATGGCAAAATCTTGTACTACTTCGATATGACACAAGATTACAAGTACTGCATTTTTGTTAGAGTTTCTCCTGCTGGCGAAACTTGGGCACAAACAGCAGACCTTACAAAATCATCTAGTTTGTATGTATTGAAGAGCTTTGGTGGTGCTTCTGGCGGATATTGGGAAGATACAATGGTAGCAGGCGGTAGCATTGCTGGTATTTCCCACACAATGAACAACTGCTACACTTTGGAAAATTGCGCTAACGTAATTTCCAACAAAAACGGAACTTTGTTCCCCAACACAGTAAACAATTGCTCCACAGTTACCGCAACACAAGTTGCAGACGGTGCTTTGGCAGATTTGCTAAATGGTACCGAAGGTACAGCATGGACAACTAGCGAAGGTAAAATCGTTCTTGCTTGGCAAGTAGCGGAGGAGGTGTAATATGACAAAAAGAAGAATTAGTTTGCTAATAGCATTGGTTGTTGTATTTACAGCCTGCTTAACTCTTTGTGTAGTGCCAGCATCTGCCGAAACTGGCGGTGTTGTGTACTTGCACTTCTTCAACAGCGACAACAAGTACGAGTGGAACGAAGGCGGTAAGGAATACTTCTGGGGTGCTTACTACTGGATGAACACAGCTTACACAGTTAAAGCTGATGGTCCAGATGAAACCTTCCAATACGAAGGAAATATCGGTCGTGTTTACAGCCTAAAGCTCAACGAAAGTGAACTTGAAAAGATGAAGAACGGCGACAAGCTGGGTATCATCATGGTTAAGACCACCGAGCTAGCTGGACTTTTGGTAAAGGACTGGAACGGCAAGGACGTACCCGACGACAGATTTGTTACCCCAACGTTTAACGAAAATAACGAAGCTCACATTTGGATTGTTTGTGGCGACGACACAAACTACTACACTTTGGAAGACGCTAGCAAGGTTTTTGAACGCATCCTAAATGCTCGTTTTGACAGCTATGGTAGCGACTACGAAGACGGAAACTACTTCAACTACGAGGTGTACACAACAAGCAACATCAAGCCAGGTGCCAAGTACGAACTTTATCAAGTGGACGATGCGCTTGCAGAAGGTAAGGGTACCTTGGTAGATACAGGCACATTGGAAGGCGGTTCATCCAAGTTCTGGATGCAATCCAAAATTAAAAACTTCAAGTGGAACGCAGAATACTACCTGTACATTGAAGGTTTTAGCAAGCCTTGTGCAATCAACAAGCAACGCTTGTATATGTCCCCCAAGTTCCAAGAACAATGTGTTCCTGAAGTGGACGGCAACGGTCACGCATCTGTTAAGCTAGGATGCACCTACGAAGCTGGTCAAACAACCTTCCGCTTGTGGGCGCCAGTATCATCTAACGTTATTCTTAACTTGTACACCGATGGTAACGAAAAGAACAAGGATTTGTTCTGCGCACCTATCCCAATGACCTACGGCAAGTACGGCGTGTGGGAAGCTACAGTAAAGGGCAACCTTGACAACGTTTACTACACCTACACCAACTACGTAGAAGGTAAAGTGTTCGAAATTGTCGATCCATATGCAACAGCAACTGGTGTTGACGGCAACAGAGCAATGGTGTGCGACCTAGATAGCACCGATCCAATCGGTTGGGAAGAAGATGCACTAATTGCCAAGGAGCTACGCAAAAACAACAATGGTGCGGCTGTAATTTGGGAAATTCACGTTCGTGACTTCTCTATCCACGCAGATAGCGGTATCACATACAAGGGCAAGTACCTTGCTTTTACCGAAGACGGCACAACCTTGAAGGGTTCAGATAACATCAATACAGGTATTGCATACCTAAAAGATTTGGGTGTTAACTACGTTCACCTAAACCCTGTGTACGACTTTGCTACAGTTACCGAATCCAACCTAACATATCAAGATAACAACAACCAAAACTGGGGATACGACCCCAAGAACTACAACGTTCCAGAAGGTAGCTACTCAACCAACCCATACGACGGCGACGTTCGTATCAACGAGTTCAAGCAAATGGTTCAAGCATTGCACAATGCTGGCATTGGTGTAATTATGGACGTTGTTTACAACCACACCTACTCCACAGCAAACGGACTTAACCAATCAATTCCTGGTTACTACTACCGTCAAGCATTTGCTGGCAAATCTCGCAAGGGTTCATTTGATGAACTTGCATGGCAAGTAAACGATAAGGGTGCTTACGTTCTTGCAGTTGGCTCCGGTTGCGGCAACGAAACAGCAAGCGAACGCACAATGTTCCGTAGCTACATGGTTCACTCTCTAACATATTGGGCAGAAGAATACCACATTGACGGTTTCCGTTTCGACCTTATGGGATTGCACGATATCGAAACAATGCAATGTATTCGCGATGCATTGAACGAAATTGACGACAACATCCTTATGTACGGCGAACCATGGGCAGCTGGTAACGCAATGTTGGACGAAAGCAAGGGACAAAAACCTGCCAACTACAACCACTACGGCGAACTTCCCGATGGTGTTATGGCATTTAACGACTGCGTTCGTAATGCAATCAAGGGGGAAAACAGCCCTGCTCCTGGTATTGTTCAAGGTAACCTTGGCACATACGAAAACTGGGTTCGCGGTATGAACGGCAAGGGCAACAGCGAAAACGGTATGTGGGCAGCAAAGTCCATTTTGTACACAACATCTCACGATAACTACACTCTTTGGGATCAACTTGTTCTTACAACAAGCGGAACAAGCTCTCCATCATTGTTCCAAAAGGGCAACCCACTTGTTGTTCAACGCAATATGATGGCGGCAAGTATGACATTGATGGGCAAGGGTACAAGCTTTATCTTGGCGGGCGAAGAAATTGGCCGTACCAAGGTGGGTAACCACAACAGCTACAATGCCCAAGACCACATCAACGCATTTGACTACCACCGTCAAGTGGAACAAGACGATTTGTACAACTGGTACAAGGGACTAATTGAACTACGCACAAAGCACTTCAAGTCAGTTACCTGGCACGACACAACCAAGGACGGCAACGACCAATTTTGGGCTGGCAAGTCTGGCACAAACGATGGTGTTCTTCACTTTGGTTGTGCTAAGCTTGATAGCAACGACAAGTACCAAAAGGTTATGGTTCTTGTAAACACAACTGGCTTTGCTCATACCGAAGCTTTCGGCGCATCCGAGGGTTGGGTAGTTATTGGTCAAAGCTGGGCAAATAACGGTGTATTCAACTTTGATGGCTACAGCTCGGTTGGCTCTAGTTTGACAGTTCCTGCTTACGGAACAGTAGTTATTGCAATCAAGTAATTTATATTCAACTATATATTAAAAAAAAGAGCAGATTTTGGGCTGTTTAATTAGGGATTTTCTAAAAACGGTCTAAAAGGCGGCTCAAAACAAAGAAACCACATCCAAGAGTTATAAGCTCAAGGGTGTGGCTTTTTTGTTAATGTTTACTTTTTATATTTATCCCAATATTCCGTATCTCGTTTTATGTAAGGTCTAGCGGGTTTTAATGGTTTGCGTGGCTTATGTTCGATTTTGCGCGGGCCGTTCCACCAAAATAGACTTTTTTGCGTTATACCATATTTGTCGCCCATTAATTCCTGTGCCTTGTAATAATCTTCAAGCGTAATTATTTCTCTGTCGTACATTTCATCTACCACAGTCATTATTGTTGTATAAGAAATTATGCGATTATTTAGGTCTTGTATGTCGGCATCGATTTGCTCGTCCGTTTTTGTTGTGTAAAAGCCGTATTTGCATTTTCGGGCAACACCTGCGTCTATGATATCTCTTTGCGCTTCTTCGGGCTTATCCTCAGGTTTACTTTCTAACAATGCAATCGTTGATAATACGCTTGTAAGACCGTGTTGTATTGCATACTCTGATATTAATTTACTCCAATCAGGTATTAAAGAGGCAAAGGAATCTCGCAGTTTTTCTAGGGCTTTCAGCCTTTCATACCCGCTGTCTTGCGTAGAAATAAGCTCGGCATACATTTTTATAATTTCGTCTTTTTGATTTTTAGATAACATTTGCCCCTCCAATATAATAATTTCACTACCATTATACCATTTTTGAAAAAACCACACCTAGAGTTTTAAGGCTCACAGGTGTGGCTTTGGGTTTTATCGACTTTTTTTCAATACTAAATGTTTCTTATATTACTTTCATCACGTTTTTGGATATTTTCTCTTACAAAAATTCTAACATCCTCTGGAATAGAATACTTGTCAAAAAGATGCTCTTCAATTTCATCGATGGATAAATCCCACCAATCTTCTGAATAATCTTGCACAGGGACAGATATCCATTTTTCTTTTGAATTATCTTGAGAGTTTTTCTTAGCAAATAACAAAGCTCTTACAAAGCGCGTCATAAGATATTTAGCGTGTTTTTTTGCTTTTTCTACATCGGCAAAGAATCCACTTTCTAAAAAGTTCTCGGTACAAATTTCATTAGGTGCAGCTACAATGATATCTGCATACGCTCCTCCTAAATATCCTGCAGAAAAATTGCCCCAAGCCTTTCCTACAAATACCTTATAACAATTGAATGCTAGTGTCTTTTTAGGCAAAGGATAATCAAACGGTAAATATCTAACAACTTGTTTTCTATTTTCAAGACCATATAATACAATATCCGACATTTTTTCCTTGCTAGTTTGAACGTCTGGTAAATTATATTTTTGCGGATTATCTAGGAAATCCGTCCTTAACCCATATGGTTTTAAAGAAGATGTGTAATTAGATAACGGTTCAAAGCCATCAGTTTCAAGAACCAAAGTTTCTAATGCAATAATTGGGGTTGGTTTTTCGATTTCTTCCTTATTCCATAACAATGCTTTAACAACAGGCTCCACCCCATTAGTATAAATCATTTGGCTGCCACCCAAGCCGTTATCATACCCATTTTGCCAAAGAATAATATTTACCCATTCAGCACCAGTAATACCAGGGAAGACATTTTGCTTATTATCGATAAAAACAATTTGTCTATCAGCCTTGACTTCCTCATTATTTAATTTGCTTAAATTATTAGCATTTTTAGGTTGTTGCCATCCTGTGGGGAAAATCAAGGTCGCATATTTTCCAGCCTTTATAGCCGTTAAGTAAAAGTTTGGATAAATTTGCTGATGGTTATTGCCTTGATATGGCGGATTTCCTACAACTGCATCAAACTTCATTCTTTCACCTACCTTTCCCCATGTTTCGGGGTTTGTTAATTTGCGAGCCAATCTATCTCTGTCTTCCATTCTTTCCAAAAGTTTAGTCAGGTAAATGGCATTGACCTTCATTCCCGTGTAGCCTGCAAGCGTCCTAATTGTGATGCTACGAGCCATTTTGGTTTTGCAGAGCACGAAAATATTATCATTTAATACGGATTCCCACAATTTTTGCAAATCCTCAAAGGAGTGGCTTATTTCTGACCCGCTTAACAGGAAATTGTATATGCTATATGCCATATACAAAGGATACAAGCCTGATTTAGAATTGAGTTCTAAAATACGCACGTCGGTATTAAGCAATATATCGGCGGTTATATCACCGTGCTCAACAAACCTCGGCTCCTCAATTTCTTTAACAAAAGCATCATCAAAGAAACAATATCCACCGAGAGTTTCTGACATATGCATATTTACAACACGCCATGGTGTCAAAACGGTTTCCTTGTCGGGATTTTTGAATTTGCTTAAAATTTCTACAATTTTAGTCGCTCTTACAGTAGGCGGATATTCATCGGCTGCTTTTGCAAGTTTTCTAATACGCAAGCCTGCGCCTACAAGAACGTCCTCATCATAATATCTTGAAATATCGAGGAAAAGCTCCTTGCGTAAGCCTTTGGGCATAAATTCTTCCCAAGATTCATCATCGACAATGTCTACAAAATCCTTTAGCTTTATTATTTCGGTAATATCGGCATCCGCCCCGTAGAAGAGCAATGGCAAACGGATAGAAACGGCACGGAGCAAATCAAACAATTTTTGTTGTTCTTTCTTCTCGGCACGTTCTTTTTCAAGCAGGGCTTTTTCTTCATCCGTCAGTTCACGCTTAGGTTTCTTCTTGGCGCGCTCAATTTTTTTGCGTTCTTCATTAGTAAGACCGTTGCCAGCAATTTCAACCGATTTATCTTTGTTGCCTTTCTTTTTCGGTGCGACAACATCGCTAAGCCTTCTCAAAATCTCCAAATCGTAATCAGAGCGTGAGAGTCCTGCATCGGAAAGATAAATGGTATTATCGTCAAAACCGCTATTAATGGCACTTTCAACGGAAATACGCTTGATTTGGCGCATTAAATCGGGAACGTCATAATAATGCATTTCCGTTCCTTCTACTGCGATAACAGGGCAGAAATTCAAAAATTCACCCAATGCTTGTCTTTCGCCTTCTTCGCCTTTTTTGCTCCTAGACGAGAGTTTATGTACGTCGGCAATAACCTGCAAAGCTCTATCGGGTGCAAAATCGAAAACATAGCAATTTTCTTTTTGCTTACCATCTATAACACCGGGCGATTGCACTCTGAAAATAGCCTGCATATAACCATTTACGGATGTTTTGGAAGAACCCGAAAGCATCATAACAGCCGTCCATTCTTTGACGGTGATGCCCGTTGTCAACCTTCCGCACGAAATGGTAATTGTTTTATCGTTTTCTTTAATTGCCTTTCTAACCTTACTTAAAGCCAGGTCATAGCGTTCTTCCTGGTCACCATCACCTGCGACGTCAACAATTCGGTATTTTTTGAAAAATGGATGCGCTCTCAACAATTCGCGGAGTGCATGCGCCTCTTTTACACCGGGGACAATCCAAAAGGTGTGCTTAAACATATCCACATACTCAGGTTTTGAAAATGGATAGTTTGTGCTTTCGTTGTCTGAAGTAATAAGGTTTAAGAAAGACCATACTGCATCTTCATGGACGAAATCACCAATGGACTTATCTGCGGGCACGGGATAGAAGTCGGTTTCGATATCTCCCGTCCAAGTGCGGAAAAATTCTCTAAAGTTAAAGGCGGAGTCCTCGGTTACGTAACGATAGGAATTTTCTATGGCATCACCCAAGTCAAAGGTTAGGATATTCATCGTAGGCAGGTCAGCATACGGATTTTTCTCGTTCGGGTGTAACTCTGCCCATTGTTGCTTAGCTCTTTGCTCATCAACATAAGTCCAGGTAAACACATTGTCTCCATAATCCTTGCGAAGACCATACGCAGTGCCTGTTAAAGATAAAATTTTAGTGCCTTTCTTTCGCAGTTCTGCGATTACCGCCTCACCCAAGTCGGTTTGTACGCCTTCGTGTGCCTCGTCAATGATAATCATTTCCCAGTCTAAATCGAAAACGCCATTATTTTTATTGTAATTACCACCGACACGAGTAGAACCGCGCAAATCCTGCATAGAGGCAAAATAAATAAAAGGCGTGTCAAAACGGATAAGGTCTGACAAAATCTTATCGTTTTTAGAATCTTTTATTTCATCATAGCCGTCAAGGGCATCTTTGGTTTTATCAATAAATCTATGATTTGTACCTTCAAAAATTAAATCGTGGTCGGTATCCCAGCTATCTTCAACGGCTGGTCTATGCGTTACAACAATAACACGCTTTAACCCCATTTGTCTGACGAGTTCGTATGCAGTAACCGTTTTACCATAACGCATTTTACAATCCCAAAGCATAGTATCATTATTTTTGAAAATGCTAATGGTCTTTGCGATGTTATCAGCCTGTTCCGTTCTTAACTTAATTTTTGTTTTACTTTTGGGGGATTGTCCTGCACTAACAGGAGTGGTAACCGATTTAGGAGGTATCATGCTATAACCCATTTTATAAGCATTAATAGCATCCAATATTACATCCAGCGTAAGAGTAAACCACTCACTGTCCTTGCCGCTATCCCTAAATACAAGAGGGGCATACCCAGACTCTTTCAAAACTTCGTGAATATCGTGGTCTTCAAAAATGGCGGCATGATCTGTTCCATCAGCCAAAGTTATATGGCGAATAGACAATTCCGTATGTAGAATTTCATAATCTACCATTGCCGTTTTTGTTTGCTCATCAATTCTACGCTTTGCCGCAGCTAACAGCTCGGGGCAATTAGGAGGTAATTGCTTTTCACTTTTGATTGATGATAGACTTGCAGTACCGACTTTTAGTTTGCCGTTATGCTTTTCGTCATGTATGGTATATACATAAATAAGCTTATAATTTGCAGTAGGCTTATAGAGCATCATTTGCTTTTCCTCCTTTGAAGTATTGAGACGTATAGTAAAGGCGAATTATCTCTCCAATCTTTGATTTTGCAATAAATCCCGTTATGGGAAAACATATCGTTTTTTTCACAGCCAGGACAAGGTTTGCACTCCACAGTGCCGTCATCAAATAACGATGCCTGTCTATCTCGCACCTCAACGGAATGGCAAGAATATGGAACAGTACAAGTCAATCCGTCCATTTGCCAAATATTCCAGCTGATAATATTGGCTATCTTTTTTAATTTGTCTAAAGACGGCGCTGTGCCAAACTTATATTTGTAATAATCAATGAAGGTATAAAAAAGGTTTTCTCTGGCGATTAATAGGCTATCCCCCTGAAACTCGTATCCGTATACGCTTTGGAAGGCACGAATTGCCCATTTGTACCATTCGTTTTCATCGTTGCAATTTTCACATACGACACGCAGTTTCCTATCCAGCAATCCGATTCTTTGCAACACAGGTAAGTAGGCGCCTGACGCTGCGTCATAACGGCTGACTAAATACGGAGCCTCACCACAGGTTATTTCTAGCCTTTTTGAGTCCACATATTGTTTCCATGTTCTTGTATCATCAAAGACAATAGGGTCTGATGTCGTTACCCATGATTGTCCGTAAGGGGTATTAAAGACATTTTTGCGACCAAACCAAGCATCATCAATCAAGTTGTTTTGTTCATTGCAAATCCAACAAGGGGTAAAAACTTCCGCTTTTGTCTTAATACGCATCGTTTGTATTTCTTTTGGTTTTGTTGCGCGGGGTTGGATTTCCGTTGCGAAAAGCCCTGTAATGCAGTACATTTGTATTTCTGCGTATTCTTCAAAGCCTTCGCCATTGCGTTCATAATCTTTTGTTGCCCACAAAATGTTTTTACCAGTGGTTTTATCTTTTAACAGAATTTTTAGAATATCAGGGTAACAATAAAGCAACCCGTCTTCCAAAATATCTATATCTTTTGTTATGATGTCAGCCATAGGATACCTTCCCTGCGCCGAATATAACATTCGGTACATAAAATTTCATTATACTCATTAATTATATCACTTTTTATCGGATTTTGCAACCCCAATGTCCTGTAGAAAGCCACAAATAAAGGCATGAATTCAAAGTTTTTTGAGTTTATGCCTATTTTTTTGCCCTTTTTTACGGTTTTACTGCATCGAATGTTATAATCAATGCAGTTTTGCGCTAAAAAACACGTTGCAGCCTATTCATCATGGCTATTTTCGTATCCATCATACTGTGAGCATAACGATTGAGCGTAACCGATGCATTTTTATGCCCCATAATTTCAGATAGCGTTTTAATATCCATACCACACTCGATAGCACGAGTAGCAAATGTATGGCGCAAGGCGTGGAAGTTAAGTTTACGCACCCCCGCCTTTTCGGTTAATCTTTCAAACATAAATTGGTATGAGCGAATGGACATCCGTTCGCCTTTTTTATTTTCTACAACAAAATTGCTCCTTGCCGAAGTCTTATATTCTATTAACTGTTCCACAATATAGGATGGTAACGGAATTATGCGCTCTGACGATTTTGTTTTAGGCTTGTCTACGCATACTTGCCAAGTGCCGTCATCGTCTTTGTCTCGATACACGGTTTTATCTATTTTTATAATGCCTTTTTCAAGGTCTATATCATCCCACTCCAAGCCTATAAGTTCACCTATGCGTAAGCCTGAATATAGCCCTAAAATAATACCAAAGAGGCGTCTGTCCTCGCTAGACTCAATATAGCACTCAATTTTGCGTTGCTCCTCAATGGTAAAAGCCTCTACCTTACGACAATCATCGGGGCAGCGTTTTAAGCGCAGACATGGATTATTATCGCAAATTTCCATATCCACACCATATTCAAAAGCCATATTTAAGACGGTAAGCATCAAGTTAGTGCTGGCAGAGGACATTGTTTCGCCACTACGCATGTTACCGTCTTTTTTCTTTTGCGATAAAAATTCTTGTATTTGGCGTCTGGAAAGATTTTCTATATCAATATCCCCCAGCGCAGGTACTAGATGAAGGTCTATCAGACTTCGGTATCGGCTATAGGTACGAGGCTTCACTCGGTCTTTTTCGTAATTTTCAAGCCATTCAAATAACAATTCTGTTGTTTTCATAAGTAAAACTCCTTTTTTATATAATTTTACCCAAAAACATGCATTTTTTGTACTTGACACATTACCATAAAACGAAATTTATATCCAGTTATTAATTGATAACTTTCGTATCTTTTCCCCTGTATTCAGGGGATTTTTTTATTTTGTCAATACGCATATTCTTTATTTTGCCTATAAAGGTGATGGTCGTGACGAAAAAAATAAAATTTTTTCAACTTTTTTTCAAAAACACCCCTTGAAAACACCTCGACTTTTCTCCGTATAACGAGAGGACAAGAAAAAACAACGAAAGGAGCACGATTTATGAACTTGACTATATTTTCCTCAAACACAACAAACAACCCTAAAAACTGCTCGTATCCCTATGAGGATACGATAACGGATATTGAGACCGCCCGCACAGCCTTATCAACCGATTATGTATGCGCCAGGTATAAAAATAACTATCGCAACATCAACAATTTTATCGCTACGAATTGCTTACCTTTTGATATCGATAATGACCACACGGATAACCCCGGCGAGTGGATAACCCCTAAAAAGGTAGCCGAGTTTTTTAAGGGTGTGCCGTTTTTAGTGCATTATTCTCGCAATCATATGAAAGAAAAAGGCAACAAGGCAGCAAGACCGAAATTTCATATTTTGTTTCAAACGTCGGAAATCACAAACGCAGACGAGTGCCGTAGGCTAAAAGAGCAGGTTTATAGCATTTATCCCTATGTCGATAAAAATGCTTTGGACGCAGGCAGGTTCTTCTTTGGTACGGAAAATCCCCAAGTAGAAATCTTCGATGGCAACACGCTTTTATCGGAGTTTCTATGGGATAAGGAGTCTACAATAGAGCTTTCTCAACCCATTGAGGAAATTATCCCCGAAGGCAAGCGGAATTCCACGCTCTCTAAATACGCAGGCAAAATCATCAAACGGTATGGGGATACGGATATCGCCTTCCAAGAATTTATGAAGAAAGCCGATACCTGCGTACCACCATTGTCAGTGCAGGAATTGCATACCATTTGGCGGAGTGCGCAGAACTTTTTTAGGAAGGTATCACTGTCACCCGATTATATCCCACCGAAAGACTATAATAGCGAGCAATCCCTTGAGCCTGACGATTTCACGGACGTAGGACAAGCCACCCTTTTGAAACGAGAGTACGAACACATTTTACGCTATGCCGAGGCTACGAACTTCCTTGTTTTCACGGGCAAGATATGGGAGGAATCCAATCCCCATGCTCAAGGCTTGGCTCAACGCTTAACTTTCAGGCAACTTGTCGATGCCGAGCGAAGGGTTAAGGAAACTAGAGAACGGCTTAGTAATACAGGTGCGGAAACAATACTCGCAACTACATCAGCAAATAAGGCGCAGGATATTTTCAATGATGAGCAAACCGAGGCGTATCAAGAATATCAGGCGGCAAAGGCATATTTGTCATTCGTTATGAAAAGACGAGAGTCAAAAAATATCACATCAACGCTACGAGAGGTAAGACCTATGCTCCTTATAAACCCCAACGAGCTAGATGCCAATCCTTTCTTACTGAATACCCCTAATGCCACATACGATTTGAGGTTAGGTATGCTAGGCGGGGCAAAACATAATCAAGACGATTTTATTACAAAAATTACAAGCGTATCCCCAAGTGACGAAGGCGAAGAATTATGGCAAGAAACCCTTAATACCACCTTTTCAGGTAACACCGAGCTTATCGATTATGTTCAACGCATTGTGGGGTTGGCTGCAATCGGCAAGGTTTATCACGAAGCCATCATTATTGCCTATGGAGACGGCAGAAACGGCAAATCTACCTTTTGGAATCTAATATCACGGGTACTAGGTACATATAGCGGCGCAATCTCGGCGGATACCTTAACCGTGGGTTGCAAACGAAATGTCAAGCCTGAGCTAGCAGAAACCAAAGGAAAACGCCTATTGATTGCGGCAGAGCTTGAGGAAGGTCAAAGGCTCAATACCTCAACCGTCAAGCAGCTTGCGTCTACGGACGATATTTACGCAGAAAAGAAATATAAAGCACCGTTTAAGTTCCAACCCAGCCATACGCTTGTCCTTTACACAAACCACCTACCCAAAGTAGGCGCAACCGATGATGGCATTTGGCGCAGGTTGATAGTCATTCCATTTAAGGCAAAAATTGAGGGGGCGAAGGACATAAAAAACTATGCCGATTATCTTTTCAAGCATTGTGGCGGTGCGTGTCTTAAATGGATTATTGAAGGTGCAGAAATGATTATCCGAGAAAAATACATGCTTACCCCACCTAAATGCGTCCAAGAGGCTATGGATACCTACAAAGAAAACAACCATTGGCTAAATCATTTCCTTGACGATTGCTGCAATAAGACTCCCAGCGATAAAGCACCTAGCGGTGAGCTGTATAAAACTTACCGTGATTATTGCCTTAGCAACGGCGAATATGCTAGGAGCACTACGGACTTTTATGCGGCACTCGATTTAGCAGGTTTCCGTAGGCATAAAACTAATAAAGGTAGTTTCGTTTATGGCATCAGTATTAAGCCGTTGCCATTTGATGAGCTATTCGTGGACGATTAAGCACCAAAGTGACGGTGGGTGGTACTCTCTTTACTAACTTATGTATAAGCGAAAATTTTTAATCTAAAGAAGAGTTATGTATACGACTATCATTACCGTCACTTTTGATGAAATATATAGGAGGTGAGAAAAGATGCATATCCGTAGTCCTACTATTGATAGTGCCAGCAATTATGTAGTAAACGGTCCCGGCGGATGTTGAAGTTTGTACCGGGCATTGCTCAAATTAAAAATTATCAAATAAAAATAAAGGAGATTTAAGAAATGAAATTTGATAAAAAATTAAACTATTATCTTCGTGATGCACACGTTGATTTTACGGCATTCGAGATTCTTGAGGTCATTCCCCAAAAGAACGACCACGCCGTAGTATTCCTTGCTCCCAGAACTATGGGAACAAACAGTAATTTTTGCGTTCAGTATATGGACAATCACAACTATTATGGCTCTTTAGAAAAAATGCTTGAGGTCAGTGTGGCATACGAACGCATTACCGATAAAGATGCAGAACGCATCAAAAAAGATTATTACACAAGAAAAGGAGACAATTAATGATGAACAACACAAATCGAAGATTTATTAACCCTATCAACAGTGCTTATGAAAAGGAGTTTTGGAATGCTCTTCGTAAGCATCAGAACTTTAATACGCAAGAAGAAAATGTAAAACTCAATGATAGTAGCGCACACATTCTTCCTGCCGCTCAGGCAAATAGCTATACCGAAGAATTAAAGAAGGAAAATTTCTTCCGTTCTCTCGGTACGGTTATTCCTATGTATGAAAGCGATTATGCCGTGCATATGCTTGCTACCGATGCTGAACCCGCGTGGGTAGAAGAAAACGCTAAAATTCCTGAAGACGAGGAAATTCTCGGCAATTACAAGTTTGGTAGTCACAAGTTAACCTCTATCGCTAAAATTCACATTGACCTTTTAGCCGACCACGGTTTTGACTTTGAAAGTTGGCTTCTTAAAAAGTATGCGCAGCGTTTTGGAAAAGCCGAGGTAAATGCATTTGTTAACGGCAACGGTGTAAATCAGCCTGTAGGTATTCTTGCAGATAATGGCGGAGCCGAAATCGGTAAAACAAGCAATTCAAGCAACATAACCTTTGATGAGGTTATTGAGTTATTCCATTCGGTAGAGCCTAAATTGAGAGATAAAGCCGTATGGGTTATGAACGATACAACGGCATTTACGCTTCGTACCTTGAAGGATTCTAACGGAAATTACCTGTGGCATCCATCATCGGACAAGCTATTAGGCAAAAAGGTTATCATTTGCAATGCAATGCCCGACATTAAAAGCGGCGCAAAGCCTATTGCATTTGGCGATTTTAGTTTCTATTGGATTACGGAGCGCACACCTTTTGCTATACGCCGTCTGTATGAAAAGTACATAAACTCTTCGTACCGTGGATATGTTGGCGTCGAACATTTGGACGGCAAGCTTATCCGCCCGGATGCAGTGAAAGTGCTTAAAATCGGCTAATTTTTAATAGGGGGTAATTACCCTTTTGAATTCCGCTTTTTGTGCGTGACACCCCACGCCCGCTGTTAAATAATAATCCTGTAGAGATTTAGATACCCCCACCGGGGCGCAGATGCAAAGTTTTGAAAGACATCGGGCGAGTGGGATTACTAGTCAAGCATAAAAACAAAAGGCAACACAAGGCAAATTTCAGCCCTTTCTGGGGAGTTTAACCGCTCCCCTTTAAGGGGTAAAGAGGTTCGATATGGATAGTCAGAATACAGTAATTACATATAAAGAAATCGGTGGGACTCTCTATATCGTTGAGTCAATCGCCACCGATGAAAACGCAAAAAAGGTCATAAAAGACAAGATAAAAGACCTTATTCTTACAAACGCAAAAAGTATCAAAATAGACACAAAATACCGCGCAAAATGACTTGATATTATTTCCGTTTAGAGTGATATATATGATACCAAAAAAACGGAGGTACGTATATGCAACTCAAAGAAAAATTAGCACTCATTTGCAAAACCACCGATACCAACGAAAAAGGTATCAATCTCCTACTTGAGTATTATCAGAAATCACTCGGTTGGAGCGAAGAAAAAGCCATCGCCTACGTCATCGACCTTTTTGAAAACGGCACAATTGATGCCATTAAGGGTTTGGGCGCAGGCGATAGTAAAAATTCCAAATCACGAAAGGAGGCAAACAATGGAAAAACTGAATAATCAAAAAATTACAGCCTTGTATTGCCGTCTTTCTCGTGATGACGAACTTCAAGGAGATAGCAATTCCATAACCAATCAAAAGGCTATTTTGCAAAAGTATGCCGAGGATAACGGATTTACGAATATTGAGTTTTTCGTAGATGACGGTTACTCGGGTACAAATTTCAATCGTCCCGCGTGGCAGGCTTTAATGGAACTTGTAGATGACGATGCCGTTGGCGTAATTATTGTAAAAGATATGAGCCGTTTAGGCAGAGATTACCTAGGCGTTGGTATGTACACGGAGTCTATTTTCCCTGAACACAACATCCGCTTTATAGCCATTAACAACGGTGTTGACAGTGCAAAGCAACAAGATAGCGATTTTACCCCTTTCCTCAATATTATCAATGAATGGTACGCAAAGGATACTAGCAAGAAGGTTCGTGCCGTATTCAAGGCAAAAGGTGAGGCTGGTAAACCTTTATGTACAAATCCGCCTTATGGCTACATAAAATCCCCTGATGATAAATTCAAGTGGATTGTTGATGAAGAGGCGGCAAGCGTGGTTAGGGAGATTTTTGAATTGTGCGTCAAGGGGTATGGTCCTAGCCAAATTTGTAATGTCCTTAGAGAAAGAGGCATAAAAACGCCCGCCGCACATTTTAGAGAGCTTGGCATCAAATACCCTGCGAACATGGGTGACCTTAATGATGGGTGCGATTGGAATCCTAGAACGGTATCGGACATCCTTAAAAAGCGTGAGTATTTAGGTCAAATCGTCAATTTCAAAACACGCAAAAAATCTTACAAATCCAAGAAATTCATATGGAATAGTGAGGACGATTGGTCTATATTCTACGATATGCACGAGCCGATTATTACCCAAGAAACCTTTGATATCGTGCAAAAAATCCGCGAAAACCATAGAGTTGTTTCAAGACTCGGTGAAATGCCTATCCTTTCGGGTATGGTCTATTGCGCGGATTGTGGTGCGAAGTTATATCAGGTACGTGGTAAAGATTGGACGGAAGATAAAGCCTATATGGTTTGTGCTACATATCGCAAAAAGAAGGGTTTATGCACATCGCATCAAATTAGAAATATCGTCTTGGAAGAGCTCATCCTTGCCGATATTCAGCGTGTGACGGCTTTTGCGAGAGAACATGAAGATGAGTTTATTGCCTTGATAACAAAACAGTCCAAGCAGGAATTTAATAGGATTTTTAAGGAATATAAGCGTGAATTGGAGTCGAGCCTGGCTAGGGTTTCTAAGCTCGATAGTATTATTCAGCACCTTTACGAAGATAATATTGAGGGTAAAATCTCTGATGAACGCTTTGCAAAATTGACGGAAACTTACGAAAATGAGCAGGCTCAGTTAAATGCAAGAATTCAAGAAATCCAAAAATTCATCACAGATAATAACGAAAAGGCTCTTAGCGTTGATGCGTTCTTGAAATTAGTAAAGACCTATACACAAATTGACCACCTTGATTGCGAGATTATCCGTAAATTCATAGAACGAGTTATTGTGTTCAAGGCTGAAAAAATTGACGGCAAAAGGGTGCAAAAAATAAGAATTCAATATAACGGCATTGGGTTTGTCACTTTGCCATAGAAAAAGCGTAGCCACAGTAATTGCGACTACGCATTTCTTTTGAGCCAAGGCAACCCTTATTGCAGAGCACCTTAGTTCTGCTCTTTTTTTGTTGCATTTTACCACAATCTATTGCATTTGGTGGCTGTTTTTGATACAATATATAATGGAGAAAAATGGTATAGTAATGAAATATTTGGCTTTCGATATTGAAGCGGCAAATGGTTACAAGCCTTCCAGTATTTGCAGTATTGGGGTGGTAATTGCCGACGAACAATTTAATATTTTATCACGTACAAACTATTGGATAAATCCCAAAACCAAGTATAACCTAAATGGTACACGTCGAAACGTTGGTATAGACTTGCATTTAGATAAGCAACTGCTGGATAACTCGCTGGATTTTTCCCAAATGTATGACACCTTCAAGGCGCTGTTTACCGACAAGCAGTACGTTGTGGTGGGGCATGCAGTAGATGCCGACGTTCGTATGCTCAATGCCGCTTGCGAGCGCTATGGCCTGCCTAGCATAGACTTCTCCTTTATCTGCTCACAACTGCTGTACAAGCTGTATTTTGGCGAAAAGGAAGTAAAGGCACTAAACAAAATTGCTGCGGAAATGGGTGTGGAATTTGAACAGCACAATTCCGAAGAAGATGCACTTGTTTCGCTGTTGACACTAAAATACTTGGTGAAAAAAAGTGGTATGTCATTGCAACAGCTTATGCAAAAGTATCACTATCGTGCAGGCAGTAACAACAACTTTGAACTTATTCGCCCGGCAAGTTTGGATGGTCAAGTTAGCAAGCGCCAACAAACTCAAATCTTGGTGGAAAAGATAAAAAACTACGCACAAACTGTGCAAAAACAAAGCAATTTGTACAAGGGCAAGGTCTTTTGCTTGGCTCGTTCGTTGGAGCTATCGGATAGTCCATTGCTGTATCAAGTGGTGGAGCACATCGTGGCAAACGGTGGCAGATACACCGCAAAACTTGCCAAGTGCAACGTGTATGTATTTGGAACAGAACAAACCGACCAAGACAAAATGAGGGAAAATCGTGTTGCCGAGTTGCAACAACAAAATATACTTAATACTACAACAATACAACAACTTCTAATGGGGGACAAGGTATGACAGCAAAACAATTTTTGATGGCGCACAATCAAAGCACACACAATATTGATTGCAATGCAATGCTCAACGATTATCTTCAACAAATGAAGATGGGATTGAGTGGTCAAGGCTCTATCCCAATGATTCCAACCTATTTAACGGATATTGACCGTAGCAAAATCAAGGGGGGCAAGCGCATTTTGATTGACGCTGGCGGAACAAACTTCCGTAGTGCCCTGGGGTACTTTGACGAAGAAGGTAACGTAGTACTAGAAAAACTGCAAAAAACAATAATGCCAGCTTCCGACCGCTACCTAACCAAGGAAGAGTTCTATGCTCAAATTGCTAGCAACATTGATTATCTGGCAGAAGAAGGGGATAACGTAGGTTTTTGCTTTAGCTACCAAGTGGATATGGATCGCGACGTAGATGGTGTTGTTGTAAACTTCAGCAAGGAAGTAAAGGCTCCACAAGTTGTGGGCACACGTGTAGGCAAGGAAACGTTGCTTGCATTGAAAGCGCACAGTGACAAAAACCGTGGCATAGTTATTTTAAATGACACCGTTGCAACCCTTCTAGGTGGCATGGCATCTAGCAAAAAGCAGTACAGCGCGTACGTAGGCTACATCTACGGAACGGGCACAAACCTGTGCTATATCGAAGATACAGCCAATATTGCAAAGGTAGCTAACCTTCCACAAGGCAAGATGCTTATCAACACCGAAAGTGGCAACTACAATGGTTTTGCTCAAGGTGATTTTGACAAGATTGTTGCCAACGCCACAGCCAATCCAAATGGTGGATTGTTGGAAAAGATGTCCAGTGGCAAGTACTTGTCGGACGTAATTTACCAAGCGTTTGTTCAAGCACAAAGGGAAGGTTTGTTTGTAGAAAACGTGGAAATTGCTCCATTTGTAACACGTGACGTATCCGACTTTGTTGTAGGCAAGGGCGTACTAAACGATTTGTTCACTAACCAGGCCGACAAACAATTTGCAATGGATATTTGCGTTGACCTAATTGACCGCGCGGCAAAGATTGGTGCAATCATCAACAGCGGAGCAGTGGTAGCTTCCTGCACGGACAAAGCTTTGCCAGCAGCTATTGTTGCCGAAGGTACAACCTTCAACAAGCTTGTTGGTTTTAGAAGCAATTTTGAAAAATACCTTACACAAATTTTGGGCGAAAGGGGCATTTCCTACGAGATTATCCAAGGGGAAGAACTTAACCTTGTTGGTACACTTATGGCCACAATGGTACTCAACTAACGCCTTTTAAGGAGATTACTTTGACTAAACTTACCGAACGTGTGCAAAAACCTTATCGCTACTTTGGCGGAGAGTTCAACACACCAAATATACACAAGCCACACAACACAAAGTTTTGTATGTGTGTGCCCGATAGCTACGAAGTGGGCATGTCTAACCTGGGCGTGCGCATTTTGTATTATTTATTCAACAGTATGAACAACGTGGTTTGCGAACGTTGCTTTGCACCCTTTGCCGACTACCAAGAATATCTAAAAGAAAACAATCAGTTGCTTGCCAGCATAGAAACGCAAACGCCACTCAAAGACTTTGACTTTGTTGGTTTTTCCTTGCAGTTTGAAATGTGCTACTCCAACGTGTTCTTGATGTTGGAACTAGCTGGTATCCCTGTGCTTACAGAGGAACGTGGCGAGGAATTCCCCTTTATCGTTGGTGGTGGTCCTTGCACAGTTAACCCCGAGCCAATGTACAAGTACTTCGATTTCTTTTTTGTTGGCGAAGGGGAAACACCTTGGAAGCAGATTGTACAAGATTACCAAGTAAACAAGGGCAAGATGACCAAACAAGAGTTTTTGCGCTTTGTGGATGAAAAATACAGCTGTATTTACGTTCCCAGTTTGCACCCTGCAACATACAACGGACAACTTGTTGAAAGCTTGCCAAGCAAGACCGTTTGGCGCAATATCGAAGCGGATTTAAACACAACTTTCACGCCAAAAACTCAACTTGTGCCCAGTATTGAAATTGTGCACAATCGTGCCGTTGCGGAGCTGTTCCGTGGTTGTGCAAATGGCTGTCGTTTTTGTCAGGCTGGGTTTATTTATCGACCTGTTAGAGAACGCAGTGTAGATAACGCATTTGAGCTGTGCACCGCATTGTTGGATGCAACGGGCTACGATGAGCTTAGCCTAAACAGCCTTTCTACAAGCGATTACAGCGGTCTTATGCCACTGCTAGATAGACTTCTTCCTTACGCAAAGGAACGCAACGTTCAACTAAACTTGCCAAGCTTGCGTTTGGATAGCTTCAAGGGACAAATGGCACAAGGTAACAGAAAAAGCTCCCTTACCTTTGCTCCAGAGGCTGGCACTCAACGTTTGCGTGACGTAATTAACAAGAATATTACCGAAGAAAACATCATTTCCACTTTGAAGGAAGCTTTTAGCCAAGGTTATTCTTCTGTAAAGCTGTATTTTATGATGGGTTTGCCCACCGAAACAATGGAAGATATCGAGGGCATCTACAACCTTGCGTGCAAGATCAAGTCTTTGTACAAGTACGTTACGGGTTCGGGAAAAAACTTCAAGTTGGGGGTATCCTGCTCAACATTTATCCCCAAGCCTTTTACACCTTTCCAATGGTGCGCATTTGATAGCAAGGAAAATATCACACAAAAAATCAAGTTCTTGCAGGAAAATCTACGTAAAAAGGGTATCAACTTCTCCTACAACGACTACGACACTTCCTTGATGGAAGCTATCCTTGCTCGTGGTGGTAGGGGTATTGCCGATAGCTTGTACGACGCTTACAAAGCCGGCGCTACCTTTGACGCTTGGAGCGAACACTTCCGTTGGGAAACATACAAGCAAGCCTTTGACAAAAATGGTGTGGATATCCAATCCATTGTTGGTCCAAGGGATATCGATGCTACACTAGAGTGGGACTTTGTGGATATTGGTGTAACCAAAAAATACCTTCAAAGCGAATACAACAAGGCAATGCAACAGGTAACCACACCAAGTTGCAACAAGCAATGCAATGGCTGTGGACTTAAAAAGCACGGATATTGCACCCTTTCGGAAGGTAACCGCCCATTGTAATATCGTTACCGCTGACAGTTGTTGTACCACAAGCTGTGCGGTTATAAAAACAAATTATTGCATAAGTAAAGCCACAAGTACGAAATTGTGCTGTGGCCAATGGATAAAAATATGATTGTACTAAAATTTGAAAAAACATCCACATCGGCACTTGTTGCGCACGTGGATACATTGCGCGCAGTTATTTATATCTTTCGTCGCGCAGGGGTAAAGGTTGCCTATAGCCAAGGCTTCAATCCCCACATGGAACTGGGCTTTTCCGCCCCAATAGCTCTTGGAACGGAAAGTGTTGCCGAGTACGTTTCTGCCAAGGCGGAACTGGAACCAAATATCTTGGAAAGACTCAACTCTTTCAGCCAACAAGGCATCAAGTTTACCAAGGTGTTTGTCAAGGATATCAATCTTGCTGCAAAATTGGATAGCGCAAAGTATATCGTTACAGCGACAGGTATTGGCAACGTTGTAGAACAAATACTTGCCGATAACTACAGCATTACATACACCGAAAAAGGACAAAGCGTAACTAAGGAGGTTGCAAGCAAAATACTTTCTGCAACAAGGATAGACGATGACCACGCAGAACTTGTTTTAAAGGTGGGCAACGAAAACCTTAGACCAGATAGAGTTGTTTGCCACTTGATGAACGTAAACGCACTTCAAGGCGACTACACAATTGTAAAAACGGAAATGTTTGTTGGTGGAGTATCCGCCGATGAATTTTTGTCACAAGAGTAGCAATCTAGTTGACGACAGAATTGTTCCTAATGGCAATTAACGCAAATATGCGCTGGTTGCCTAGATTTCTCCACTTCGGTCGAAATGACAGTTTGGGGCTTGTGCTACTATGGTTGCATATACAACAATTTTATAGAATTTAAGAGCGTTGTTGAAAGTGATGTTTTAAACAAAAAAGGAGATATTATGAAACACTACGAATTGGAACTTCCACAAGGATATAAGGAAGCAAAAGTTATTGACGCCAAGGATAGTAAGGTAGGCCTTGTAATGACACTTGTGTCCTTTTTGATAACAGCGGCTATTGTTACTGTTGCTTGCTTTATTATCAAACCCACTTGGGAACAGCTAGGCAAAGACGTTTCAACTGATGGCTTTATTTGGCATATGCTTGTATTTTTGGTAACAATGGTTGGGTACATTGTTTTGCACGAATTGACACACGGTGTTGCCTACAAATTGCTAACCAAGCAAAAGCTGACGTTTGGTCTTACCCTAACAGTTGCCTACTGCGGTGTACCCAATATCTACGTGTACCGAAAGGCATCTATTATCAGTATGATTGCCCCATTTGTCGTTTTTCTTCCAGTATTCACAGTGCTTATTTTTGTCCTTCCACTAACAGTAGACAAGCTACTTGCAGCATATATGCTTGGTATGCACGTTGGTGGTTGCTGTGGCGACCTGTATGGCACAATACTGTACCTGTTCAAGTACAAAAATCCCAAAACACTCATGCGCGATACTGGTCCAAAGCAAACATTTTATGTACCAGTAGACGAACAATAACATACAACCTAATGCATTAAATATGCTTGTTTGTGCATATGTGCAAATGCTGTGTTATTCAGCGAGCTACAAATCGTTGCTTTGCTAAAGTAAATTAGTCAAGATTGCTACAAATTGCACATACATCATTTTGTAATGAATTGGTTGATAAATTTTCTTAGTCACTAAGTAAACACACTTGATAAAAAATATATCATTGATTAAAAAAACAGGTCCTTTGGGAGTTACCCAAGGGACCTATTATTTTTTAGTAAATTCTTTTCCGTTGATTAGATAATCAATGGACACGTTAAAGTAATCTGACATTTTATTTAGCATTTCAATATCAGGGCTACGTTTATCATTTTCATAGTACGAAAGAGCTTCTCTGCTAATTGACAGGTCGAGTGCTACTTTTAGTTGACTATATCCTTTCTTTTTTCTTATTTCTACTAACCCTTTCAATTTTCTTTCTCACATTATTCTTTTTTAGTATTGACAATATTGTAACAAAATGTTACAATAAAAATGTAACAATATGTTACATAATTCTACATTGTTTGGAGGAGTTATGAAAAAGGGTATTTAATTTGTTTTGATTTTAGTACTATTATTAAGTTTTTTGCTCGTGCTTTCTGCATGTGGTTGCAGTCACCAGAATATTATTATTGATCATTCTGTGGAAGCAACTTGCACAGCTGCTGGTTTGAGTGCGGGCAGACATTGTCAAGATTGTGGAGAAGTTTTACAAGCTCAACAAATCGTTCCAGCTACTGGACACAATATTGTGACAAAAAAGGGACATCCTGCAACATGTCAAACAACTGGCCTAACAGATGGTAAGTATTGTTCAATTTGTGGGTTAGTTACAGTTTCTCAAAATACTATTCCCAAAACTAAATGTGTTGAAGGAGCGGACGGATATTGTACAACATGTAAAGCTGTAATAAATCCACATAAATTATTGGTAAATTATATTAAAAGATACGGAGAATATTCTGATAGTAAATATGATTATACGTTAGTTATATCAACTCAATATGTATTTGCTATGTATTATTATCCTAATAAGGATGAAATAAATATTTCACTATTGATTAGTTCTTCGGAATTAACTTTCTATATTTCTTTATCAGATGTAACTGACAAAGGGGATCAAGTTGATGTAGGTGCACTTGTAGAATATAGTGGTTATTCCGGCGAAGATTATGCATCTGGATATATTTTTAAATCAATGACAAGTACTGATTACGCATATATTTTTGATTTTTATTATGTTCCGGCTCTTTCGTATTCTCTAGAAGACTCAGTTCATAGTTTAATGATTAGCTCAACGAAAACAACGTTAAGCTTGTTCGAAAAAGTATTGGAGGATATAGACTCGAAACTAAGCCTATCGGATTTTGGATTTGAAGAATAATTTAATAACATATAAAATAAAAAACAGGTCCTTTGGGAGTTACCCAAGGGACCTGATGTTATTTGTTGTAAGAGTTCAGTCTGTAAGCCGAGTTCTGTATTGGACGGTTATCTTTCTACGGCTGTTGTTACCAACAGTCTCTAGCGAATATGTCGAGATGCCGAGCAGGCATTTGGTCTCAGTTCTTGCACCGAGTGGGGTTTACATGCACGCGTTGTCACCAAAGCGTGTGTAGGCTCTTACCCTGCATTTCCACCCTTACAGCTTGCGCTGCGGTATATTTCTGTTGCACTTTCCTTAAAGTCGCCTTCACAGGACGTTATCCTGCACTCTTGCTCTGTGGTGCTCGGACTTTCCTCGTAGGAACAAGTCCCACGCAACCGTCTGGCTGTCTCTTACCCTTGTATTGTACAATAACTTGGTCAAATTGTCAATCATAAATGATTGCGGTAACTATCTTTATTTACTAATGGCTGTTTTCTTGTCAAATTTTGAATTATTTGGTACAATAGTAAGGATTTTTTGACGAGGTAAATTATGCTAAAAGAGTTTTTTACTTACTACAAGCCACACCGTAAGTTGTTCTTCATTGATATGCTGTGTGCCTTGATTGTATCACTGTGCAACTTGTTTTATCCAGCCATAACGGGTAACATCATCAACACCTATATTCCCAATCAAAATATCCAAATGGTTGTTGTTTGGTGCTTGGTGTTGTTGGTTATCTACATTGTTAAGGCCTTTTTGAACTACGTTATTCAGTACTGGGGACATATCATGGGTGTTCGTATCCAAGGGGATATGCGCCGTGACTTTTTCCATCATATTCAAAAGTTGCCCTTTAGCTATTTTGACGAAAACAAAACCGGTACAATAATGAGCCGTATCATCAACGACTTGTTTGACATAAGCGAGCTAGCTCACCATGGACCGGAAGATTTGTTCCTTTCCGGCATCACATTGATTGGTGCGTTGTTGATGGTGGCACTAACGGTCAATCCATGGCTTGCACTAATCACATTTGCCCTTGTGCCCTTTATGATGTGGTTTGCATTTGTTCAACGCCGTCGTCAAAAGAAGGCCTTTGCCGAAATGCGTAAGCAAACGGGGGAAATAAACGCACAAGTGGAAAGCTCCGTTAGCGGAATCCGTGTTTCCAAGGCATACACAGCAACCAAGCACGAAATCAACAAATTTGACAAAGCCAACAAAAACTTCCAACACGCTCGCGGACAAGCATATAAGCAAATGGGTATCTTCCACAGCGGTATGGGGTTGTTTACCGACCTGCTGTACCTTGTGGCATTGTTTGCCGGCGGTATGTTTTTCTTCTACGAACAAATTGACGATGGTCAGTTTACAGCGTTTATTCTGTACATTGCCAACATCGTTGCGCCAATTAGAACATTGACGGCAATTTTTGAAAGTATTCAAAGCGGTATGACTGGTTATGCTCGTTTCCACGAAGTTATGCATACCCAAGGGGAAACGGAAGATGCAAATGCTATCGAAGTGGACAAGCTTGCAGGTAATATCACATTTGATCACGTAAGCTTCCATTACCAAGGGGACGAAGAACACTTTGTGTTAGACGACGTAAGCTTTAGTGTTCAAAGTGGCAAAACCATTGCATTAGTTGGCCCAAGCGGTGGCGGAAAAACAACAATGTGCCACTTGATTCCACGTTTTTACGAAGTAAACAGCGGTGTTATCAGCATTGACGGCATCGACATCACCAAGATGACCAGATACGGTCTTCGCAAAAACATTGGTATTGTTCAACAAGACGTTTTCCTTTTCGGCGGTTCCATCAAGGATAACATTGCCTACGGCAACTTGGATGCTTCCTTTGAGGAAATTGTGGAAGCGGCAAAACGCGCCAATATCCACAACTTTATCATGGATTTACCCGAAGGCTACGATACTGAAGTGGGCGAACGTGGTGTAAAACTCAGCGGTGGACAAAAACAACGTATTTCCATTGCTAGAGCTTTCCTAAAAAATCCACCAATTCTTATCTTGGACGAAGCTACAAGCGCATTGGATAACGTTACGGAAATGCAAATTCAACAATCATTGTCCGAACTATCTAAGGGAAGAACAACCATTGTTGTTGCACACCGCCTTTCCACCATCAAAAATGCCGATGAAATTATGGTAATTACCAAGGACGGCATTGCAGAAAGGGGCAATCACGACCAACTGATGCAACAACCAAACGGAATCTACGCAGAGCTATACAACAACCAATTTAAAACAATGTAGTTTTCGTTGTAAAAATTATATAGTTATTACAAAAAGCGGTGCAAAGTAAAAGCACCGTTTTTTTTGTTGTCTTTCAGCTAGTGGTGGTAGGATATGTTTGTCAATTAGCAATAATGCAGCACAACAGCAGGGTGTTTTTTGAGTTAGCATTGCAAGTGATGTGTGACAAACCTGTTGTCAATGCAATTGCTTTGGCAAATCACAAGCAAAAGTCTTTGCAAATAGGAAGGCTGGTGTTTTTGTATTTACCTTCTTGCCAAATTGACGTTTATTGGTTATAATATACACTGTAGTATTATGCGACAAGGAGTTATCAATGAGCGAAACAACACAACAAAATGTAATAATTGAGTTGCAAAACGCAACCTACTATTACAAGACCTTTGCCGAAGATGGTACCGCTGTTCAGGATATCGGCGTAGAAGGGGTTACACTCTCCATTTGCGAGGGTGATTTTGTTGCGCTTGTTGGTCACAATGGTTGCGGAAAATCTACCTTGGCAAAGCTGCTAAATGGTCTGCTTCGTCCAACCAATGGCAAAGTGCTAGTTTCCGGCATGGATACCGCTGACAAAAAGTGCATCTTTGATATTCGCAAGAGCGTTGGCATGGTTTTTCAAAATCCAGATAACCAACGTGTTGCTAGCATCGTAGAAGAAGACGTCGCTTTTGGCCCCGAAAACCTTGGTGTGCCATCGGCGGAAATTAGGGAGCGTGTGTACAAGGCTCTTGAACAGGTCAACATGGTGGAGTTTGCCCACAGTGCGCCTAGTAGACTATCTGGTGGACAAAAACAACGTATTGCCATTGCTGGGGCATTGGCTATTCAGCCAAAGGTGTTGGTGTTGGACGAATCAACTGCAATGCTCGATCCACTTGGAAGAAAGGAAGTGCTTGCTGTTGCTCATCAACTCAACAAGCAAGGCATGACTGTTATACTAATTACTCACTTTATGGAAGAAGTGCTAGACGCCAACAAAGTTATCGTTATGAACAATGGTCATGTGGTAAGTCAAGGCACACCTATGGAGATTTTTACCAATACAAAATTGTTGGAAGAAGTGGGCTTGCGCGCGCCAAGAGCGGTGCAACTATCTCATCTACTGCACCAAGCGGGATTTGCAGTTACCGACAATAATACAGATATCAAGATGCTAGGAGGGGAAGTATGCCAAGAGCTAAAAAGATAGTTCCTACCCCTAGCGTAGTAGAACCAAACGTTGCCATTTATGCAGATAAACTGACCTTCAGCTACAATGCAAAATCCACTAGCGGCAAGCGCGCACTAACAGATATTAGCCTTACAATCAACCGTGGCGAATTTGTTGCATTGGTTGGTCACACAGGTAGTGGCAAATCTACCTTTGTTCAGCATTTGAACGCACTTATGCGCCTTCAACAGGGCAGCTTAAACGTTTTAGGGCACGATCTTGCACAAAAGAAGCCCAACTTGATGCAACTGAGAAAGCAAGTTGGTATGGTGTTCCAGTACCCAGAATATCAGCTTTTTGCCGATACCGTATTGGAAGACGTGTGCTTTGGCCCAAAGAACTTTGGCGTGCCAGCAAGCGAGCACGAACAGCTTGCCAAAAAGGCTATTGAGCTAGTGGGGCTGGATTTTGAGGAAGTAAAGAACAAGTCCCCATTTGACCTATCCGGCGGGGAAAAGCGCCGTGTAGCCTTTGCAGGAGTGTTGGTCAGCGAGCCACAAATTTTGGTGTTGGATGAGCCTACTGCAGGGCTAGATCCACAGGGCAAAAAGGAAATTTTGCAACTAGTTCGCAAGCTCAACAAGGAACAAGGCGTTACCGTTATCATGGTGTCGCACGACATGAACGAAGTGTACGAAAACGCCGACAGAGTTATTGTGTTTAGAGATGGTTGTCTTGTGTACGACCTTCCTCCACAACAACTTTTCCGATTGGAAAATGAAATTGAAGATATGAACTTGGAAGTGCCACAGGTTGCAGCATTTTGCAACGTGTTGGAGCAAGCTGGTATAACCTTGCCAACTTGTCACAACGTTGAAGAAGTGTTTGCCGCCCTTTGTGCGCTAAAGGAGGGTAGCAATGCTTAGAGACGTTACCTTCGGTCAATATTATTTGACAAAATCCTTTGTGCACAGTATGGATGCAAGAATCAAGCTGATACTTTGCTTGTTGTTTATGGTGGGCATCTTCTTTGTTCAAAGTTTTGTGGGATTTGCCTTTGTGGCGCTGTTTTTGCTAGTAGCTATTGGTTTTTCTCACGTGCCACTTGGATCTATTGTAAAGTCCATCAAGGGAATTATCTTTCTGCTGTGCTTGACGGCTTTACTCAATATGTTCTTTACAAAAGATGGCAACTTGCTGGTTAGTTGGTGGATTTTTGAAATCTACGACCAAGGGTTGATTGTTGCGGCAAAGATGCTACTTAGACTAGTATTTTTGGTAATGGGTAGCAGCTTGCTCACGTTGACAACCACACCAGTAGACCTTACGCACGCTATAGAAAGCTTGCTAAAACCACTCAAGGTTATCAAGTTCCCAGCACATGAATTGGCGCTTATTATGAGCTTGACGTTGTCCTTTATTCCAGGGCTGATTGAAGAAACTGACCGCATCATTTCTGCACAAAAGGCACGTGGTGCAAGCTTTGACAGTGGCAATTTGATAAAGCGTGCCAAAGCATTTGTTCCTATTTTAATCCCATTGCTTGTTGGTGGCTTCCGCAAAGCCGAAGAGCTTGCCAACGCAATGAACAGTCGTTGCTACGAAGGTTCAACCAATCGCACACAAATGCGTGTGATGAAGCTATCCTGGCGCGACCTTGTTGGTGCATTGATTACTGTTGCAGTATTTGCCACAATATTCGTGGTGTATGCAATGAGAAGTCAATGGTCAACAATTACTTGGCTATATTTCTAACAAAAGCCACTAAAGCGTACAACTAACGATACTTAAAACTCTTTACTTTGCATACAATGCCAATTGGCGTGTAGGTGCACAACAAGGATACAATGTACAAAATAAAGTTGACAATTGAATATATTGGCACCGACTTTTGCGGTTGGCAAAGTCAGGTAAATGGCAGTTCGGTGCAGGATGCTGTTGAGCGTGCGCTAGGCAAGTATTTCGACTGTGATTTTGTCCGTGTGTATGCCGCTGGGCGTACCGACGTTGGTGTCCACGCAAAAGGGCAGGTTGCACATTTCTTCACGGAAAAGAAGGTGAACCCTTTCAAACTTTGCTTGGGAGTTAATCTAAGTTTGCCAAGTTCCGTTGCAGTTACCAATGCCGAAATTGTTGATGACAGCTTTGATGCTAGATTCAGCGCAGTTAGCAAAACCTACTGTTACAGGGTGTACGTTTCCCCTGTTAGAAAACCCACGTTAGACGTCAATCATACGCAGGTGTACAAACCCCTTGACGTTGAAGCAATGCAACAGGCAGCAAAACTGCTTGTTGGCACGCACGACTTTGCTGCTTTTCAAAAAACTGGTAGCAATTTGAAAGGAACTGTACGAACAGTTAACAGCTTTGACGTGGTGGAAGTACAGCCAAACGTTATCCATTTTGTGGTAAACGGAAACGCTTTTTTGTATAATCAAGTGCGCATAATGTGTGGTTTGCTTGTAGAAGTGGGCAAGGGAAAGTACAACCAAGATGACGTTGTGGCAATGCTAAATGGCACCAAGCTCAAGTTCAAAACCCTTGCATCAAAGGGGCTTACGCTAGAAGAAGTGTTCTATTGATCTGCAACAATTTGTATTGTTTTGCAGTAATACCCTTCCACCGCAAGCGGTCCCCCTTCCCTTCGTCGCAACAAGCACAAATAGCTTCGCAAGTGTGTTATACACACTGGCTCGCACTAAGTACTGTTGCTCGTCCCACAAATCAGGATTTGCGGCCCATTTTTGCAAAAGTGTTAGGGACGGCTTGAAATGGACGTTCAGTTATACATGGCGGAATACGAAGAAGTATTATATTAAAATTTATTTTAATAAAGTGGTAGAATTAGCAAAAAAATATCGCAAAACGTATTCATTTTTGTTGACAGAAATAGCCTTTGCAAGTATAATGGAAAGGCTGTGAATAATTCGGCTTGGTATTTTAAGCTCTGCCAGGTCTAAACCGCATTTCCACTGGCGGTAATTGTTCAACCGTGAACAGCAAACAAACTTAAATATTGGGAGAAAATAAAAATGATTAAAACTTTTATGGCTAAGAAAGAAGCCGTTGAAAGAAAATGGTATGTAGTTGACGCAGCAGGCAAACCACTTGGTCGCGTTGCAACAGTTGTTGCTTCTATCCTTCGTGGTAAGAACAAGCCAACCTTTACACCACACGTTGATACAGGCGATTTCGTAATCGTTCTTAACTGTGACAAGGTTATCTTGACTGGTAAAAAATTGGATCAAAAACTTTACGTTCGTCGTTCTCCAAGACCAGGTCACCTAAAGGAAATGAAATACCGCAAGCTATTGGCAGAAAGAAGCGACTTTGCTATGATGAAAGCTGTTAAGGGAATGCTTCCTCACAACAGCCTTGGCAGAAAGATGCTAACCAAACTTCGCGTTTACAAAGGCGCAGAACACAGACACGAGGCTCAACAACCAGAAGTGTTGGTGTTGGACTAAGGAGGTAAAAAACAATGGCAAAAGTTAGTACAAAGAAAAAGGTTCAATTTTGGGCTACAGGTAGAAGAAAGAAGTCCATCGCACGCGTTCGTCTTATCCCAGGTGGAAACGGCACAATCACAATCAACAAGCGCGATATCGACACATATTTCGGTCTAGACACACTCAAGTACATTGTTCGTCAACCACTTAATGCAACAGAAACATTGTCCAAGTACGACGTTGTTGTAAACGTAGTTGGTGGTGGATATACAGGTCAAGCTGGTGCAATCCGTCACGGCGTAGCACGTGCATTGGTTCTTGCAGGCGAAGACAAAGCTATCCTCAAAAAGAGCGGTTTCCTCACACGTGACCCACGTATGAAGGAACGTAAAAAGTACGGTCTCAAGAAAGCTCGTAAAGCTCCACAATTCAGCAAGAGATAATTTCTTGAAGAGCCTACACAAATCATTTTTACAAATACAAAAACCTTGGAATTTGTTCCAAGGTTTTTTGTTATTGTGGAGCATTACCAAACAAAAACTTGGTAGCAAAATAACACTTGATTGACTTATTGTGGCATCAAGAAGATGGAAAGCTACAAACATATTAGTTTTTGTTTCTAAACTATGTTCAATTCAGCAAGAGATAATTTCTTGGAGAGCCTACACAAATCATTTTTACAAATACAAAAACCTTGGAATTTGTTCCAAGGTTTTTTGTTATTTTAGGGCTTTACTTACAGATATTTTGAGTATATAATATATGTTAAAGATGTAATTAGTGTTAGGAGGGACTGTTTGCTATGAAATTGGATGGTTTTGGATTGTTGGTAAAGGATATGCCCACAATGGTGCGTTTTTATCGTGACGTTATGGGATTTGAAATTACCGAAGGGGAAAATGCACAAAACGTGTATCTAATAAAAGATGGCACGCTCTTTATGCTTTACGAACGCAAAAACTTTGAAAAAATGACCAGCAAAAGTTATCAATACACACAGGGCATCAACGGACACTTCGAAATTGCTTTGTATGTTGACACCTTTGAACAGGTAGACAGGGAGTATCATCGCATAGTTGGTAAAGGTGCTACACCTGTTATGCAACCCACAACAGAGCCTTGGGGACAGCGCACCTGCTATGTTGCCGATCCAGAAGGCAACCTTATTGAGATAGGTTCATTTAATCGTCCCTTTGAAGAACGCAATTGATACTTTCGGCGAAAACGAAAGGTGCAAGATCAAGTATTACAGGAAGAAATCGACCACCAAGCTATTTACAGTTAGTAGTGTTAGGTAGTTGTGGTGATTAACTACAAAAAGTAATCAATATATGTGGAGATGTGCATATGAACAATATTGAGCGTAGGGATAAAGGATTGGCGTATATTTCCGACAGTGAAGTTTTTGCCGAGCAAATTAGATGTAGAAAGATTTTGCAAAAGCTCAATTTTATGGATAGGAGTGATTTTGCAGGTATTGCCAAGGTTGTAAAGGAGTTGTTGGGTGTAGATGATGCTTTTATTAACCCACCTTTTTACTGTGACTATGGCTCTCACATTAAGGTTGGAAAAAACTTTATTGCAAACTACAACTGTACAATATTGGATGTGGCAAAGGTTACAATTGGGGATAATTGTCAGCTTGCGCCTAATGTGTCTATTTTTACAGCTGGACACCCAATTTATCCATCAACGCGCAACTCCGGGTACGAGTACGGCAAGGAAATCACCATTGGAAATAACGTTTGGATAGGTGGTAACAGCGTGATTTGCCCTGGTGTGCATATTGGCAACAACGTTGTGATTGGTGCAGGCAGTGTCGTTACAAAGGACATCCTCGATTGGTGCGTTGCTGTAGGTAACCCGTGCAGGGTGCTAAGGAAAATTACACAAGAAGACAAACGCAAGTTGTTCAAAGACGAACAAATTGATCAACAGGCATGGGAAGATATCCTTTGCCGTGGATTTGGGGATATTTAGGGCGATTGCTTGCTAACAATGGAGTAAACTTATGAAACATATTGAAATTTTGAAAGAAAGATTTGGCAAAGACTCGTTGATGGCACTTGCAACTGTGGACTCAAGTGGTACTCCTTGGGTTAGGACGATTGATGCAGTGTTTTGGCAAGATAGCTTTTTTACTATCACGCACGCATTGTCCAACAAGATGCAACATTTGCAACAAAATCCTGTTGCGGCAATAAGCGGCGAGTGGTTTTCGGGGCATGCCATTTGTCAAAGTCTTGGGCACATAAAATTGCCACAAAACAAGCAAATTGCGGATATGTTGCGTCAAGCCTTTGCTGCCTGGTACGATAATGGTCACACCAATGAAGATGATCCAAACACCATCATCTTGCAGATAAAGCTAACGGATGGCGTGCTTTTTGCCAACGGAACAAGATACGAGTTTTAAGTGGTCAATATTGTACTGTTAAGCAATATTAGTGTGAAAAATAAAAACCTTGGAATTTGTTCCAAGGTTTTTTGCTTTGATGTTAAGGTTGTGATAGTTTACTCTGGCATTTGTGACGTGCCACCCAAAAGGTTGTCTATATCTTCTTCGGTGATGGTAGCAAGTGTCTTGTAATCGTTGGGCTTTTGTGGGAGTTTGTCATTTGTCTTTAGGATAAAGGTCAAGTCCATTGTGTAGCTGCAGTCATCGCTATCGTAAATTGCTGAGTCGTGGATTACTTCGTTGACTGTCATTGTGATGTCTTTGCCCTGTACAATTGTGCCTTTACTTGTGGTTGTAAATTTGGATTGGTCTACAGTTGTTAGTGTATATTGGGTGCTTTCTCTGTCGTAGTTGAAGGAGAATAGTCTTTCGCCGTTTTCTGAGTAGGTTAGTAGTAGTGTTTGGTCACCGTTGACAACTTGGTAAACATATTCGTTTCCGGCGCCATCTTTTAGTGTGATTTTGTTCGCATTTTCAATGGTTTTATTGCCAAAGTCCAAAATGAATTTGTCTTCGTAGCCGTAAGATACGCGTAGTTTTAGCATTTTTGAACTGTGTGTTGGGGTGGTAATATCAATGATAAGATTGTTGTTTTCCCATTGTTCTAGTATTTCTTGGCAGGTATCGTCCATATTTTCGTTCAGTTGATCTAGCAGTTGGATGTACTTGCTAGCAATGTCTCTATCAACCGTTATGGTCGAACCGAAAATTGGATTGTTGGCGATATCGATTAGGTCCTCGTGTTTCTCTAGGAAGTTTACAACTTGTTCATCTTCGCGTAAGAATTGAAGTATCCTTTCCCAAATGTCGCAAATATCGTTGGCATTGATTGTAATTTTTATGCTACGTGCTTTGACGTCATTGCTGTCAATTTTTACCATTTTCGTTTGGGATTCAAATGAAACTTCTTCGCAAAAGATATTCCACAATTCCTTTAGGTAGCTGTAACTAATCTTTTGCATATCTTTTTCCATAGTGCTGGTGCTAAGGCTGTCAACGTAGGAAAGGAGTTTTACAATGTCATCGTGTTTGTCTTCGTTATCCAGTGCGTATTTGGATTGTGAACCGTATGCAAAAATAGATTTTTCAAATTGATCAGCTAGTTTTCCCTTTTCCAAGGCGTAAGCACCACCCAAAAAGTTTTGTTCTTTTACGTAAATAAAGTCATCTTCTATCCACAAATCTCCTTGGATGGGAAGCATTTCGGATAAGCTTACGTTTTGTGCTACAAATTTATCCTTGGCAAAGTAAATTTTGGCGCTATTGTTTACTGAACTGGTAATGCCGTCTTCCGTTATAAACGTTTGTGACATTTGGATGGATCCGCCTGTTATCGTTTTGTATAGGGGAGCAATTTCCGTTCTTTTAACCACGTCGGCAAGACTCAAAATTGCATCTTTAGCAACGTTTTGTGGTAGGTTATTGTTATTATTGATAACCACACCAACTGTAACACCGCCGCCAACAAGTAGTACAGCAGCAAGAATCAGTGCTATTGTTTTTGTCATAAAATTACCTCCAAATAAGTAGTAAAAATGTTTTGTAAAAAGTGTAACGTAAGTTGTATTATCTTTTCTTTATAACATTTTTACAGTGTAACAAATATAGTATATCAAAATGGGGGGGGGTGTCAATGCTTTTTGCTTAATGTTAGAAAAAATAAAAAGATTAATCAACCTGTTGATATATCATAAAAAAGTGTGGTATAATTACAGCAACAATAATCACAATTAGGCAAATTGCGCCATATTGCTACAGGCAACGTGGTGTACACTGTATTAACGCAAGGAGATTTGTATGAAAAATATTGCAATTATTGGTGGCGGCGTGGCAGGGCTTTCTGCTGCAATATACGCTTTGCGTGCAAATGCTCAAGTGACAATGTTTGAGCAATATGGTCTTGGCGGTTTGGTTGCAACCATCGACAAGATAGAAAACTACCCTTCCTACCCTAGCATTGACGGCTTTGAACTGGCAAACAACATGGTTATGCAAGCAAAGCAACTGGGACTAAAAGTTGTAAGACGCAAGGTGTTGTCCTTAACCAAGGAGCAAGATGACTTTGTTGTTACCACCGACAAGGATAGTTACACGTTTACTGCAGTTATTGTTGCAACGGGCACATCCCACAACAAGTTGGGTATAGAAAGTGACTTTGTTGGCAAGGGTGTTAGCTACTGTGCAACGTGTGACGGCAACTTCTATCGCAACATGCCTGTGGCAGTTGTAGGTAACGGAAAGCAAGCTGTTAGGGAAGCAACCTATCTTGCAGATTTGTGCAGTTTGGTACATTTAATTGTACCAGAAAGCCAACTTAATGCCGAAGCTCGTGCAATAGACGATTTGCTTGCAAAAACAAACGTGCAAATAATTTACAATGCAACCGTATCGGAAATTGTGTGTGCAGATACCGTTTCGGCAATAAAAGTGTTTGCAAATAACTCTCTATCCCAAATTGACGTTAATGGCGTATTTGTGGCAATTGGTGCAAAACCAATTACAGACTTTATCAACATTGAAGGGGTGGAAAAGCAAAAAGGATATTTAGTTGTAGACGACAAATGTCAAACATCAGTGCAAGGCTTGTATGCTGCTGGGGACGTCACAAACGGACCGCTAAAGCAAATTGTAACAGCTTGCGGTGACGGAGCAAAGGCGGCAGTATTTGCTTGTGCCTATGCTGGAGCGAGAAAGTAGTTGTGTACAGCTTAGTTTTGAGATTTTTGTGTAAAGTGATGGGGTAACTGTATCAATTGGTTGCGTTGCTTTGTAATTGGACAAAACATCCTCTTTGCTCAATTTGTCTTGGATAATAGGGGCGTGCAAAAGTATTCTTTTGTGCAACTCAAAATACAATATATCGTACCAAAGAGAACATTTTTTATTACTATGTGGAGGATTTATGAACTTTTTTGGTACTGATGGAATACGTGGCACATTTGGCAGTTCTCTTACCGAAAGAACTGCCTTTTTGCTGGGCAAAAGCCTCGCTTTGCTATCCGACTGCTGTATAGTTGTTGTGGCAAGGGATACTCGCCTGTCGGGAGAAAGGCTGTTTAGGGCGCTTTCGCAAGGGGTGTACGATGGCGGTGGTAACGTTATCAACCTTGGGGTTATGCCAACCAATGCCGTTGGTCACTTTGTGCGAAAACTGGGTGGAGATTTTGGCGTGATGATAACTGCCAGTCACAATCCGCCACAGGATAACGGCCTAAAGGTGTTTGACAAATATGGTGTAAAATTATGCACGTCCAAACAAAAGGCGGTAAGCCGTGTGATGAATTCGCTAAGGGTGGATAACATCCAAAGCAACAGACTTTTTGAGCCAGTTTTTTATGATATTGACAACATATATGCAGAGGACATCTTGCGCCTTGTGGACGTCCACTTGGACAAAGTTTCGGTGGCGCTTGATTGTTGTTTTGGCGCTTCCTACAAGGTTGCACCGATGATTTTTGAAAGGGCTGGCGCAACTGTTGCTGCCTACAACAACAGCGCAAACGGAAAGGAAATTAACCAAGGGTGCGGTGCAAACAATCCGCAGTTTTTGGCAAACAAGCTGGTGGAAGATCCTGCCGACCTTGCCTTTGCTTTTGACGGAGATGCCGATAGACTAACCGTTTTTGAAAGGGGCAAATTGCTACCAAACAACGCAGTTTTCTACGCCTTTGCAAAGTATTTTGAGCAGACGTCAAAGCTTCACAATCACACAGTGTGTGGCACAACGCTGACAAACGGCGGTGTGGAAAGTTGTTTAAATAAGCTTGGAATAACGCTTGCCAGAAGTGACGTTGGCGACACAAACGTCTTTGCCAAAATGGTGCAAAACGCCATCGCATTTGGCGGGGAAGAAAGTGGTCACTATCTGTTAGGGGAGTATGCAACCAGTAGTGATGCTATCATAAATGCCCTTGTTTTGTGTAAAATTCGTCAACAAATGGGCAGTTTGTTTGCCTACACCAAGGAGCTTAGGGAAATTCCCTGTATTATGCGCACAATACCTATAACGCAGGTTAATCAAAGTTTGGCTACAGATATCGCCCTTACGGCAACCACTTCCCGCATAAACAGCCTGTACAATTGCAGGGTGGTACTGCGAAAAAGTGGCACGGAAAATGCCATCCGTGCCTACGTGGAAGGGGAAGATATAGAGCCCGCAATGGACAACATTGTTGCAACCTTCGGCGGATAAAAGGCATTAAAAAAACAGCAGGTCTATTTGACTTGCTGTTTGAGGGTTTTAATAGATGCTATAAGAAGAATTTTGATTTTAACAACCTTTTTGTGAAGTGGAGCGAATTCGTCGCAAGTAATTAGATTTGATTTATGCAAAACAATTAACCAGTTTTCTGTTTCGTTGGCTTCTTTTAGTGCGATTTCAAATTTCGAAATCATATCCGCTCTACTTTGTGGATGATTGCCTTCGGATATATTTGCGGAAATACTCGTTCCGCTTCGTTTAATCTGGTCCGCAAGGGATGATTCTTTTTTGTTACGAAGACTATTGGATAAGTTAATTATGCTGACTGCAAATTCTTGTGATAGTTCTAGTAGTAAATTTCGCTTCATGCTGAAATTGTACCATAAATATGACAAATAATCAAATGTATTTTATTAGTATAATGTGAGCGATGCGAACTATAATGCGAACGAAGTGAGTTATAATGTGAGTGCAACGAATTATTATTCAAATTCGCGATGATGAGTTGTTAGTTACTTTCGCAACATGATAACTCGCTACCGCTCGAATTATAGTCAAATTCTAGCGAATTTGCCATAAAAAATACCGCACGATTGTGCAGTATTTTTTATGGCTAGGGTAGCAGGATTCGAACCTGCGAGTGACGGAGTCAGAATCCGTTGCCTTACCGCTTGGCGATACCCCAATATTTAACTGTATCAAAGTATAGAACTTTTGTGTGGGTTTGTCAATCAATTGATTGTGTTGTGGCGTGTGGCTTTTTGTGTTGTTTTGACGTTTTTTACAGAGAGGCGGTGGCGACTAAACAATTGGCTTGACGTAAAACGTAGGTTTTGCAATCAATATCCAAACTTTGTGTGGTGGTGGCGTAAAATAATGGAGCTTTGCTTTTTCCCTTTGGGATAGTAGCAAAGCTCTTGTTTTGTTTTTTAGTGACTTAGCCGAAAATGGAGTTGACAATTAGCGCAACACCTGCGCCTAGTGCGGCATACACAATGCGCCAAGTAAAGGTACTTATTAGTTCCCTTCTGCGCTGTATCATTTCACGCTGAAATGCCTTGCCCTTTTGCTTTAGGGTGATAACGTTGACCGTTTGTCCTTTGCGGTCCGATTTGGTGCATTCAAAGTATCCGTCGTACTCCAACTGCTTTAGTATAACGTCCACGTCGGCGTGGGTAAAACGGAATTTTTCTGGACTGCTTTGGATGATGAAATCGTCGGTGATAATTCCACAATCGTTGTTTTTGCTGCATACGCCGTAGATGGCACTCATCACGGCAACTTCTTTTTTGTTAAGCATGGTGTTTCTCCGTTACAAACCTAGTAGTTTGGCAATTAGTATGGCCACAAATGCACCCAAAAATGAGCTGATGAACATCCCTGCAGTTAGCCACACGTTTTGCTTGGTGGATAGGGATGCGCGTTGTTGCATTTTGTCGCCAGTTACGTAGCTTTCCGCCTTGATGGTGGTGCACAGGCAAATTTCGTCCTTATCTTGATACTTGACGTCAATAAAGTCGTTTTCTGACAAAAAGGAGAATATTGCGCCCAAAGTGTTGCTGTCAATGTTGAGTTTTCGTGGTAGGCTTTGCAAGATGCCCTGCTTGTTTAGTACCTTGTAGCTGTTTCCAGCCAAATTGAGCAATGCTTGTAGCACGGCTTCCATTTTCTTGTCCAGCATGATGGTTTGCCTCCTTATTTGATGGTTTTGTAACAATATTTTACCAGTAAATGGGCCTTTTGTCAATATGCTTGTAATTTGCTGTGTGGTAGTGCGGTGTCGGTAACTGCTTTTTGCACCAAATATATCCAAATATACAGTATCGTTACCGCTATCAAGGGATAATTTTTGACGGAATTTGGCAATAATGGTGGAATAAAACAACTCTCACAAAACCCTTGTATGTTATTTATATTTAATACTTGAAAAAACACTTTGTTTGTGGTACAATTAATTCGTGGAATTTTGCACGAAGGAGAGCGTATGAAAAACTTTATCACAATTGAAGGCTGCGATGGCGTAGGAAAGACCTTCCAAACAAGATTGTTCAAGGAATACTGTCAACAAAATGGCATTGACCACATTGTTTTTACCCGTGAACCAGGCGGTAGCAACATTGCTGAACAAATTCGTGGCATCATTTTGGACGCCAACAATAGCGAAATGGACGATTTGTGCGAAGCATTTTTGTACGCATCGGCACGTATCCAACACCTTCACGACATTGTAAAGCCAGCCCTAGCTCAAGGCAAGGTTGTTTTTTGCGATAGATTTGTGGACTCCAGCTACGTTTACCAAGGACTAGGCAGAAATCTTGGTTTGCAAAAAATCATTGACCTAAATGCTCTTGCTGTTGGCGAGTACATGCCAGAGTTTACCATCTTTTTGGATCTATCCCCACAAAAGGCCTTTGAACGCAAGGGCGGTGCGGACGTGACCGACAGATTGGAAAACGTGGACTTTTCCTTCCATCAACAGGTGTACGACGGATACAAGCTTCTAATTGAGCAAGATCCCGATAGATTTGAAGTTATTGATGCATCTGGCACAATAGAAGAAACACAACAAAAATTGCGCGAAGTACTTATTCGCAGAGGAATTTTGTAATGGCATATTTGGATAACAACATTGGTGGATATTTGGCAAAGGCATTTGCGGAGGGCACAGCCTCTCACGCATACATTGTTGTTGCCGAAAAACACAGCCTGTCCAAGTTGCTCAATGAGTGCGCAATGGTTACTATGTGCCACAATCACACAGTAGACGGTTGCGACATTTGCAACAAGATTAGGCAAGGTGTGCACCAAGACGTTATCTCTATCCCACAAGATAAGGTAAAAAACCGCATCACTTGCAGTGCCGATGACCACAGCGACACAAGCGTTGTAATATCGGAAATTTACAAGCGCCCGGTGGACTCTAGCAGTATTGCCCGTGTTGTTACCATTGATGCATCCAACAGCATGCTCAATGGCGAATTGTGGCAAAATAGACTGCTTAAAACTATCGAAGAGCCAGTTAAAGGCGTTTACTTGTACATTGGCGTAACCGACCTAGAAGGTTTGTTGCCCACAGTTCGTAGCCGTTGTCAAGTGCTAAAACAAAGCAGAGTGACCACCCAACAAGTGGTACAATATTTGTGTGGCAAGGGCTTTACACAGCGTTCAAGTCAAATGGCGGCTGTGATGAGTAACGGTAGCGTTACCATGGGGGAAAGTCTTGTTACAAACAATTTGGCTTTTTCCTGCTTTGACATTGCAATTGACATTGCAGAAAATATGCTTTCTACAAAGCAATCGTTGAGATACGCTTCTCAAATGGTTGCCAACAAGGATAACATTGGGTATTGCTTGGGATTTTTGCAATGCCTATTGCGTGAAAGTATCTTGTACAGACTAGCTCCACAGCTGGTTACACTTACCGCTTTACAAGGTACTATTGACAAAGTTTGCCAAAACTACACATTACAAGCAGCAGAAGTTTGCATTGAAACCATCAATTCCGCCAAGATGGCGCTTGATAAGGGTAGCAATCTTACTGTGGTTGTGGACAAACTGCTAAGCGGTATTTTGGAGGTACGATTTAGATGTCGACAATAGTAGGAGTAAAATTCAAGGATTTGGGCAAAGTGTACTACTTTTCCCCAAAGAAATTGCAACTTGCCGTTGGTGATGGTGTAATTGTTGAAACTGCTCGCGGTTTGGAGTACGGTGTGGTGGAAATTGCCAACACCGAAATTGATGATAGTCAAATCAGCGGCGAATTGAAAAAGGTTGTTCGCAAAGCTACCGACAAGGACGTTCAACAACACCTTTCCAATTTGGAAAAGCGCCCACGTTTCATCCGTGAAGCGCAAGAGCTTGCCAACAAGTACAATTTGGATATGAAGGTTGTGGATGCCGAACTGGCTTTTGATGGATCAAAGGCGCTGTTCTACTTTACTTCGGACAACCGTGTGGACTTTAGAGAGCTTGTCAAGGATATGGCAGGAGCTTTTCGTATGCGCATTGAGTTGCGCCAAATTGGTATCCGTGACGAGTGCAAGATGAAGGGCGGACTTGGCCCTTGTGGCAGAGTGTGCTGTTGCAATGCTTATATGAACGAGTTTGCACGTGTATCCATCAAGATGGCAAAAAACCAAGGTTTGTCCCTTAACCCCACAAAAATTAGTGGACTTTGCGGTAGACTTATGTGCTGTTTGAAGTTTGAGGACGAGTACTACGCCGAAACACTCAAGTTTATGCCAAAGGTTGGCAAGGACATTGACACACCTAACGGCAGAGGAACTGTTCAAAGCGTTGACCTTCTTCGTCAGTTGGTGGTTGTTCGCACAGTCAACAGCGAGGATGTTGCTGAACTTCACGAATACACCATTGAACAACTGGGTATCAAGCCAATATTGACAAACGCTCCCGTTGAAGTAGATGACGAAGCGGCAGACGGGGAGGAAGAATAATTGCAGTATTGCAGGTGGTAACTTGATATGAAATACTTTATTGTTACAGATATTCACGGCTCGGCATACTGGGCACAAAAAGTGGTGGAGGCCTACAATCAAAGCAGTGCGGATATGTTGGTTATTCTTGGAGATTTGTACAACCACGGACCACGCAACCCATTGCCAAGAGATTACGCCCCAACACGTGTGGCGGAAATTTTGGCTCCATACGCACATAAAATTGTGGCAATCACCGGCAACTGCGATAGCGTTGTTGATCAAATGATAAGCAACTTCACTTTTGTTCAAAACAACATATTGCCATTAAATGGTCGCAAGCTGTTTGCTACCCACGGTCACGTGTACAACAAGGATAACTTGCCATACCTAGCAAGCGGTGACGTTATGGTGTACGGACACTTCCACGTGAACGAAATTGTTGTAGCAAATGGTGTTGTTTGCGTAAACGTTGGCAGTCCTAGTCTTCCAAAGGACGAAACCTGCGCCTACTGTATTGTTGATGACAGCGGTATAGCATTGCACACATTTGACGGTCAACTGCTACTCGAACACAAATTTTAATCAAATAAACAATTTTCCGCATACCAGTTTTGGTGTGCGGTTTTTTGTTGTCTTTTTGTAGTTGCAAAAGCAAGTTCACTTTAAGACAAATTACCATAAGAAAAAGTTAGGTAAAAAATAATAAAATATTATAAGTTATTTTCAAAACCCTATTGAAATTGATAGAAATAAATTGTATAATTATAATAATATGGGCAAATAGCGCCTATTTTTGACAATTTTTGGGCAACGGACAGTTGTCTTGGAGGATGTATGAAAGATATTATCATTATTGGTGGTGGCGTAATTGGTTGCGCCATTGCAAGGGAACTATCTCGCTACAAAGCAGATATCCTTTTGCTAGAAAAGGGCAATGACGTGGCAGTTGGCACAAGCAAAGCCAACAGCGGTATTGTTCACGGGGGACACGACGCTAAACCCCATTCTAAGAAGGCCTACTACAACGTAAAGGGCAATGCCATGTTCGACGAACTAAGCAAGGAATTGGACTTCCCATTCCGCCGCAATGGTTCAATGGTTTTGTGCTTTGAGGAAGATTTGGTTTGTGGCCTTCAAGAGCTGTACGATCGTGGTATTACCAATGGTGTTCCAGGTATGTACATTTTGCGCGGTAACGAAGCTATTCGCGAGCTGGAACCACACATTTCGGAAAAAGCTTGTGCGGCTTTGGTTATCCCAACTGGTGGTATCGTATCCCCATACGAAATGACTGTTGCCTATGCCGAAAATGCCGCCGTAAACGGAGTGAAATTCCGTTTCTTGTCACAAGTAGAAAGTGTAAAACGTACAGATAATGGCTTTGAAGTGGCTTGCGCGGACGGTTTTGTAGAAGAAGCAAAGGTTGTTATCAACTGTGCAGGCGTGTATAGTGACGTTATTAGCAACATGGTTTGCGGAACAAATTACCACATCATCCCACGTAAAGGCGACTACGTTTTGATGGACAAAACTTGTGGATATCTTGCTGACCACACACTGTTCCAACAACCCACCAAGATGGGTAAGGGCGTTTTGGTAACACCAACTTGTCACGGCAATATCTTGGTTGGTCCAACTGCTACAGACGTACTTGACAAGGATGACGTTAACACCACAGCTGAAGAGTTGAACGACGCATTTACCAAGGCTTGCTTGACAACACCAACACTTAACAGAAGAAATATCATCACACAATTTAGCGGACTTCGTGCCCATCTTGATAGTGATGACTTTGTAATTGGCGAAAGCAACGTGCCAAACTTCTTCCACCTTGTAGGTATTGAAAGCCCAGGTCTAACTTGTGCTCCCGCTATCGGTGTGGAAATTGCCGAACAAGTTGCAGCAAAGTTAGGCTTGGCACACAAATTGCACTTTGAAGCAAAGCGCAAGGGTATCCCTCATTTTGCAACAATGAGCAACACCGAAAGAGAAAAACTCATTGAACAAAATCCATTGTTTGGTAAAATCGTTTGCCGTTGTGAAGTGGTTACCGAAGGGGAAATCGTTTCCGCTATTAGAAGACCAGTTGGCGCAAAGGATTTGGACGGCGTAAAACGTCGTACTCGTGCTGGTATGGGACGTTGCCAAGCAGGTTTCTGCACAGCTAGAGTAATGGAAATTTTGTCTAGAGAACTTGGCTTGCCTATGGAAGAAATTACCAAGGGCGGAGCAAGTAGCAATATCGTTGTAGGGAGGACAAAGTAATGACAAATAGAAATTTGGTTATTATTGGTGGCGGTCCAGCAGGTTTGGCCGCAGCAAAAGCCGCCTACGATTGCGGGGAAAGAGATATCATCATCTTGGAACGTGAACCAGAACTTGGGGGCATCTTGAACCAATGCATCCACAACGGATTTGGTTTGCACACCTTCAAGGAAGAGCTCACCGGTCCAGAATATGCCGCAAGATATATCGAACAGGTTGAACAAAGGGGTATTGAATATCGTCTTAACGCAACTGTTATTGATATCAACAAGGATAAGCAAGTTACATACGTTTCCGAAAAGGACGGACTTGTTACCATCCAAGCAAAGGCAGTTATCCTTGCTTGCGGATGCCGTGAACGTCCACGTGGAGCTATCAACATTGCTGGTATGCGTGGTGCGGGTGTTTTCAGCGCTGGTACAGCACAAAAGCTTGTAAATATCCAAGGTTACTTGCCCGGTAAGGAAGTTGTTATCTTGGGTAGCGGTGACATTGGCCTAATCATGGCACGCCGCATGACCTTTGAAGGTGCAAAGGTTAAGGCTGTAGTAGAACTTATGCCCTACTCATCTGGTTTGAATCGTAATATTGTTCAATGTCTAAACGACTTTGATATTCCACTATACTTCTCTCACACAGTTACACAAATTCAAGGTAAGGACCGTGTTACAGGTGTAGTTGTTGCACAAGTAAACGACAAGCTTCAACCCATCAAGGAAACAGAACAACTTATTCCATGCGATACATTGTTGCTTTCCGTTGGTTTGTTGCCAGAAAACGAACTTGCAAAGAACGCCGAAGTTCAACTATCCACAACAACGGGCGGCGCTGTAGTAGACGAAAATCTTATGACAAGTGTAGAAGGTATCTTCCAATGTGGTAACGTGTTGCACGTACACGACCTTGTTGACTTTGTTTCGGCAGAAAGTGAAAATGCCGGCAAATGTGCAGTAGAGTACATCCGTGGCGGACAAATTTGCAAAGACAAGTTAACAATCAACTGCACAAATGGTGTTCGTTACTGTGTTCCAACAGTGCTAAACAAGGATGAAGTTTATGCAAGCCAAAGCTTCAAGATGCGTGTTGCTAACGTATTCAAGAAGGTAGAGCTTGCCGTATTTGCCGATGGAGTTAAGGTTTATGGCAAAAAACGCCCAGTAGTTGCTCCAGGCGAAATGGAAAACATCACCCTATCTGCCGATATAATGAAGGTTCTCAAAAACGCTCAATCGGTGGAAATTACATTGATAAAAGGAGATGCAAAGTAGTATGAAAGAAATGATTTGTATCAACTGCCCTTTGGGATGTATGTTGACTGTTGATGACAGCGATCTTAGCAATATCAAGGTAAGTGGCAACACTTGCCCACGTGGCGTTACCTACGCCGTAAACGAAATTACCAGCCCCAAACGTATGGTTACAGGCTCAGTAAAAGTAACTGGTGGCAACCAAGCAATGTTGTGTGTAAAAACATGCGAAGCTATCCCCAAGGGACTGATCTTTGACTGTTTGGAAGTTATGAACGGCGTTACCGTTCAAGCTCCAGTTGCTATTGGCGACGTGGTTATCAGCGACGTTTGCGGTTGTGGTGTTGATATCATTGCTACCAAAAATATCCCAAAAGTGTAACCTGCAGTTACCTATCTTACTAATATCACACAGTATGTTGCAAACGGATACTTATGTATGTTAAAGTGTACAAGTAATGCACTTTAATTGTGTTATTACAACATAAATAAAAAAGCTTCCCCAACAATATAAGGAGAAAAACTATGAAATATATTCTAGCATTGGACCAAGGTACAACCAGCTCACGCGCGATAGTCTTCAACAAAAAAGGTAAGATTATTGGCAAGGCTCAACAGGAGTTTAAGCAAATTTACCCACAACCTGGTTGGGTAGAACATGATCCACACGATATCTACGGCTCACAAGTAAGCGTTATGGTAGAGGCGCTAATCAGAGCAAACGTTTCGGTAGAAGATATTGCCGCTATCGGCATCACAAACCAACGTGAAACCACATTTGTATGGGATAAAAACACTGGCAAACCTGTGTATAACGCAATCGTTTGGCAATGTAGACGTACTGCTGAATATTGCGAAAGTCTAAAACAAAGGGGTTTGTCAGATATGATCTACGACAAGACTGGTCTTGTTGTGGACGCATACTTCTCCGCAACCAAAGTTAAGTGGATTTTGGATAACGTTCCCAGTGTAAGAGAACGCGCGGAAAAGGGCGATTTGCTATTTGGTACAGTTGATACTTACCTTATGTGGCAACTATCCAAGGGACGTATTTTTGCTACCGACTACACAAATGCTAGCAGAACAATGTTGTTCAATATCCACACTTTGGATTGGGATGACGAACTGCTACAACTATTTGATATCCCCAAGTGTATGTTGCCATCTGTTCATCCATCTGGATACAACTTTGGTGTTACCGACGATGCTTTCATCGGTCGTGAAGTACCAATTTGTAGTGTAGTTGGTGACCAACAAGCAGCGCTATTTGGACATCTTTGCGTGGAAGAAGGGGATGTTAAAAATACCTACGGAACAGGTTGCTTCCTACTTATGAACACAGGGGACAATGCTGTAAAATCCACAAACGGTCTTGTTACAACACTTGGTGCAACACTAGAAAACAAACCACCTTACGTACTAGAAGGTAGCGTGTTCATCGGTGGTGCTGTTAACCAATGGTTGCGTGACGAAATGCGTATGATCAAGACCGCTGCCGAAACAGAACGCTACGCGTTGGACGTAGAAGACACTAATGGCGTGTACATTGTTCCAGCCTTTACTGGTCTTGGTGCTCCATACTGGGATGCTGATGCTCGCGGTATCGTTACAGGTATCACCCGTGGTACAAAAAAGGAACACTTTATTCGTGCCGCACTAGAAGCTATCGACTACCAAGTATACGATCTTGTTAACGCAATGCGCAAGGATGCCAACGTTAAGATTCGCAGCCTAAACGTTGACGGCGGTGCTAGCGCAAACAACTTCTTGATGCAGTTCCAAGCTGACATTTTGGATGCTGACGTTGTTAGACCATCCGTTACCGAAACAACTGCTCTTGGCGCAAGCTACCTTGCAGGTTTGGTTGTTGGCTACTGGAAAAATGTTGACGATATCCGCAAGAATATCAAGGTAGACAGAGTGTTTGAACCATCAATGACTGCCGAAAAACGTGCCGAACTAACTGCTGGTTGGGCAAAGGCTGTTCGCCAGGCTAGAACTCTCTAGGCATAGATTTAGGACAAGTACTAATTGTTTTTGTTTGCAAACTGCGGGCAATTAGTTGCGTTTTGTTTGCTTACAAATAGTGCAATGGATAATTAAATAACAAAAACCGCTACGACTTTTTCGTGGCGGTTTTTCTTGTATAAAAGTGTTAGCTGGGTTTGATAATATTTGTGTAAACAACTGGTGCTAACACAATTGTGACGAGAGTGGTAGTATAGGCAAGATCATTGTTGTGCAACGCTATTTTTTGGGGTAAAGCAACGTGTTTTTGGTAGGTTTTTGCATTGTATATAATAATAAAAATATATTGATAAAAATAGCAAATCGCACGTTGACTTTTTGTGAAAAATGCTGTATTATTAAAATATCGTTAAAAAATATAGTAGTTTTTAATAGGTTTTTAACATTATTCCGTGATGGAGGGCTATCGTGAAAGATACTTTTAACAACGAAAAAGAGCTTTTGGCTTATTTGGATACATTATCAATTGCACCTTTGCGTGTTTTTGCACGTAGTGTTGGCGTTATTCCACGCAATCATCCTCGTCAAGAGTTGCTAGATAAAATTGTCGCTATTTACAATGGTCAAAGAACACCCGAACAACCTGCAAAGTTCGGTCGTCCCGTTTTGCCTATTTCCGGCAAGCATATTCCTCGCACTCAAAAGGAGATGGAAAAAGCTGACCGCATTGTAGATATTCGCCTTCCTAGACAGGGTATTGTAGAAGTGCTACCTAGCGGTGGCGCCATTGTCAAGGTGCACGGATATGTAAAATCCGCTCAAGATTATACAATGGACAAGGCTTTTGTTGAACAATTTGGCCTTGTTAGTGGTGACAAGGTGGACGTTATGTTGTGCAATGGCCCTAGCGGAATAAGCGTTTCCTGCGTGGTAGCGGTAAACGATCAGCCCATTGGCGGTATCAACCGCACACCATTTGATAATCTAGTTGCTTGCCACCCAACAAGTCGCATCGAGCTAGCTCGCGATCAAAAAGACTATGCCCTTCGTGTGTTGGATTTGGTTGCGCCACTTGGTCGTGGTCAACGTGGACTTATCATTGCGCCACCAAGAACGGGCAAAACTACCCTTATCAAAAAAATTGCCTTGGCAGTAAAGCAAAATGCGCCAGATATTGCCACTTCGGTGCTACTTATTGACCAAACTCCCGAAGAAGTTACCGAATTTGTCGATTGTCTAGGTTGCGACGTTGTTTACACAACCTTTGATCAACCTGCACAAGACCACGTTAGCCTTGCCGAAGCTGTCATTGCCAACGCAAAGCGCCGTGTGGAGCAAGGTCAACACGTAATGTTGCTGGTAGATAGTTTAACTAACCTAGTAGATGCCTATGCTCGTGTTGGCGAAAGTAACGCTATTGGCAAGGTTAAGGCATTGTTTGGCAACGCTCGTTGTATCAAGGATGGCGGAAGCTTGACCATCCTTGCAACTGCATTTAGTAGGCCAGGCAACAATTTGGATGACAATGTTTGCCAAGTTGTTGGTCGTATTGCCAATATGGTGGTGTATTTGGACCGCCGTATCAGTCAAAAGCGCATTTTCCCTGCTATTGACATCAACCAAAGCGGAACAGACAAGGAAGATTTGTTGTTTACCGAAAGTCAGGCAGAGGGTGTGTACAGCATCAGACGTATGCTTTCCACCGAAGACGTTGTTACCACAACAGAGCAACTCTTGGAAATTGTAACCAGCACAACAAGCAACGATGAAGCCATCGAAACACTAAAAAGACTTTCTGCCGGTGCAGAAAACAGACGTGGTAAATAATATATGAAAACAGTAGTTCTTGGTATGAGCGGCGGTGTAGATAGTGCCGTTAGCGCATATCTGTTAAAACAACAAGGATACAATGTGATAGCATTGTTTATGCACAACTGGGAAGAAGAGGATAACGGTTGCTGTACCGCCGAGCAGGACTTTGAGGACGTTAAGCGTGTGTCGGAAAAACTGGGCATCCCCTACTATTCGGTTAACTTTGCCAAGCAGTACAAGGAAAAGGTATTTAGCTACTTTTTGGATGAGTACAAGCGCGGCAGAACACCAAATCCCGACGTTTTGTGCAACAGAGAAATCAAATTTGGACCATTTTTGCAATACGCAATGGCACTTGGGGCAGACTACATTGCCACAGGTCACTACTGCGGAATTGATCACAACCAAGACGGCAACCACTATTTGTTGAAGGCAGCCGATCAAAACAAGGACCAAACGTACTTTTTGAATCAACTATCTCAACAACAGCTATCCAAGGTGCTGTTCCCACTAGCAAACGTTCCCAAACAAAAGGTTAGGGAAATTGCCAACGAACTGGGGCTTGTAAACGCCAAAAAGAAGGATAGCACAGGTATTTGCTTCATTGGCGAGCGCAATTTTAGAGAATTTTTGCAAAACTACCTACCCAATCAGCCAGGTAAAATTGTAGATACCAATGGGAAGGTAGTGGGCGAGCATATTGGATTGATGTACTACACTCTTGGTCAACGTAGGGGACTTGGGCTAGGTGGCACAACCGAAGGTCAAGGCCGTTGGTTTGTTGTGGAAAAGGATATGGAAAACAATCAACTTGTGGTTAGCCACGGGGACGAATCGGTGCTAAATAGCACAAGTCTTATTGCAACCAACGTTAACTGGATTCCAGCTTGTCCTGGCAAACAATTTACTTGCACAGCAAAGTTTAGATACCGCCAAAGTGAGCAAGGGGTGGACGTTAATGTGTTGGACGACGGCAATGTGGAAGTCAAGTTCCATGAGCCACAACGTGCCGTTACTCCTGGTCAGTTTGTAGTGTTCTACAACGACACGTGTTGCCTGGGTGGCGGAATAATAGACAAGGTAATAAAGTAGAAAAACATATGGCAAAAGGGAAATTTAGTAAAACTAAATGTAAAGCAGCAAATGAACAAGCTGTTGCAGTTGAGCAAGTTGAAGTAGGCAACCAACAGCCTTCAACGGCGCAAGTTGTACAAGAACAACAAGCGTATATAGATGGATACACTCAACAACAGCTTGACCAAATGGTAGATGAGCTTGCACTTGAACCCACCCCAAAACGTATTTGGGAAGTGGACTTTTTCCGCGGAATAATGATTTTGTTTGTGGTGTGGGACCACTTTATGTGGGACGTCGCTGGCGTTGCTGGTGGCAACTACAAAACAGCATTTTTCCAATGGTTGCTAAATGTACGCACAGCTTATCTTGGTGGCACACTTCGCTCAACAGTTCACGGAGCATTTGTAAATATGTTCATCTTTACAAGTGGTATCAGTTGCAGTTTTAGCCACAACAATAACAAGCGAGCAATTAAGATGGTTGTGGTGGCGGCATTTTTGACAGCATCAACGGCTGCCGTTAGCTCCATTTTCCACTACAACATTACCATCAACTTTAACGTTATCCACGTTATTGCGTTGTCTGTTGCGTTGTATTGTTTGTTGCAACTGTGGTACAAGCATTGCACCAAGAACTGGCAAAAGAATATCTACGGAGCAACCATCGCTTTGCTAATTGCCGTTAGCCTAATTGTGGGATACGTTGCCAACAACAGCCCTTGGCAAAATACCAGCAAAATTTGGTTCTTCCTAGTTGAACACCATATCAGCGTGCCAGGGTTTGGACAGTTTGCTGGTGGTGACTATTGGCCTTTCTTGCCTGGATTTGGTTGGTTCTTGATTGGATCGGTGCTAGGCAAGTGGGTGTACAGGGAACGCAAAACCTTGTTTCCATCAGTCAACGAAAAGTATCTTGCACCTATTACCTTTTGTGGAAAGAACTCTCTGTGGGTATACTTTGGTAGTCAAATAATTATGTTCAGTTTCTTCTACCTGTTCCACGGATTGCTAAACTGGCTGTAGAATTTAATTGTCTTATTGAATTGATTTAACATAATAATTGAATAATTTGCATAACTCGGCTTTGTGATAAGTCGAGTTATTTTTTTGCAGATAAATTATCTAACGTTTTGTTAGCGGTGTGGGTATTTTTTTACTTCATTTAGCGTTGCAAGTTTGGAGCAATAAGTGGTGTACCTTTTACAGTAAATAGAATTAACTAGCAATGTAGTGTAAAATTGCAAGAAAAAAGGATAGCAAAACTATGCTATCCTTTTGTTGTGTCAAAATGACTTTTGTCAATATATCACACGTGTTGTTACTTTGCAGTCTTTTGACTGGGCCATCTTGGGTGTGTATATTGTGTTATGTGTTGTGAGTAATTTTTTATTACTCAGCTATGCAAATTTGTTATCAACAATTATCTGCTTTTGCGGTAATGTGGACAACCGCTTAGGTTATCAAAGTAGCCAATGGATTGATGCTTTAGCATGCAGTAGTCGCCTACGAGGTTTTGTTCGGGGTTTACAAAGGAAAAGTAAACGCAATTTTTACATTCTGTAGGTTCTTGTGTAGGAGTGTTGGAGGAACTACTGGAGCTGGAGTAACTGTAGTCGTCATCATCGTAGGAGGAGTAGGATGTGTAGCTACTTCCGCTGTCGTAGGAGTATACGTAGTCTGCCTCAAAGGGCCATTTCTTTGTTTTGAAGCATGCGACCAATGCAACCACAGCCATTGCGCCTTCCAAAACGCCAATGATGATGGACAAAACGTTGTAACTTAGGCTTGCAATCTTGCAAACGAGCGCTATCACAAGTCCTAGCAATACGCCTGCACCGTAGGTGATGGGCATAAAGTAGGGCAGTCTGTTTTTGTTGTAGGCAATTTCGCTTATGTAACCAAACACATATGTTAGCAGAGCTATGCCGGGAGATAGCATGTTTGCAGCAACTATTCCAATTGAGAACGCCGATGCATTGTTTTGCACCATGTCGTTGAGGGCTTGTGAGCCAAAAATAAATCCTGCGCCAACGAACATTGCAGCAAAAGCAACCACAAAGAACACAACCCTTTTGATAAATGTTACAAATCCATTGTTGAGCCATCCGTCCACGTTCATAACGTCGCCAAATAGTTGACCAGCAAAGCAAATGAGGAACACCAGCATCGGTGCGATGAACAAGGCTCCATCGGGGATGCTCCAATCCCAATCGTGGTTGGTGGAAAGTATTTCCAGTACGGACATCGGAATGATGATAGCGAGTGCCATCAATGTGAGCGTCAGTAGACGCATAAAACGATTTCTAAACATTGCTAACTCCTTAATATTGCTTTGCGTAGTGACAAAACCAGTTGTAAGTTGAGTGGACTTGACGCAGTCAAGCAAAAATATTATGACAATATTATAATGCAAGATGATGGTGGTGTCAAGGTGGTGGAAAAGATAAAAAAAGCCGTATGTAACAAAAAAACTCGAACGATGTTACTGTGTTCGAGTTTTTATGTAACTGTTTAGTCTAAGGTTTGATATCCCATACAAATTGTACTGCACTAAAATCGACCGATTGCTCGAGCGGAGTGTTGTTATACCGACAAAGCTAATACCACATTGAATCGCCTTTTGAAATAGCAGGATTATTCAAAGGTCTTTGCCACGGTTTTGAGTAGTTCTACAATGGGCAATTTTTGCGGGCAAACGCTTTCGCACTTGCGGCAGCCAATGCAGTGGCTGGCTGGGTTGAACTTGATAACGTGGTGCTTGTATTGACGGAAAGCGCCATCGCCACCGTACACGTTTAGTTGGTTTAGACAGTTGAAAAAGTGTGGAATTCCAATGCCTTTGGGGCAACCTTCCAAGCAGTATTTGCAGGTGGTGCAACCAATGGTTGGGGTTTCTTTCATTATTTTGCGAACTTGGTTGATTGCGTGGTATTCTGTACAAGTAAGGGGCTTAAAGTCTTTCATATACCCTATATTATCTTGTAACTGTGCGATATTGCTCATGCCGGAAAGAACAATTTCCACTTGTTCTAGGCTGGCGCAAAAACGTATTGCGTAGCTTGCGGGACTTCCGCCGTGTAGGTCGTCAAGCACCTTTCTGGCAGTTGGTGTAAGGGTTGCTAGGCTGCCTCCCTTTACTGGCTCCATTACCATAACTGGCTTGTTGTGCTTTACTGCAACGTCGTAGCACTTTTGCGCTTGAACCATGTTGTCATCCAAGTCGGCATAGTTGATTTGTAGTTGAACAAACTCCAATTCGGGGTGCTCGGTTAGTATTCGGTCTAGCACGTCGGCTGTGTCGTGGAAGGAGAAGCCAAGGTGACGGATTTTGCCCTCTTCTTTGAGCTTTAGGCACTTTTGGATGGCTTGCATTTCTTCCAAAATTTGGTAGCGTTTGTTGTTGAGTGCGTGCAGTAGGTAAAAGTCGAAGTAGTCCACGTGGCAGGTTTCCAGTTGCTTGTGGAAAACGGGCAAAATATCCGCTTCGGTTTTGAAACAGAATTGCGATAGCTTGTTGGCAAGCAAATACTGGTCGCGTGGGTAGCGGTCGGCAACGCACTTGGCAAAGGCCACTTCGCTCATCCCGTTGTGGTAGGGGAGGGCGGTGTCGAAGTAGTTAAAGCCGTTTTGGATAAAGGCGTCCACCATGCTGTTGAGTTGATCGTAGTCGATTTGGTCGCCAACGGTGGGCAGGCGCATAAGTCCAAATGCCAATTTTTTGTTTATTTCTGGAAAATATCTGCTCATAACTGCACCTCGCAAGTAAATATGTCACTATTCTAGCACAAAACGTGAAAACAATCAATGGGTTTGTTTTTGTTACTGCAAAAAATTGCCCGCGCCTTTACTTCTCACTTTCCCCGCCCATCCGCAGTTGAGATGAAGTTCAATTGTGAATGATTTGAGACCTTTGTGTGTAGTGGGAGATACCGTAGTGGGTTGTGGACTAATGCAGATCTAAGTTTCCATTGTTTCGATAATGTGTAAAAGTTAGACTTTTGCTTTTTTTGTGATTAGATATTAATATGGAAGAAAACGTTTATTAAGTTGTAAGCCATCTGATAGGTTGCCATTTTGCTTTCGTCAAAAAAGGGTTGACAAAGTGGTGTGGTGGTGGTATTATCAATGTGCTAGGGGTGCCGAGGTGTCGGCTGAGAGAGTCCCTTTGAACTTGTCAAGTTAGTACTTGCGTAAGGAATGCACAAATATCTATGCGTATTTCTTTTTGGAGTTTCCCTAGCGGAGGCTCCTATTTTTTTGGCCTTTGGAGGGCCTTGAGGAGAAAATTATGTGGGAAAAATTGCAAACTATCTACAACGAGGACGCTGATGCGTACTTGGTTAGTATCGATGCGCTCTTCGACGTGCTGGCAACCTTTATGCTATACGTTACAATCGCGCTGTTTGTCGGCCTGATTGCATACGCTGTGGCGGTGCGCAACAAGTCAGAAGAAAAGCTTGCTCTTGCTAGACGCACAATGGTGGGTGTGCTAGTGGGATACGTTATTTCCACCATCTGCTTGTTGGGATTTGTAAAAATCCTTTACTACTACTTGGACGGCAAAATCAACGACAAGTTTTGGCTAGTTGTGGGCATGCTTGCACTTGTTGCCGTAGCTATTGTTACTGTTAGCCTACTTTCCAAGAAAAAGAGCCCCTTGACCAAGTGGTTTGCCATCGGATTTGTGGCTATATTTGTAATCTACGCCGTTGTGTTGGTGCTTGCTATTCCACCAAAAGCCGACGACTACGTTATCGGCAGTTGGACGGATATGGATAAAACTACCGCAACCATACTTATGACAGCTTTCACCGTTGTGCTAGTTGGCATCATGGCGGTTGGGGCTTTCACCGACAAAGCTCGTCAATACGATTCGCGCAGTCTTACCTATGCGGCAATCTGCATTGCAACCAGCTACGCGTTGTCCTATATCAAATTCTTTTCCTTGCCACAGGGCGGTTCTGTTACCTTTGCCAGCCTATTGCCACTGATGCTGTACGCATTTATGTTCGGTCCACGCAAGGGCGTTGTTGCGGCAGTAGTGTACGGATTGCTTCAGTTTGTGCAATCTCCACAGTTCTACCACCCAATGCAAGTGCTCATCGATTACCCCATTGCATTTGGTATGATTGGCTTGGTGGGCGTTGCCAAAAACTTTTCCTTCCTTGGCAAAAAGACGGTGGTTCAATTTGCCTTTGGCGCAACACTTGCGGTAACCTTGAGATACCTTGCCAGCGTAACTAGCGGTTGGTTTGTGTTCGGCTCTTGGGCAATGGACGGCTACAATGCGCTTACTTGGGCATTGGTATACAACCTGTTCTGCTTTGCCGACCTAGCTATACTGTTGGCAGTAGGAGTGTTTGCATTGTCCAGCAAAAACGTGCTACGATTGGTAAACAGCACGGTTGCGTAAAAATATAGTTGGTGCTAGTTTCACCCTTTCAATGCAGGTTGCGTTCAACCAATGAAATCAATCACAGGATGGACAAAGTCGCTGTTGTGATGAAACCTTGCTTTTGCAAGGTATCGGTCAAGCTTTAATAAAACTATAGGGCAGGGGATTGCTCCTGCTGTAAAATATTCCAACTTGACTATACAAAATCTACTCACAGCCATATTGGCGGTGCCACGGGATTATTTGAGATGTTAAGCTCTCTGCATCAAAAAATAATGGTGTGGTGGTGTAAAAATTGAATATTGCCACCAGTTTGCAACTAGTTACAAGGTCAAAAGACGGCCTTATAACACAAGTATTGCAAATTGGTGGCTTTTTTGTGCTCAAATTATAGAGTAATGATTACGATTTGACTTGGAAAATTGCAAAAATCGTTTTAGGAAAAATACAAAAAGTGGAAAAACACTAACACAATACTGTTATTTTATGTCAAAAAACCGCATTTTGATGTAAAAATAGTCAAAAATGGTGTGAGAAATCAAAACTTTTTGCATTTTTTGAATTTTTTTTCAAAAACCCCCTTTTCAAAGCCTTTTTGATGTGGTATAATATGCAATGAAAATGGGGAATCTCGAGAAAAAACTCCCCAACTAGTTGAAAAACAATGCTTGCATTGGCTTTGTGCCGATGCTAAAAATACATTATCACCAGTAGGTAAAGAAAGGGATTATTATGGAAAAAATTGCATTGATTGACCTTGGCTCTAACACAGCAAGATTGGTTATTTATGACGTTTTGGAAGGTGGCTACTTTGTTGTTTCGGAAGAACGCATGGAAGCCGTTCGCTTGGGCGAAACCGAAGCGGACGGTAGCTTGAAGCAAACAAGAATTATGCAAGCTATTGCCACATTGAAATCCTTCAAAGAAATTTGTGCAATAAAGGGCGTATCTAAGGTTTTGGCAGTTGCCACAGCCGCCGTTCGTCGTGCAAGCAATCAAAAAACATTTTTGTCGGATGTATTCAACGCTACTGGCATTAGAGTTACCACCATCAGTGAGGAAGAGGAAGCCAACTACGTTTACCAAGGCGTTATCAACAGCATGGATATTCCACGCGGTTTGATCATGGAAATTGGTGGCGGTTCCACAAAGCTTGTTTACTACAATCGCAGAAACATCCTGCACACCAAGATTTTTGAATTTGGTGCTGTAACTTTGTCCAACATGTTCGCCAAGCCAGACAAAACTCCCGAACAAATTTCCGACGATATGGTAGAATACGTAAAATCTCAGTTGGAAACAGTGGAGTGGTTCAAGGAAATCGATCCAGACACACAACTTATTGGTGTAGGTGGTAGCTGTCGTAACTTGGCGCGCATCATCCGCAAGGTTAAAAAGTATCCATTGGATATGGTTCACAACTTCCACATGGATATTGAAGACTTCAACTACGTTTACAACATGATAAGAACACTAGACCTAGACAAAAAGCGCCGTATCAAGGGCTTGTCCTCTGCACGTGCGGACGTGTTCCCCTGCGCTTTGGCATTTATGAAGGCTTTTGTAGACTACATGGGCTTTACCAAGATTGTTGCCAGCGGTAGTGGTATAAGGGAAGGTGTAATGTTCAACTACGTTGTTCCACAAACGTTGGAAAAACCAATAAGCGACGTTTTGGGCCACAGCCTTCACAGCGTAGCTCGCCACATGGGTGTTAACGTTGAACACGCCGAACAAACCTACAACCTTTGTGTTCAATTGTTCAAGCAACTGCGCGTGTTGCACAAGTTCCCACGTATCTACGTAAAGGTACTGCGCATTGCCAGCATGTTGCACGATATTGGCAAGCAATTCAAGTTCTACAACCATCCAAAGCACACATCATATATGATACTTAACAGCAACTTGTACGGCATCTCCCACAAGGATTTGGTGCTAGCTGCAATGGTTACCGACGTTGCCAACAAGGAAGAAATCAACCTTACCGAATGGGCAAAGTACAACACAATTTTGGCGCCGGAAGACGTGGAAGCTGTAAAGAAGTTGTCGGTAATTTTGCGCTTGGCATTGGCACTAGACTTTGGTATGCGCAATGCTGTTACAGAAATCAACTGTGACGTTTTGGGCGATAGCGTTATCATGAAAACAGAACTCACTTGCGATGCAACTTTGGAGCTTAAAACCGCTAACTTGGTAATTTTGGATTTCAAAAAGGTATTCCGTAAGAACCTTGAAATTTTGTAGCATCCATCAACAATTGACAAACCACATCAACAATTGCAAAAAGGATTTGAGTGTTGTGCTCAAGTCCTTTTTTTGTACTTTTTACCGCAAAACAGCCCCAAAAACAAAAATCGGTAAATTTGTAGATAGCTATTTTTTGACACCTATTGACTAAACTAGCTACATTTGATAGTATACTAGCATAAATATAAGGAGGAGTTGGCGCTATGAAAGCAAAAAGATTTGTTAGCATTATTTGTGCGTTAATTATACTAATTGGCTGTTGTAGTGTACTACTGGCATGTCAGCCCAAGCATACTTGCCAAAACGTGTGCCAAGATTGTGGTAAATGTCTAAATGCCGATTGTACGGAAGAAGCATGCGTTGACAAATGCCTTGGTCATACGCCACCACATTCTTGCACAAGTATTTGTGATACTTGCAAGCTATGCACAAATGCAGATTGCACAGAAGAAGCTTGCGCTAACAAGTGCCTTGGCCATCACGTATGTGACAGTGTATGCGCAAAATGTGGCAAATGTACAAATACTGAATGTACACTAGAGCCTTGTATTTTCATGCGTTGTAAAGGACATGATTTTTGCCAAAATCCTTGTCCCAAGTGTGGCGGATGCACTGGGCAAAAGTGTAACTGTCCTAAAGAAAATATCAGTTGTAATTGTGGTTATCCTTGGTACTATACTCATTTATGCACAAACGTTTGCCAAATTTGCGGAATGTGTACAAACACTCAATGCACACAAGAGCCATGTATTTTAGCTAAATGTCCTGGACACAATTCCACTCCACAAATTACCTTGCTTGATGAGCCAGTAACGGAATATAACTATATTCCGCTAACATCCCAAGAAGAAGCAATGCTTAAACAGGCTTTTGTGGATTATAGAGTGTCTTTTGGCTCTGAAAAAGGCGATATAGAACCAGTTACTATCGAAGCTTACTACGGCAAAATTGATGACATATATATATTGGAAATGAGGTCAAAGTGGGAAACTGGTTACATTGAGTATGACTTGTATTACAACATTGACGGACTTGTTATGTCCGGAAGTCACAGATACCAAATATTCGTGTACAAGCAAGGCGAATTTATGCAGATAGATGATGCTTACGAAAATAAACTTTTGTCTTATGACCAACTGGTTATAGTAACACATTACATGTGCGCATACGATATTATGCAAAAGATGATAAAGGATGGTCAGCAGGTTAATTATCCAATAAAAATCAATCCAGTAGCAAGGGTTGGCGGAAGATTTTTCTACTATGTAGGCGAAGATATTTCCACCTATAACACTCTTACTCGTTCTACTGTGAACATGCTAAATGTTGCATTTGACAATGTACCAATGGAGTATTGGTTTGAGGAAAGCAATATTTATTACGCATATGGCAAAAAGAGTGACTTTATTCAATATACATGGGAATTCTTGGAAATACAAAATCACATCAACTATTATTTACAGCAAAAAAGTATAATTGAGGAGTAAATATGATAAATAGATTACAAAAGACTACATCTTTAGTACTGTTGCTTGTGTTATTTGTGATTATATTTTGTTATTTAGTAATGTCAATCGGTAAATTTGTAGATAGTTTTTATGAAATAAATGTTGAAAAGTAGAGATTAGTATTTTATAATACTGTCATAAACAATTACAAAAGGATTTGAGTGTTGTGCTCAAATCCTTTTTTGGTGCTTGCAACTGTTTTGTTTAGTTGCAAAGTGGTGCTTTGTCGCTGTAGGTTATACTAGTAGCTGCGTCTTGACGTGTGGTAGTCGTCGCAACAACACATTTTGCCGCGTGACACAAATAGCCACACCAACATGTAGATGCCGGCAATGCCCACAAGGATATACAACAAACTTTCTAGCCAACCCACGCCAAAGGTAATCCAGTTTACCAAGTTGAAGGAAAAAATGCCAATGGCAAGCCAGTTGAGTGCGCCAACAATGGTTAGTACAAGCGCAATAACGCTAAAAACGTTAAATGTTCTTTTCACCAGTAAGTCCCTCCTTATTTATTTGCTGGTAGTATGTGTGTTGTGGCAAAATATATGCATTGCAGTTTGCCAAGGGCTATTGACTAGTCCTTGCATAAGTGGTATAATTACAAAGATGTGTTGCAATGTGGCAAGCCTATCCAAGCGACTACACGTACTAGACGTAACGCAAAAAAGGCTTCTTCCGTCACGACAAGACCACCCTTCCCTAAAAGTTCTTGCCCAACTGTTAGGGACGGCATTGGTGTAGTATGCAGTGTGCGGATAGTAAACACATTTGTGCTACTTTGCAACAATACAAAAGCTTATTTTTTAGCAGACAAAGAGGGTTTTTATGACAAGAGAAAAACTAGAACGCAAACTGTTTGAAAGCCGTGTTGTGCTTATCAACGGATATGTAAATGGCAACAACGCCGCAGGTGTGGTGTTCGATTTGCTTCAACTAAACGCATTGGATAGCGAGCAGGAAATTCAGTTGTTCATTGGTAGCTACGGGGGCAACTATTTGGATATGCTTTCCATCTACGACACAATTCAGCACATCTCCAACCCAGTTGTTGGTGTTGGTATTGGCGCAGTAAACAACTACGCAGCGCTCATTTTGGCGGCGTGCAACAAGCGTAGTTGCCTAAAACACTGCTCGTTTTCCTTGGAACAACCCTACGGAACACTTCAACCTGGTAGCAATCAACAAACGGAAATTGCCATTGCTGCCAAGGAAGTTACCTTGGAACGTCAAGTTATGGAACAACTTTTTGCAAAACACACCGGTCAAAGTGTGGAAAAGATCCACAACGATATCGAGTTTGGATTGGAACTGGATGCCGCACAAGCCAAGGAATATGGCATTGTGGATAGCATCATTGCCTAGGGGGATAGTACAATGGAAGAACCAAGAATTATCATACTAAGTGGCGAAGTTAACGAAATTAGCGCAATGGACGTTGTTGTGCGCTTGATCAACTACGACAAGGAAGACCCCGACAAGGAAATTAGCTTGTATATCAACAGCCCAGGCGGAAGCATCGACTACGGCTTGGCTATCTACGATACAATTCAGCACATCTCCGCCCCAGTTAGCACAATTTGCTTTGGTATGGCGGCAAGTATGGGCGCATTTTTGCTGTCTTGCGGAAAGAAGGGACGCCGCTTTGCTTTGGCGCATAGCCGTATCCTTATCCACCAACCACTAATCAGCACTCGTCAAGGAAGCTACCGCACTCAAACAGCCATGGAGCAAATGGCTCGTAGCATTGCTCACAGCCGTGACGAGTTGGAACGCATCATTGCCGAAAACGTTGGCAAGGACGTTTCTACTGTTCACGCCGATTGCGAACGTGACAACTGGATGGACGCTCAAGAAGCTCTCGATTACGGCTTGGTAGATGGAATTTTGTGCAAATAACCCCATCTGACAAAAACTATAATGTTACCGCAAAGTTAATACAAATACACAAACTGCTGCAGAGTGTTCTGTGGCAGTTTTTTTTGTGAAATCAGCACTTTGGGATAGATTTTCAGTTATTTTTGTTAAATCGGTAAATTTGTAGATAGCAATCTTTTGACATCTATTGACTAAACTAGATACATTTGATAGTATACTAGCATAAATACAAGGAGGAGTTGGCGCTATGAAAGCAAAAAGATTTGTTAGCATCATTTGTGCGTTAATTGTCTTAATTGGCTGTTGTAGTGTACTACTGTCATGTCAGCCCAAGCATACTTGTCAAAACGTGTGCCAAGATTGTGGCAAATGTCTAAATGCCGATTGTACCGAAACAACTTGCGTTGACAAGTGTCTTGGTCATCACGTGTGTGACAGCGTATGTGCAAAATGTGGTAAATGTACAGACAAAGCATGTACCGAAGCTATTTGTGCAGACAAGTGTCCTCGTGACCACCACGAATGTCGTACTGTTTGTGATACCTGTAACAAGTGCATGGACTATTTTTGTTCACAACCAGAGTGTGTTGTAAAGTGCGACTGTCCTCATCCGTGCCAAAGCGTTTGCCCAACCTGTAATAAGTGTACGGATATTTACTGCAAGCACCCAAATTGCAGACAAAAATGTGACCAAGCGCCAATGATTGGGGAAATTGTGCTTTTTGTGGATAATTTATCAACAACTGAAAGCGAAACGGTAATAACAACATTTTCGGCTAATCCAAATGTGAAATATCAGGTATTTTGGATATATGAAATGGGTGTTATAGGACACAGTAGTCAAGATTTACCACCGCACAAATATGAAGAAAATAAAATTGTATACACTTTTGACTACGCCACAGTACAGTATGTTGAATTCCTTCAAGTGGAGGACTATGCACGTTTACGTATGGTCCGACACCCTTGCGATATCACTGGTATGGATTGGACTAATGTTATTTATGTTTATTTTGATAACCAGTTAATAATGGAGTTTTATTACAATAGCCCATTTGCGGTTAGTATTACATGTTTTCAAGTTGAGCTAACAAGATATTTGGTTAGAATACCATACTATTCTATGGGAGGATAAATATATGGAGGAGTTGGCGCTGTGAAAGCAAAAAGATTTGTTAGCATCATTTGTGCGTTAATTATCTTGATTGGCTGTTGTAGTGTGCTGTTGGCATGTCAGCCCAAGCACACTTGTCAAAACGTGTGCCAAGATTGTGGTAAATGTCTAAATGCCGATTGTGCGGAAGAAGATTGCATTGCAAGCAGCCAACTTGCAACATGGACAGGTGGCACTCATTGAAGGATTGCCCATTATCTATTTCAATGGAGAGTACTGCTTGCTAAGTGACAGCACAACGCAAGTGCCCTATCCAATTCCTCTAGCATTGCAAACAGAATAATACAAATACTGCTGCGGAGTGTTCTGTGGCAGTTTTTTTGCGCAAAATATAACGGTTACCGCAATGGTAACCGTTTTTGTTTGTTAAAGGCGCTTAATTGCCCTTTTTAGGGGTTTTAGTTGTGTTATAGGATAATTCCGCAGGGGTTGTACAATGCAATATCCAGTGGTGCGTATTGCCCCGGAATAGCGGGCGTTTCGTGCAGGGGAAGGGCATCGCAAAATCTTTCGGCTAGGGCATCGTACTTCCTCATTGTCGGCCGATGGTGGTGTTATCCGTTGTTCTGTCGGCAAGCTCCGTTACTGGGTGTTCGCTAACTTGGTAGCGGTAGTCCTTGCCGTTGTCGGCAATATACTTGGCAATGACGTTGTGGCTGGCAACTTGGCTTGTTTTGTCGAACATTTGGTGTTGGTAGGCAAAGAACTGGTAATCGCGTGGGAGATCGGCTACGTCAACGTAGTCTTCCTTGTTGCCTGTTAGTGTAACTGTGTTTTGTAGCACCTTGCGGATGTACTCAATGTTACTGGAAAACTTGAGTAGTTCGGGGAAGGCTCCCTTGGGGATTACTTGCTCCCAGCACTTGTTTTCGTACTTGTTGAGTAGTTCCACCGCGTGGTGTAGGTGGGCAAGCTCGTCGTTGAAGTGCTCTTCCCACACCTTTTTGACGTGTGCGTCCGTTTCGTCCTGCCACAAGCTGTAGTACAGGTAGCACTCGGTGTACTGTTGCATGAGCATATCCTCTAGCCAAGTGCAGTTGACGTCCTTCAATCCGCCGTACAACGTTACGTGCTGTTCTTCTATCATGGCAATTTCCGTGTACAACGTTCGGCCAAGCTTGTTTTGGTAGAAGTTGGCTTGGTTCATATAGTAGTTCATCGTTTGCTGTTCGGCAGCGGTTAGGATGTTTAGGTCCAATTTGGTTAGCGGATTGGACTTTTTAAAGTTGCAGTAGCGCTTTACGTCGTCGGTGGGGAAGCGGTGCTCGGCAATGGTTGGACGGCCGGGCATAATTTCCGTGTATCTGCCAACCAGTTTTTCCGCTTGGATGCCCTTGTCCATTTCCAGTAGGTCGGCGTAGCGGTACAGGTGGTCAAAGTCTTCTAGCAGAGCAAAGTCCATTGCCATTTTTACGTAGGGATCACTTTCGCGTTGGGCAAAGATGGCGGTAAGGTCAACTGCTAGCTGTTCGTAGCCAATGGTGTGCTCCAAGATGCCTTCGCCAATGGGCTTTAGGCTGGCAATACGCTTTTGCTGTTGTTGTTCCTTTCTTCTGCAAATGGCAAGCTCTCGTCTTAGGTCGTTGTTTTCGCAGTGGCGGTGAAATTGGTGGCAAAATGCGTTTGCCTCGAACTCGGCACCGTTGGCAAGGATAACGCGTACGCGTGTGTAGGGATCAACTTCAAATTTGTTGTAGGGTTTTAGTGCCAGTTGGTTAAAGCTGTAAAACTCGTCTGGCATTTTTAGCGGTTTTTCGTTAAATGGATTGAAACTCATTTGTTACAACACCTCTCTTATTTTTTGATGGTAGTGTTGCCCAAAGTTTGTAAAAGTAAACATATTTGCCAAAGGCACATTTTGTTAAAAAGTCGGTATAACATTTTGTGCAAAAATCACTTTTTAACGACATAAAAATACAAAATTTGCAACCAAATTTTGCGATTTGTGGCAACTGGCGCGCATAAACTTAACTAACCAACAAAAAGAGGAGTTTCACGCACAAAGTGAAACATATTGTCCACAGTTATCAACAAAAATGTGGATAACTTTGTGGATAAGTGTATAACTATCCACATTTTTGCGCGATTTTTGTCAAAATTTGGTTGTTTTAGGCAAAATCGATGCTATTTTACGTTTTTCCACAAAAGTGCGCAAAGGGGGTATTTGGGTGCAAAAAAAGTCTAAAAATGCTGTTTTGTTGCTTTTAGTGCTGTTAGTTGTACAGTTGGCTTTGCTACTGTATCTTTGTTCAAAACAATTTGAAGGGCAAAGCACGTCTTTGATAGATTTTACCATAGTAATTGATGCCGGTCACGGCGGTATTGACGGCGGTGTGGTGGCTCCCGATGGCACAAAGGAATCGGACCTAAACCTTGTCTACGCCAAGGCTCTTGGTAACATTGCGCAAGATGCGGGCTTTAACGTCCTTTATACGCGTACTTCTAGCGGTGGACTGTACGGCTTACCTACCAAAGGGTTCAAAATGCGCGATATGATTGCACGCAAAAAGGTGGTGGATGCAAGCAACGCCAACTTGGTTATTAGCATCCATATGAACAAGTTTGCCGATAGCCGTCAGCACGGGCCACAGGTGTTTTACCAAAGGGGAAGTGACCTTTCTTTTGAATTGGCAAGTAGCGTGCAAAAGGTGTTAAATAGTTTTGCCAACACCAATCGCACAACGCAAAGTGGCGATTATTACATTTGCAGGGAAGTGGCTTGTCCATCAATAATTGTGGAGTGCGGATTTTTTTCTAACGCTACCGACGTAGCCAATCTTTTGGATGAGCAGTACCAGCAACAGATGTGCGAAAATATCTTTGCAGGGGTTATGCTGTACTTGTACAGTTGTGGCGGTGGTATGTCAAACAGTTGATTTTTGCCCGGTAAAAGAGTATAATTTTTACAAAGGAGAAAAAAGGTCTAGCTTATGATGAACAAGGTGTGTGGCTACTTGGATAGCCTTGGCATAAAGTACACTCTGTTGCGCCACGAAGCAGTTGTAACCACCGAGGAATCCCGCAAGATTATCCACGTGGACAACTGTATGGCTTGCAAAAGTTTGTACGTAAAGGACAAAAAAAGTGACAACTACTACTTGGTAGTGTTGCCCTTTGACAAGCGCGCCAGTATGCGTGGACTTGCTTCCTACGTTGGTTGTGCCAAGTTCGAGTTTGCCACCGAAGAAAAACTGCTTTGTGACCTTGGTGTTCATCGTGGTAGTGTAAGTCCATTTGCCTATCTAAACGAAGGGGAGTACAAGGCAACGTTGCTCATCCACAGGGAAGTGTGGGATGCGCAAAAGGTAAAGTTCCACCCCTGCGACAACACCGCAACGGTAGTTCTATCTGTTGCCGACTTCAAGCTGTTTTTGCAAAGCATTGGCAAGAAGGTTATCGTTGTGGACGACTAGTATCTACAATATGAGCACAAAAATGAACAATTATCCTGTTTGACCACTCAAAAAGTGCAAAAACCCTATTGCAATGGGGTGGCATTTGTTGTATAATTTGTGTATACTAAAATTAGGAGGATTTTTCTATTATGGCAAAAAAGGGTGATTATTTTGGTCTTGGATACATTGTTAGCTTGATTTTGACAATTATCCCCATCACAAACTTGATTTGTGGTTTCCTAACAAGATTGCAAGAAGGCAAAATTGTTGCTGCAATTCTTCGCGTAGTTTTGGGCTGGAACATCATTTGGATTGCTGACATCATCAGCATGATTTTCAGAAAACGCATTATTCGTCTTTTGAACATCTAATAGATATCAATACAATAATTAAAGAGTCGCAACTAATGGCGACTCTTTTTTTGTTTGATGCTATTCTTCTAGGTACTGCTTTATTTTGTTCAATGCGCGCGTTTCTATTCGGCTGATGTAGCTTCGGCTTATGCCCAACTTCTTGGCGGTTTGCAGTTGTGTTAGTGGTGGGTTGCCGTCCAATCCGTAGCGCATTAGCACAATCTTTTGCTCACGTTCGTTTAGGTGCTGGGATATGATGTCCAGCAGATTTTTGCGTAGTATTGCGTTTTCCGCCTGATGAAATACGCTGTCTTCCTTTACGCACAGCACGTCCATAAGGGTGTAGTCGTTGCCGTCATTGTCCTGACCGATACTGCTGTTTAGGTACACCGTGTTTTGGTACTTTTTGTTGGCGCGCAAGGTCATCAGTATTTCGTTTTCGATGCACCTAGCTAGGTAGGTGGCTAACGTGGTGCCCTTGCTTGCAGAAAAGCTCTCCACACCCTTGATAAGGCCAATAGAGCCAATGCTGATCAGGTCGTCGAAGTCGTTTTTGCTGTACTTCTTGGCAATGTGCGCTACAAGTCGCATATTGTGTGTTATCAGCTTGTCGCGCGCCGACTTGCTTCCCTTTTGCATGCGAGATAAACACGCCGCCTCTTCTTCTGCAGAAAGGGGCTTTGGATAACTGCTGTTGGTGTAGTAACCTGTCAAAAAAAGTAGTCGTTTTAGTAGTTGCAGTAGAGATTGAAACATTGCCTTGCTGTTGTCCTTGATTGTTTTTTGGCTTGTCAACTGCCATACAGTAGTGTATGCAAGGGTGGCTACAGCATATATCCTACCGCTTGACCACTTTTTTGTGTTGTGTAGCATTACCCTTTGTACACCTAGCCTATAAAAAAAGGATTTGAGCACTATGCCCAAATCCATTGGTAACAAATTTGTTTGTATTATGATAGTAGGGAAATAACTTGTAGAAAATATACTTGGTGCTAGTTTACATGCCAAAGGAGATAAGGATTGCGTAGACGATAACTGCAAGTGGCAATAGGTTTATGCTAATGTACAAAAACAATCGGTCTATGCGCAGTTTCTGCGAAGTGTTGCGGTACATAACGGACACAAGCACCAGCTGTACTATGTAGGTAACCACCAAAGCAATGGTAAATATTATTGCCAGTGTGGGTGCGTAGTTGGGGCCGTTCATGGATAAAAACAGCATCATAAATGTAATTGCCAGTGTTGCCAGTATCGCTTGGATGGCAGTTGTTACGTAGTACACAGTTTTGCGTGTTTTGGTGGAGTAGTCCAGGTGGGAGTGCTCCAGCAGTTGCGACATGTTGTATTCTGCCTGTGCGTTGTATTGCTGTTGTGTGAGCCTTTCGCCAGAAAGTAGTTCGTTGATGGAAACGTCCAGTATTTCGCAAAGCTTTGGCAAAACGCTTGTGTCGGGCAGTCCACGTCCGTTCTCCCATTTGGAAACGGTTTTGTAGCTGACAAATAACATATCTGCCAGTTGGTTTTGCGATAAGTTTTTGTTTTTTCTTTCTTTTACGATAAATTGGCCAATCTTTTCACAATCCATAACTTTGCCTCCTGTGTAAATTATACAACACACAGGGGGATTTTTCAACAGGGAATATACCTAAATCACTCTACAAATTTTCCGTTTTGGGTTTTTGGGCGGTAAAAAATGTTCCTGTTGGTGGTGTGGACGTCACGGCTTGACAAAAGGGTGGCAAAAATATATACTAGATTTATGAAATGTACGCTATGTCCAAGAAATTGCAATATTGATCGCAATGCCACTAGTGGGTTTTGCGGTGTGGGGGACGTGACGGTATCGCGCATTGCTTGTCACGCTTGGGAAGAACCCTGCATATCTGGCACAAAGGGTAGTGGAACTATCTTTTTTGCTGGGTGCAATTTGCGTTGCAGATTTTGCCAAAACTACGATATTACCGTTAGTCCACACGGCGTTCAAATTACCGTGGAGCAGTTGGCTGATGCCATGTTATATCTGCAAGACAAGGGTATGGCAAATATCAACTTGGTAACGGCAAGTCACTTTGTGCCACAGCTGGCCGAAGCATTGAAAAAGGCAAAGCCATTGTTGCATATTCCTGTAGTGTACAACACATCTAGCTACGAAAAAGTAGAAGCGCTAAAACTATTGGACGGCTTGGTGGACGTGTATCTGCCCGACTTGAAGTTTTGTTCTAGTCAACTTTCCGCCCAACTTGCCAACGCTCCCGACTACTTTCAAGTGGCAACGGATGCCATCAAGGAAATGCGCCGTCAACAGCCACAGGACCAATTTGACAAAGAAGGCTACATAACAAAGGGGGTTATTGTGCGACACCTTGTGTTGCCTACTCAAGTGGAAGATAGCAAACGTATTTTGGATTGGATTTGTACGCTCGGCAAGGACACCTACGTAAGCTTGATGTCACAGTACTTTCCAGCTCGACAGGACAGCAAGGTGCCTTACCTAAATCGCAGATTGTTCAAGCACGAGTACAACAACGTTACCGCCTACTTTGAAAACGTGGGTTTGCACAACGGATTTACTCAGCAGCTGGAGTCTGCAACAAGGGATTACTTGCCAGAGTTTAGTGACAGTGACGTTAGCTTCGTTTTGCAAAATATGAACAAGGTGTTTAGCTGATAGCAGTATTACTTTTCCAACGTTTACGTGACTTTAGGACGCTAGTTTCGTATTGCTGTGGTGGTAAATCACCGCTCTACAAATGTTGATACACAAATATACCGATATAAATAGTAATGCACTAATTGTGTGCAAGTAGAAATATTAAAGGACTTTAGTATGAAAAAAGTAAGCTTGTGGCAATTGTTTATTGCCTTCTTCAAAATTGGCGCTTTTACCTTTGGCGGTGGTTACGCAATGATTGCTGTAATCGAGCAGGCGCTGGTGGAAAATAAAAAATGGATAACCTCCGAATTTATGATGGATATGGTTGTTGTTGCCGAATCCACCCCTGGTGTTATTGCAGTAAATATGGCAACGGGTGTGGGATACCAAAAGCGTGGTGTCATTGGTGCAATTGTAGCAACCCTTGGTGTTGTGTTGCCATCCTTTTTGCTAATTTGTGGGTTGTCCTTTGTTATAGATAGCTTTGGAAACAACTACTGGTACAAAGCGGCATTTGCTGGTATCAGATGCTGTGTTGTGGTGCTAATATTCAATGCTTTTGTAAAGCTTGGCAAGCAAGTGGATAAAAACCTGTTCAACCTTATTCTTGTTGCGTGCGCCTTTGGCGTGTCGGTATTTACCAACTTCAACGTGATTTATCTCATCATGATTGGGGCTGTTGTTGGTGTGGTGTTCTACTGCTGTACACCTATTGGCAGCAAACTACTGCCACCTGCTGATCAAACAGAAGAGGAGGTGGACAAGTAATGCCATTTTTGCTTTTGTTTTGGGAGTATTTTAAGATAGGCTTGTTTACCATTGGCGGTGGATACGTTATGCTTCCTATGGTTATGCAAGTGGTGGAAAAGCACGGCTGGGTTGCCAGCGAAGAACTGCTGAACTTTGTGGGTATTGCCGAATCTACCCCCGGGCCATTTGCCATCAATCTTGCTACCTTTATTGGTATGCAGGTTGGCAAGGAAACGTCGCTAGGATTGTTTGGCGGATTTTTGGGCGCAATAGTTGCAACAGTTGGCGTTGTGTTACCTTCGTTGGTTATCATCATCGTTGTAACAAAGCTTTTGCTAAAGTTCAAGTCTAACAAGTACGTTCAAGGTGTGCTTGGCGGAATTAAACCTGTTGTTTGGGGACTTATCCTTTCGGCCATTGTAACGGTGGGTTGCGCTGTGGTGTTGCCAAACCTAGACACGGCAAATATCACTAGCCAAGGCTTTGACAAGTTTAGTTGGGTTAGCCTTATTATAATGGTAGCATTGTTGGTTCTTAGTAGAGTGCGCCTTGGCAAAAAGAAGATTCATCCAATTTTGCTCATTTTGCTTTCCGCAGTGGCTGGCGTTGTAGTATTTGGTGTGTGCAAGGTGCCAATTTAGTAGTTTTGACGTCGGATTTTGTCAAATAATTGTGCTTTTTGTGGATAATCGTAAAAAACAAGCAAGTTATTTTCAAATAACAGTTGATTTTGCTCCTTTTGTATGGTAAAATAAAGGAGTATACAGGGGAAGAAAAACAAATAAGCACACGGAGGCCACCTATGGAATTCAAAGATAAAGTAAAGTACGTAAGAAAAAAGCTCTTCCTAAGCCAAGAAATGATGGCGCAGGAGCTAGGCGTTGCGTTTGCCACTGTTAACCGTTGGGAAGCAGGTCATTGCAAACCAAATTACCGCGCGCAAAAGGCTTTTCACGAGTTTTGTGTGAAGAACCAAATTCAATTGGAAGACTAATTGTTGAACCTATTTGCACATTGAGGTAGGTTTGATTTGAACAGCTCAAAGCACAAATAACGTAACAAAATATTGAGGCAGTTTTCTTTTGGTAGGAAACTGCTTTTTTGTTAGCAAAGGTTAATTGATTGTGGCAAGACAAATAACCTTTTTTATGGGTGTCAATCAATAGTGTAGTGGATAAAGATGATCATTGACAAGCATAGAGAATTCTGTTCTATCCAAGTAAACAAATATACCGTAGGAAAATTAAGTGTACAACAAATTGCGTAAATATAGCTGTGGTTATTGAATATGTGGTTGCTTTGTGATATAATTACACCGTCAACATCTTGGCACATTTTACCCACAAGTCGCCATTAGCTATTATGTTGCTGTGTCAATTCAATAGGAGAGCAGATGAAAGCATCAACTAATAAAAAACTGTATATTGTAGCTACGGCACTTTACCTTTGGCTGTTGGTGTGGGTAATTGTGCTCAAATTCAACAGTTACGTGGTAATTTCCGATGGGCACGCACTAGCAACTTTGCCTTTGCTACATAGGCTAGGCAAAAATTGGATTCCATTTCACTCACTACAAATTGACTTCGCATGGGATGGAATTAAGCAACCATTGATGAACTTTATTATTTACTTGCCCTTTGGTTTTTTTGTAGCACGTTTTACCAATAGCAAATGGAAAACGATTGTATTGGCGTTTGCTAGTAGTGTTGTTTTTGAGTTGATTCAGCTGTTTACCGGTCTAGGTGGATGCGACACAACGGACGTTATCATCAACACTTTGGGCGGAACAGTGGGTATGTTGCTGTACTATCTAAAAGTAAGACCAAAGCTAGAGAACGTAGTAAATATTGTGCAAATATGTGTATATGCGCCGGTGGCTGTGTATGCACTTGTTAACACAATCATCTGCTTTGAGTGGTACAAAGGACTGTTGTACTAAATATTTATTTGAACACACAATGCAAGCCAATTTTTACATAGTAATGGATATTAAAATGTACTAGTAGAATTGTTTAATAGCAGTATTATGTAGAAAATCTATTTGTTTTATGAATTATTGGAGCAAGGCTAAATGAAATACAAGGTTATTGGTTGGACATATTACGACGACACAACCTACCCCGATTGTGACAACAGTTGGGCTATTACCAATGCGGTTATGGACGATATCAAGGCACATGGCTACTGCTTTACTGGAGAGCATCATCAAGAAGATGCCAACTGCGCGCCTATTTTGAACAACGGCAAAATGGTAACCTTTAGCAGAAGGGGCTTTGGCGGAATAATGGCGGAAGCTCACGGGGAGCTTGGCCCATATGCTTATGCGCTTTTTACCGACAAATACGGTGTAAAGGAAAGCGCACTAGTTTTTCCTGATGGCACAGTACACAAAGAGCAAATCGTTGCCCAAGAAGAGCTTATGGAAGAGTACACAATTCAAGTAGACAAGCAAACGCTTGAAGGTATTGTTGCTGATGGCTTGTACAAAACGATAGATAAGCAGGACTACCGCTATATGGAAATAGGGGAAAAAGTGCACTTTGTGTGTGAAGGACAAAGGGCTTGCTTTAACATTGTGGATATAGAACGCAGGCTAAACTTGACGGAAGAAGACTACGTTGCTATCCAATGCTCCTACAAATTGAGTGAGGAGGATCGTAGGGCACTGGACGAACGTGTTGCCAATGCCGACACCTTGCTAACACTTATCTTTCGCAAACCTACCATGCAAGACTCCCCTTGGTCAAAATACTTTGGCAAAACTAAATAGCAAATAACAGTAGCACCAAGTTGACCGCTTGGTGCTTTTTTGTTGTTCAAAACTGAAGACAAACTGAGAGTATAAAAAAAATTTGTGGCGGTATAAAAAAGTAGTATAGAAAAAACTTTATAAATTGTATAAAATACAAGATTTTTCTATAATATTGTGTTATAATTATAATGCAAAGTTTGGGTGTTGCGACGACACATTATTGGCAACACTATATTTGCACAGTTTTTATATCGTTTACCATATGAAGCGTTGCAACCATTTACCGATAGTTAACGTTGCAACCAAAACAAAATAAATATATAGGAGGATCTTCATTATGGAAAAAGTAAAAGTAGTTCAATACGGTTGTGGTAAGATGGCTAAGTACATCATCAGATACCTTTACAACCACGGCGCAGAAGTTGTAGGCGCTATCGATATCGATCCAGCAGTTGTTGGTATGGATATTGGCGACTTTGCAGAACTTGGCTTCAAAACTGGCGTTATCATTTCTTCTGACGCAGACAAGGTTTTGGACGAAAGCAAAGCAAACGTTGCAATCGTTACACTTTTCAGCTTTATCAACGACATCTACAAGCACGTAGAAAAGTGCGTTTCTCGCGGAATCAACGTTATCACAACTTGCGAAGAAGCTATCTACCCATGCACAACAGCTAAGGCTCAAGTAGATCACCTTCATGAAGTTGCTGTTGCTAATAACTGCACAATTACAGGTTCCGGTATGCAAGATATCTTCTGGATCAACATGGTTGCTTTGGCAGCTGCTGGTTGCGATAGCCTTGTAAAAATCAAGGGTGCGTACAGCTACAACGTTGACGAATATGGTATCGCTCTTGCAAAGGCTCACGGTTGTGACCTTTCCGCTGAAGAATTTGAACAACAAATTGCTCACCCAGCAGAATTTGAACCATCCTACGCTTGGAACGCTAGTGAAGCTATCTGCAACAAGCTTGGCTTGACAATTAAGTCCATCGATCAAAAGCACGTTCCATACATCGTTGACCACGACGTATACAGCAGCACACTTGGTTACACAATCAAGGCTGGCCGTTGCATTGGTATGTCCGCAGTTGTAACAATCCAAACAGAAGAAGGCATCGTTGTTGAAGAAGAAACAATCGGTAAGGTTTACGGACCAGAAGACGGCGATATGTGCGACTGGTGGCTAACAGGCGAACCAAACGTTGAATACCACGTTGTTAAGCCAGCTACTGTAGAACACACTTGTGCTACAATCGTTAACCGCCTTCCATCCCTTATCAAGGCTCCAGCAGGATACGTTACTTGCGACCAACTTGAACCAGTTAACTTCCTTACAAAATCTATGGAAAAATACTGCTAATTGTAGGCTTTGAAAACTAAATAGCAAAATTAAAGCACCAAGTCGTATAGGCTTGGTGCTTTTTTTGTTTTGATAAATATGTTGTGGTGTTATTGATGTGCACGTGTGAACAGTTGTGCAAACAATGATGTGCGGTTAGCAAAGGCTGTCAATTTTGTTTTGGAGCTTTTGTGCAAATTGACCAATGTGGTAGCCGTCGATTAGGCGGTGGTTTACGTCCAAAGTCATGTTGAGGGTGAAGGTGCCGTCCTTTTGTATGTACTTGCCCCACACGATGATGGGTGCGGTGTCGTCCTTCAGTTTTGGATCGGTGTAGTCCCTTTCGTTGGTGCAGGTGGTCATATCTAGCCATGGAAGACAGGAAAAAATTACCTTTGGATCGGTTATTAGGCAGGATTGTTGCAACGTTAGTGGATTGTTGGTGCTTTGCTCACGGGCTTGACTGCAAAATGCAAAAATATCTTGTTGCTGTGGCAAGCATACCACGTGGAAAACTGTGGAACCTTTGGCCAAATCGATGAAGCTTGCAATGCGCTGGTTTATTGCGTACACCTTGTTGTTTTCCGTTTCCATCAAAAAGGCATCAATTTCGTTGACCGTTTGCGTGCATAGGTATACAAGCGAGTAGTAGAAGGATAGCTTGTTGGCGCGTGTAAAATGTAACAAGTTGGTAACGTCAATATTGAAGGCAACACAGTAGTGCGGCGTTGCATTGCGAGAAAAAAACTCAAAGTGCTCTTTTCTATCCCAAGTGTTTAGGTCAATTTCCTTTCTCATAAGTGGTAATCCTTGTGGCGTATTTAATAGTAACGTGTGTGTTGTGAGCTATTTGGTCAGCTTGTTTTTGATGCGTAGTGATGCTTCTAGGTGCATTATCCAATGACGAGAAAATGGCACTGCTAACAAACCTTTAACATCCTTGCTGCACCAGTATTCTATTAGCCAACGTTGGCTTTCATCAACGGTATTGGTTGAGCAAATTCTTTGTTGATCCAAATTAGAATAGGTGGTTTTTAGGTCGTCAAAGGAGATGCAAGATAGCCAATGGTTTGATTGCTCAAAAACGTCCTTTGCGTAGTTTAGCAGTTGATGGATATCTAGTTGTTGGGAAAACTCTGCAATGCTTCCGCCTTGTAACTCATTGCCAGTGGTGATAATTGGCGAATTGATTGTGATATGGTATCCTTTTTCGAAAAACAACTGCTGTCTGTTGTTGATTAGGGTGTTAAGTACGATGTCTTCAATTCTAAACACGTGAAAAATGGAATATGCTATCGTTTTGGAGTGGTATCCAGATTGGTTAATAAATGGTTGCTTAGCGTAGTCTTCTGCTGATAAATGTTTGACAGATTCTAGCCATTTGTCAAATAGCAGAGTTCGCAGTTGCAACAGTTTTGTAATGCCATCAGCAAATGTTTGTCGTTTGTTTAGTAGCTGTTTGGTATCTTTGTTAAGTTGTGACCAGTCTTTGTTCATATGCTTTTAGTAAAGTAGAAATTCATTAGTAATTAGAGGTGTAGTTTTGTATCATTGAAGTGTAGTAGTGTGTATAGTATACAATAAATCAATCAAAAAAGCCATAGATATGACAATATTTGTGAGAAATAGTGGGGGGGGAGACTGTAAAAAAGGTTAGTGAATAGTGCAGAGTGAAAAGTGAATAAGTAAAAAATGTAGAACTACACGTGTTCTGCATTTTTTGGGGTACACAAGATGGGACTTGTAAGGAACGAAGTGACGGAATAGCGAACCGAAGTGAAGCGTCACGGGTTGTTAATAGTGCCATTGCCAAGAATACAGGCTGCACACCAACAGGAGAAAAAGAAAAAGCAGTGCACTGTGAGTGAACTGCTTTCTTTTGCGACCAAAACGGTGTTGCAGCCGTTGTGTGTAAAGAATAAAAAGGATATACTTAACCTATTTTTCCATAGGAAGAAGTACTAAAAGGATACGATCATTTGCATATAACCCAATTTATTGACTCTTTAAATATCAATATTCTCTCTCATTGCTTTAATAACACCAGTAGCTACTTTCTTAGATCCTTCACATATGTCAAATACTAGATTTTCATATAAATCATTTGGAGCAGTATCATAAACATATTTCACAAATGCAATTGTTTTATATTTACCTATAGCTTCAATATTTCTAAGAAATATACTATGTAATGGCTTTTCTTTACTTTTCTTTCGAATTACAATCTGTGGAATATATCTATTACCGTACGGAATAGTTTTTCTACCTCCATCTTTTTCTTTTTTCCATTTTATTTCTGCAATAAACTCTGGATTTTTAAATAAATCAATTGGTGGGATTTCATCTAAAACTAATTCTTCAAAGCCTTTATTTAATTCAATTTGATATTCTCTAATAGCTATTTGAACATCAGCATAAAAACTGTCTCTACCAGATTGCGTAATCCATTGACCAATCCAAATAGGTGTTATCGTTCTATCATCTGGATAAATTATAAGTGTTTGTTTTCTTACAACTACAGTATTATTTTTCATCATTAAAAACAATATTCTATTTTGACTGTCTTGAGAGTAAAATACTTTGATTAATTTGTCACAATAGTTTAAATCACAATACTTATATTGTTCTATTAATATTTCTTTAATTTCTTTAGTTGGAGTAATCTTTGTAGTATAACCATGCCCAGTAACTTTAAAAGAATTAATTAATGAAGTAATTCCTAAACATAATATGCAACTACCAACAATTGAAAGCCATATTTGTTTATCCTCTAAAAATAAAGCTATTTGACATAACATACCAAAAATAATAGATATTATTGACCATATAAATGATTTTTTATCCATATGCATATACCTCAATAATATTATATCATACTGTAACTTCAAAATCAACGGCTTGCCGTTGTATATCATCAATTCCTTTGGAATTGTATATCATCCGTTTGAAAACGAGCATATCTCGTTTTCAGACGAGTATATCATCATTGCGAAAGAAATACAACCTACGGTTGATGATATGCACCTTCGGTGATGATATACGCCTAACGGCGATGATATGCCATTGCTTTCGCAATGGATAAAAAAGACGATGGAAAACGTATCATTTTCCATCGTCTTTTTGGTGCAGGAGATGGGACTTGAACCCACAAGGATTGCTCCACTGGTGTCTGAGGCCAGCTTGTTTGCCAATTTCAACACCCCTGCATATTTAACTGTGGTAATTATAGCCTATTTTTTGTCAAAGCGCAACTGTATTTTTCCTAATGTTGCAAAAGTTGTTGTTTTGCCGCATAAGATAGCGGTGTGGAGTTTTGGCATTGAAGATTTTGGTAGTGGATAGTGGTGTAGGTGGATTGACTGTATTAGATAGCACTTTGCAACTAGTCGGGGGCAATTTTGTCTATTTAGCGGATAGCAAGTTTTTCCCTTATGGCACCAAGGACAAGCATCAACTACTGGATAGGCTTGTGCAAGTTGTAGGTCACTTTGGATGCGACCTAGTTGTGCTTGCTTGTAATAGTGCGTCAACAGTTGCAAGCCAGTTGCGGCACAAAGTTCAGCTACCTGTTGTGGAAGTGATAACACCTACCTGTAACTACATTTTTGAAAATAGCTACACCAACGTTTGTCTGCTTGCTACCGACTTGACAGTAGCTAGTGGAGTATATCAAAGCAAGCTTAATGATGTTTGTTGTACTGTTAAAGCCTTTAACTGTGGCGAACTAGTGCAATACGTTGAAAATGGTATCAATGGTAAAGCATTGGATATGCTACTACAAAAGTTGTGGCAAAATGTTGCTCCAAACAATCCACAATGTGTGATACTTGGTTGTACTCACTTTGGCTTGATACGTGACAAAATTGAAAAAATATTTAGGGATGTAGATATTGTCGACTGCGCTATACCCACAGCAAAGGTTGTTGCAAGTGGTGTTAAGCAATGGGTTGAAGAAAGCTTGGTAATCTATCTTACAACTGGGGATACAGCTTGTGCAAAAAGACTATCTTTACAAACGGGGTATACTTTTGACTGTGTTGATATTTGAAAATAGCTTATTGGCTTGTGGCAGTAGCACCCTTTACACAATGGAGTCTATGCGTCGTGTCCTTTTCATAGAGATAAAGCTTTAGGGATGGTTTTAGTTTGAGTTCAAAATCAAGAAAGAGAGAACTGTGTGTTCTCTCTTTCTTTGTGTAATTTTTGTTTATTTGCTATTGTAGGGTTACTTTTGCGTTATACGCAGTAGCAATTTGTCTATTACTTTTGTTTGTTGGATAACGGCTAGCAGTATTCCGTTTACTACGGTGTTGATCAGTTGGAAGGGGAGTCTGCCCCACAAATATACCCAAAATGTTTTGCCATTTTTTGCACCGTACAGCACCCACAATGCGTAGGTGTTTAGCCCCGCGCTACACACAATGGTGCAGATAACCAAGGAAATTACAAGTTTGAGCATTTTGGAAAGTTTTGGTAGTTTGTAAACTAGTGCAGGTATTATGCCCATCAAGGTGGATGCAAGTGCAATTAGCACGTTGTACGCTCCCTTGGGGAAAAGTATGCCACCAATCAAATCGCCTACAAAGCCAACAATTGCTGCAGGCAACACGCCAAAGTAGATTCCCGCAATAAAGGTTGGGATAAAGGTGAAGCTTAGATAGTTACTTCCGCTGAGAGTTACCGATATGCAATTTGCCAAAACGGACAGCGCCGAAAGCATAGCGGTAAAGGCTATTTTGTGTGTTTTGTTCATAAAAAAAACTCCTTTTGCGTTTTGCAAAAGCAGTCCGAAAAGAGGGTTTCCCCAATACAAAAACTCAGTACGCAATACAAATGGGTATAACGTAACGGAACTTTGCAACGGACCAATGGACATACCGCAGGGCAAATGAGCACCTTTCGTTCATGCTTTTTCCTAAACATGACACTTAACGCATGCCAATAAACTTTGCTATTGTATTATAGACACTTTTTGTATATTTGTAAAACGTTTTTGCTATGGTTTTGTTATGGTAGTTTGACTGTACTTATTTTACAGTATAAATGGTGCAAATAGCCAATCTGTGGCAGTTGGCACAATGTGCTTGTGTTGTCAAGTATATTAGCAAAAGTATTGTTTACGTTGACATTGTGTTGTTGTGTAAATAGGGATGGCTGTTGCAAGCTTATACAGAAAAACAATGCAAAAAAAGAGCACTTCCGTTGTGTAGCGAAAGTGCTCTTGTTAGTTTAGCTATTGTACTAGTTAGCTTGTTAAATATTGTTAGTTGATTAACTGAACAATACAACTAGTGCGTTTGTACAAAGTGGTGTGTGTGTTTAAATTAGATTTTTGCATCCCACAAACCACAGAAGCTGTCGATGGGGTCTTGTCCCTTGAAGGCTTGTGGGCCAGTAACAAGGTTATCTACAAGGGCATCAAGAGTGGAAGCGTTAGAGTCGTATGTGTTGATGTAGGTGCGTACTTGTGGGATATCGGCTAGCATTGTTGGTGCGTTTACACTGATAGCAACTACTGGCAATTCAAATACGTACCAAGGAATTTCTCCTCCGCCCTTTGCCATACCAAAGGATGGTCTGCCGGTCATAACGTCGCACAACGTGATAACAAGGTCTTGTTGTTTTTTGAAGTCTTCAATAGCGTGTTTGCCTGCAAAGTAAACGTTGAGGCTTGGTCTTTCGCCAGCGGCAATTTGCTTTTTGATTTTTTCTAATGGGCTTTCGTAGATGAACACATCAAATCCCTTGGCAATTAGTCTATCGCGAAGTTCTTCGGCGGGGTTCTTTCTTTGTGCGCCACCCATTGCAAGTTGAATTAGTGCATCCATTGGGCCAGCTGGACCTTTTACGTACACGATCATTATCTTTTTGTACTTGTCTGGTGTCAAAGGTAGAACGCCTTCGTCCTTGTATTTTACCAAAGTGATGCTGTCACGGCTGATTGCAGCAGCGGCATCCTTGGCTTCTTGCTTGCCCATTGTGATGGGGGCTGTCATATCGATGGTTACACCTTTGTGTAGTCCCATGTGTGCTTTTAGTCCCAAAATGCGTGTTAGTGCTTCGGTCATACGTTCTTGGCTGATGATGCCTGTTTGGTATGCGTTGAGCATTGTTGCAAAGTCTTCGTCTGGATCGTTGAAGAACAAGAACATATCGCAACCTGCGTTGATGGCTTGTGGCAACATATCCTTGCGGCTCATGCGGTCGGTCATTGCAACCATGTGGGATGCGTCCGTTACAACCATACCATTGAAGCCCAATTTGTCACGTAGAAGGCCTGTCATAATTTCTGGGCAGAGTGTTGCTGGCAACAATTCTTCGTCCTTGATATCTGGGTTGATTTCGCGCATATATTCGCGCATCATAATGTGACCGCCCATGATTGCTTCCAAACCGTTGTCAATCAAGGTCTTGTAAACGTGGCCGTATGTTTCCATCCATTTTTCAAGGCCAAATTCGTTTAGGTTGTTAGCAATGTGAGCGTCGCGGAAGTCTTGTCCGTTACCAGGGAAGTGCTTTGCCGCACAAGCTACGCCAGCTTCGTGAGCACCTTGCATATAGGCTAGGCTCATTTGCGCAACACGGTTGTGATCGTTGCCGTAAGCTCTTGCAACAACTTCGGTGTTTTCCCAGTTGTAGTGGATATCGCAAACGGGGGCAAATGCCATGTTGCAACCAACAGCGATGGCTTCTTCGTTGGAGTACTTACCAAGTGCTCTTGCGTAGTCGTTGTTGCGTGTTGCGCCAATCTTGATGCAGCTAGCAATTGGTGTTCCGTCGGAGCAAGCGCCGTTGCCGCCATTTTCTGTGTTGCAAGCAATCAACAAGGGGATTTTTGCGTACTTTTGCAACGTAGCATTTTGCATTTTTACCGCTTGTGATGGCATATTGTTGTAGCGGCATCCACCAAGGTGGTATTTCTCCATCAATTCCTTTAGGTATGCTTCGTCGATACCTGCAGTAAGTTGGAAGAACAGTTGACCAACTTTTTCTTCGTCTGTCATGCTAGCGATGGTGTCGTTTACCCATTTGATTTGTTCGTCATCTAGGCAGTAGGGTTTAGCTTTTAGGTTAACCATAGTTCTCTCCTTGTTGTATATGTGATATTTATTGTTCGTAGTAAGTGATGTGGGGTGTGGCGGTATTGAGATTATTCGCCAAGGTTTTTCAAAAATTCGGCACGTTTTTGTGCTTGATACTCCCCTTGATAGGTGCCGTCAAGTAGCTTGTCGAAGGCTTGGTCAATGAATTGCTCCCAGCTTGCTTTTTCGTTGCGAACAAGTATTGGATAGTACAACACTCCGTTTTTCTCCGCTGCTTGTAGGTCGCCAAGGGCATCTCCGCACATAAGTACTTTGTTTTTGTCGTAGCCTTTTTTTAGAAGCTCGCCAATGCAAAAAGCCTTGCTACCAGCATTTTGTGCAAGCACAATATCTGTGTGTTGGATAAGTCCGTGGCGTTGCCACTCTTCCAAAACGGCACCAATGTTGGCAGATGATACAATGGCTACGTCTGCGCGTTCGTGTGCAAACTGGAGTGCTTCAAGTGCGCAACTAAAGGGCTTTATCTCTTCTTCTGGTAGGTTAGTGATAGCTTTGTTAACAGCTTTGCTCCAAGAAAGTGCCTTTGCAAAAATGGCACTGTTGGGATGGCTGTCGATGTGGCGTTGCAGTGAATCGTTGGATAGCTCGGGGCTAGTTTGCGCCCAATCTACTAGTTCGGTTATGCCATCAATTGGACAGTACTGCTTGTGGATTTCCGTCAGCGCCATGGCAAGCCCTTTGAAACGGTTTATGCCACGTGTGATGGTGTACAGGTTGATTTCGTTCCATCTGTGTAGGATGGACTCTCTCCATTGGTGTAGTTGCCACTCGTCCACCATGCAGGGGCCAAAACAGTTGAAGTGCTTTATGTCCATTGTGTCCATTGCGCAACCGTCGCTATCCACGCAGATGAGATAATCTTTTTTCTTTGTAAAGGTTGAAAAATCTGTACAGTAGGTCATGGAAAACTCCGTGTGAGAAGTGTTTTTGTATTGTGGGCTGTTTTTGTCCACACCAACTATCATTATACTAAATTTTGTGGATTAATTCAAGCCCTAATATTTTTATTTTTGGCAAAAGGGAGACTTTTGGGTATATTGTGTGCACAAATATACAAACTAGCGGTATGCTAATCATTTTTGTTAGGGCAATTATACTGTTTTCTGTGTTGCTTTTTTCCATCAGGTTGATGGGCAAACGACAAATTGGCGAAATGGAACCATTTGAACTGGTCATCACGTTGGTAATAAGCGAGCTGGCGTGTATCCCAATGGCGGATAGGAGCATCCCCATTACCTTTGGTATTGTGGCGATACTCACTATGTTTTTGATACATCAGCTAGTTTTGTTGCTGTCAAAGTCCACCAAGATGCAACAGCTAATCAACGGCAAGCCTGTTATGGTAATCACGCAAAAGGGCGTGGATATGACGGCGCTAAAAAGCCTAAATATGGGCGTGAACGATTTGCTTCAGGCTATGCGTACGGCGGAGTACTTCAGTTTGGAGGAAATCTGCTACGGAATTATGGAAACTAACGGTCAGCTTACCGTCGTGGCAAACAAACAGGTGCAACAACAGCAGCAAACCTTGCCTATTGCGCTCATCTTGGAAGGCAAGTGGAACGACGAGGCGGTTACAAAACACAATTTTGACAAATCCGAACTTGTGCATTTGCTTTCTCGCAGGGGTGTGCGCGTTAAGGACGTGGTTATCCTTGCCATTGACGAGGGCAACAGGATGACCTTGCAGATAAAAAATCGCCCAATTACCTTCGAAAACGTGGAGGTGGCTAGATGACAAGAAATATTATCATTGCCGCAGTTGTGCTTGTGGTTGTTATAGCGTGTGGTGTGGTGGAAGTGGGCGTGCTTACCAAGCAGTACGGCAAACTGTACGAGCAATGCAACGTGGCAATTGAGCAATGCGCCCAAAAAACGCTGTCGGTGGAGCAGTATAACGAGCTTAGGGATAGCTGGGTGGAGCTTCGCGAACAGAGCGAACTGCTGCTGCCCCACGTGGATGTGTACGAAATCAACCTGCGCTTTGCCGAAGGTCAGGCGTACGCCGAGCAGGGCGACTACAAACAACTGCAAGCCCAGCTGGAAGTGGTTGCCGAGCTGTTGCAGTACGTTCCGCACTTGATGAAACCATCTTTGAGCCACATTGTGTAGATGGTGACGGAATCGGGCAAAAATATTCACCCAAACCGCCGCAAAATGACATCAAAATATCATATAAAACCCCAAAAGCGAAGTGCCGACACTTCGCTTTTTGTTATTAATAACAAAAATGTAATGAATTATAGTAAGGAGCGTTGATTTTATCGAGCATAAGTGGTAAAATTAAAAATAGGCGTGCTAATTGTGTTCAACTGTTGAAAAGGACCATTTTGCATAGCTGTAAATGACTGGAGTCTACTTTTGTGTGTTGATTTTGGTCGGCGCACTTTTTTTTGGTATTTTGGAGGATCTACCACCATGAAAAACAAATCACTCATAGCATTGTTATTGGTTGTTGTGGCGTTTACGTGCCTTCTTGGCGCATGCTCCCACACGCATGAGTTTGGCGATTGGGTTGTTACCAAGCAAGCAACTTGCACCGAAGACGGACAACAAACTAGATCATGTAAATGTGGCGAAAAGGAAACTCAACCAATATCCGCACTTGGCCATGACGAAGAAACTCACCAAGCTCAAGTGGCAACCTGTCAAGGAGTTGGTTGGCAATCTTACGTAACCTGCAAACGCGAAGGTTGCGATTATTCCACATACAGTGAAATTGCCGCAACTGGTCACACTGCTGGTCAATGGATAATCGATGTTGAGCCAACTTGCACAACCCAAGGTAGCAAGCACCAAGTATGTGTTACTTGTGGCGAAACTATCAAGACAGAAGTCATTGATGCACTTGGTCACAGTTATCAAACTGTTGTAACAGAGCCAACCTGTACTAAGCAAGGTTATTCAACACACACATGCTCCGTTTGCGGAGATAGTTATGTGGATAGTTTTGTTGATGCACTTGGTCACGCATTTGGAGATTGGAAGATTGTAGAGTACTCCACTTGCGCAAAACAAGGTTACGAAGAAAGAAGTTGCTTCTGTGGCGAAACAGAAACAAGGGATATTGCCCTTGCAGAACATATTGGTGGCCAATGGATTACAGACAACGAGCCAACCTGCACAACCGAAGGTAGTAAGCACCAAGCATGTGCTTCTTGTGGAAAAACAATTGCTACAGAAACCATCTCTGCAACAGGAAATCACCTTTGGGATGATGGCGAAGAAACTCAATCTCCAACCTGTACAGAGCCAGGCGAAATCACTTACAAATGTACAGTTTGCAAAACAGCAAGCCGTACGGAAGAAGTTCCAGCACTTGGTCATACCGATGGCAAGTGGATTACAGACAACGAGCCAACTTGCACAGCCGAAGGTAGTAAGCACCAGGTATGTGTTACTTGTGGCGAAACTATCAAGACAGAAGTTGTTGATGCGCTTGGTCATGATGAGATTGTTCACGAAGCAAAAGCTCCAACGTGCACAGAGATTGGTTGGGATACATACGTAACATGTGGCCGTTGCGATTACACAACATACGCCGAAATTCCAGCACTTGGCCATACCGATGGCGAGTGGATTACCGACTTTGAACCAACTTGCACAACCGAAGGTAGTAAGCACCAGGTATGTGCTACTTGTGGAGAAACTATCAAGACAGAAGTCATTGATGCACTTGGTCACAGTTATCAAACTGTTGTAAAAGAGCCAACCTGTACTGAACAAGGTTATTCAACACACACATGTTCCGTTTGTGGAGATAGCTATGTAGATAGCTATGTTGATATAGATCCACTTGCTCACAATTATGTGGACAGAGTATGCACTTTGTGTGGTGGTGATTATTACTCAGAAGGTCTTGTATACATTCTTTCCGAAGATGAAAAATCCTACATTATTTCTGGTATTGGAACTTGCACTGATACGGATGTAGTCATTCCGTCAACATACAATGGGAAGCCAGTTGCAAGCATAGGCGATTCTGCGTTCATAGATAGTGCTACACTCACAAGCATCACAATCCCAAGCAGTGTAACAAGTATAGGCAGTTATGCGTTCCGTAATTGTACCAATCTAATATCGGTAACCTTTGAGCTAGGCAGTCAATTAACAAGTATAGGTGAGCTAGCGTTTTTTGATTGTGCCAACCTTGAGAATATCACAATTCCAAATAGTGTGACAAGTATTGGGCTTTCTACATTCTGTAATTGCACAAGCCTAACAAGTATCACAATTCCAAATAGTTTAACAAGTATAAGTGGTTCAATGTTCTCTGGTTGCACCAATCTAACAAATGTTGCAATTCCATCTAGTGTAACAAGCATAGGAGGATTTGCTTTCATGGCTTGTAGTAGCCTAGCGAACATTACTATTCCAAATAGTGTAACAAGCATAGGTAGTTCCGTGTTCTCTGGTTGCACTAGTCTTACAAGCATTACTATTCCATTTGTGGGTGATACTCTCAACGGAACAGAAAATGCCTACTTGGGATATCTTTTTGGGTTGAAATCAGCATCATACAATAAATACATTCCTAACTCACTTAAGACTGTAGTTATCACTGGTGGTACAAGTATAGCCAGTCTAGCATTCTGCGATTGTAAAAGTCTAACAAATGTAATAATTACAGGTAGTGTGACAAGCATAGGCGGTTCAGCGTTTGCTGGTTGTATTAACTTAACAAATGTCACAATTCCATCTAGTGTAACAAGTCTAGATTCCGCTGTGTTCTCTGGTTGCACCAGTCTTGCAAGCATCACAATTCCAAGCGGTGTAACAAGTATAGGTCTTTCTGCGTTCCGTGATTGCAGTAGTCTAACAAGTATCACTATCCCAGATAGCATAACATCTATTGGTAATTATGCCTTCCGTGGTTGCAGTAGTCTTACAAACATCACCATCCCAGATGGCGTAACATCTATTGGTGATGCTGCGTTCTATAATTGCAGTAGTCTTGCAAGTGTCACCATCCCGGATAGAGTAACATCTATTGGTGAGGATGCGTTCAGTGGTTGCAGTAGTCTTACAAGCATCACCATTCCAGATAGCGTAACATCTATTGGTGAGGATGCGTTCTATGGGTGTTACAAACTTGTAGAAGTTGTAAACAAATCCAGTAGTATCACTGTAACAAAAGGAAGTTCAGCTAATGGCTATGTGGGTTACTATGCATTGGCTGTATACAATCCTGGTGATACATACGAAACGCATCTTTCAAATGACAATGGCTACATTGTCTATACCGATGGACAAGAAAAGATTTTGGTTAGCTACGCAGGTGTAGAAACAGAGCTTACTTTACCATCTTATATTACAAAGATATACAGAGATGCGTTCGAATATTGTAGTAGTCTTACAAGTATCACTATCCCAGATAGCGTAACATCTATTGGTAGTTATGCGTTCCGTGGTTGCAGTAGTCTTACAAGTGTAACCATTGGCAATAGCGTAACATCTATTGGTAGTTATGCGTTCTACTATTGTAGAAGTCTTACAAGTATCACCATCCCGGATAGCGTAACATCTATTGGTAGTTTTGCGTTCTATGACTGCGAGTATCTTACAAGTGTATCCATTGGCAATAGCGTAACGTCAATTGGTAGTTATGCATTCGCTCATTGCTATGATCTTACAAGTATCACAATCCCAAATAGCGTAACATATATTGGTTCTTCTGCGTTCTCTTCTTGCAGTAGTCTTACAAGCATCACAATCCCAGACAGCGTAACATCTATTGGTGAGAATGCGTTCGATTGGTGCAGTAGTCTTACAAGTGTAACCATTGGTAACGGTGTAACATCAATTGGTAAGTATGCGTTCTACAATTGCAGTAGTCTTACAAGTGTAACTATTGGCAATAGCGTAACATCTATTGGTGAGTATGCGTTCTACAAGTGCAGTAGTCTTACAAGTATCACCATCCCATTTGTGGGTGCAACTCTCAATGGTACAAGTAATACTCACTTTGGATATATTTTTGGAGCAAGTAGTTGTTCTTATAATTACGACCATGTACCATCCTCTCTCAAATCAGTAGTAATAACTGGCGGTTCATCTATTGGTAATAATGCGTTCCGTGATTGCAGTAGTCTTGCAAGTATCACAATCCCTGATGGCGTAACATCTATTGGTGAGGATGCGTTCAGTGGTTGCAGTAGTCTTTCAAGTGTCAATATTCCCGATAGCATAACGTCTATTGGTGAAGATGCGTTCCGTTATTGCAGTAGTCTTACAAGTATCACTATTCCAGATAGCGTAACATCTATTGGTGAGGATGCGTTCTACAATTGCAGTAGTCTTAAAAGTATCACCATCCCGGATAGCGTAACATCTATCGGTAATTATGCGTTATATAGTTGCGATAATCTTACAAGTGTGACCATTGGAAATAGCGTAACATCTATCGGTAATTATGCGTTCGAAGGTTGCAGTAGTCTAACAAGTATCACTATCCCAGATAGCGTAACATCTATTGGTGAGGATGCGTTCTACAAGTGCAGTAGTCTTACAAGTGTAACCATTGGCAATAGCGTAACATCTATTGGTAGTCAAGCGTTTTATAAGTGCAGTAGTCTTACAAGTGTTTACTACACAGGTACACAAGAACAATGGAAAGTTATCTCAATTGACTCATACAATAGTTCTCTAACCAAGGCAAATCGCTACTACTACAGCGAAACACAACCAACAACTACTGGCAACTACTGGCACTACGTTGATGGTGTTCCCACCGAGTGGTAAAGTGAATAGTTGACGCAACAAGCAATATCAAAATTGAAAAAGGATAGCGAGGGCTATCCTTTTTTTGTTAGTAGTACACAACAAGGTTGTTGGTGGGGTGTTTTAGCGTTTGGGGGCAGAAGGGCAAAAAGCAGCGGGTGCCGTTTAGTGTCATGCTTTGTGTGGTGGCGGGCAAAAAGGTGGTATCTATCCGTTTGCCGCAGATGTGTAGTGTTAGCTGTTCCAGCCCCTGTTTTGCCCTAGGCGTCACGCTGATGCGTTTGGGGGAAATGGACAGACCGTACAGGTTTTCCAGCTGAGAAACGTAGTACCAGCACTGCGGCACACCCAAGCTGTTGCACAGATCCTTTAGCCGTTGTTTGCTGGGGTTGGTCATTGGCAGTGCTCCAATTGCCTGTGCGTACTGGCTCAACATTGGGCTTTGGGCAACGGTCTTTTTAAGCTCTGCCAGTTTGACTAAATACTGCACTTTGAAGGGGCTTTCCATTTGGGAAGCCTTTTTTAGCGCCAACATTTGCACGCACGCATCCTTGCCTTGAAAGGTGCTGTTTAGCAGAGTTTCCCTTGTAAGATTGACTGCGTAGCTACACAAATCTCCCACCAGCATTTGGTAGTATACCGCCCCAAGTGCGTAGGCAAGCGGACACTCCTTTTTGAGCAATTTGCCCGTTTTATCTGTAAAGCAATATGCTGTGTGGGGAGTGGTGGTTTGTAGCACCCCTTTGACGTAGGCTGGATTGGTGTAGCACATTGCTGCCAACGTAAATGGTGTGGGTGCGGAAAGTCTTTGACACAGCGCAAAAAGGTTTTTCTCGTTGGAGTAGTTCAAGTAGGTGGAAATTAGGCTTTCCTTTATTAGCGGAGTATCCCTTGGTGTGGTGGTGTTGGTGTGTAACGTTGCCGTTACGTTTGTAGATGGCGCCAACGTTACCGCAAGGCAAGTACCGCAGGATAGGTCGTTATCCAATTTGTGCCTTAGGCGCATACTGTTGCAGTTTAGTGCATTGGTTGTGTAGCTTTCTATTGGGATGTTGAAGGTCAGTTCAAACTGCCTGTCCTTTTGATTTATCCAAAAGCCATTTTTGCGTTTTATCACTTGGCTTTTGTCCTGTAAAGGGTAGTAAAAGAGTGTTCTTGTACTCTTTAGATGGCAAATGGTGTACACTTTGGTTTGCGGAGTGTGATGGACGGACAGATGACTTTTTTCGTTGGCGGTGTACACAAGCTTGTCGCCATCTAGCACAAATTTGCCTGTGTTTAGTTGCTTGGTTAGCGTGCCTACAGCAAAGATGCTTTCCCCCTTTGTGCCAAACACAAAACCCTTTATTAGTGTTGCGCTGTTACCGCTGTTGTCTACAAAGGTGGCTAGGTCGTTATCCCCCAGTTGGTAACTGAAGTTTAGCTTTTGACCGCCAATTGTTGGCAATGGGTAGCGGGCTTGTCCGTGCATTGTGGGGGATAGTGCAATATCCCTTTGGCTGACGGCTGGGTGGGGTTTATCGGTAACGTAGGGGCAGTTGGTTGCACCAAAGTTATTCAGCTGTTGGGCTTGAGCAAGGGCGTTTTCGCAGTTATCCGCTAGCACGGTGCAAATATCCACCGATGCGCTTTGCCCCTGTTCTAGCTTGACCTTGACACATAGGCTGTTTTGCGTGTAATCTACCATGTGATTGGTCTTTGCTACCACGCACATTGCTACTCCGCTGGACGTTGAAAGCACTATTGCGTTATCCGCTTGGCTGTGCAGTTTGTTGGTGTTGGATGCATCGTACACCACGTATTGCAGTTGAAAGGTGCGTCTTTTTCCGCAGTTGGTTAGGGTGATTTTTCGATACTCGCAGTTGTTGTGTACAAAGTGGCGCATTGCCACCTTCAAGGTAGCTCCGCTTGCACAAAAATGCGAACTGTTTGACAAAAAGGCGCTGTGTGTAAAGGTGTCAAAGACGTTTTGACCGTTGGCATACACAAACAGTCGTTGCTCGGCATTGGTGGGAGTGTTGGCGTAGGTGGTTGCCGAATTGCCAAAGCAGTCCACCGTGCAATGGGTTTTGTCGTTGCGGTATCCGGCAAAGGCGTACTGCTTGTTGGCACACATTGTTGGAGGTGCGCTTGCCGACGTGAAAGCCGTTGCGTGGGTGTTGACGTTGTCCTTTGTGCTGTTTTGGTAAAGGGCACAGTACAGGTTTATCTTGTATAAGTTGAGCACGTGTGGAAGGTTACGTATTTCCAAGTCGGTCAGCAAACACACGTCCGCCGCCTTTTGCACAATTTCTTCCCTTTGGCTAGCGTCCAAGCAAAAGGCTGTGCATTTGGTTACCAATTGTGCGATTTTTTCAATGCGTATCGTCGTGTTGGCAGGAAAAAGCATAAGCTTGTTGTTGAAGTGTCGTTTGAGCGCCAAATACCCCTGCCATTGCTCGCCAAATTGCTTTTTTAGCGCTATCTGAGTGGGCGTTTTGGGAATTGACAAGGCAATTGAGTTTAGGCAAAACTCCGTTTGCTGTGTGTCTACTGGCGCAACCTGTGGGTAGTAGCTGTTGGATATGGCGTGCAGCTGTGCTACAAGGTTATCCATTGTGGTGGTGGGTGCAATAAGATGTGCAAACGGGTTGCGATTTAGTTGCCAATGTGCGTTGCTTTTGAGAAATTTTAGCATAATATACCTCTTTGCCCAAGTGTTGACACTTTTGGTGCAAGGTAAACAGCTTTTTGCGTAGAGGCAGTAGGTTTGTGGCGGTGTATTATTTTTGCAAATTATTTGGCAATAAAAAATACTGCCACAGAAAACTCTGCAGCAGTATGTGTATGTTATTGAAAATGTGTGACGATATTAAAATTCTACTGGTGTGTAGGTGTGGGATTTTGCCTTGTTGCAGTGTTGTTGCATGATGGCAAGTTTGTTTTCCAAAATTTCCGCAAGGCCTTGTACGTTCACGTTGAAGTGGGTTAACGTTTGTAGTAGGTTGCTGTCAAATAGCAGGTGGATATCGCGTTGCAGTTCTTCGGTGGCAAGTGCGCCATCTAGTTGGCTTTGGATGATTACCATAAGTGGTTTTTCGCCCTTTTTGACTAGTGCAACCGCCTTGAAGTTTAGTTGGTCGTAGTCTAGGTGCATAACAAATCTAAATTGGTCGGGTGGTGTTACGCCATCGAAAACTTCGTTGTTGTCGTTTGTTTCGTTGGTTTGCATCATACGTTGTTCTTCGGACATTTCTTCCAACATGTATAAATCAATGCCCTTTTCGCCAAACTGAACGTCAAAGCCGTTGCCTCCATCGCCGTAGCGGTGTGGGTATAGCTTGCTTTCCTCTTCCATGGACTTGATGATTTGTTGCTTGACGGACTTTTTGAGCTTTACGTGGGATATATCCTTGAAGTCGAAGGGGAACTTTTGAGCATAGAACTCAATTTCCTTTTTGTACACGAAGCTGGCAAATAGCGCCAATGCTACAATTCCGCCAATAAACACAACGCCAACTGCCACAACAAGTACAATGTTGATTGGGTCAGAGAAGGTTTCTGTTGCAAGTGTCGCCATCAAAATGGATACGCCAACAATAAGGATAACCCATACAATAACAAGTGTGTTTATGTGCTTGCGTTGTGGACAATTTGGTTGCTTGATGGAAAAATAGTTGGCAAACTCTTGGCTAAGTGTAGCATCTTGTGTGGCAGCAATGCGACTACGGAAATAGCTTATCACAATGCAAGCTAGTAGCATAGCAATGAGCAAAGCAAGGGAAATTTTGCTACCAAGGTCGTTGTCTTTGCGGTGATCTTCCAACACAACGTTGTAGTCCACAAGCACTTTGTTGCCTTGCTTTATGCCAAGAATCCAAGGGTTGGCGTCAGCATGAACTTCCACAGGGATAATAAGTGTTACCAACTGTCCGTCTAGGGAGCTGATATCGTAGTAGTTGTCGGAAGTGGAAACGGCGTACAACGTTCCGCTGATTTTTACAAGAGAGTCGTCATCTTCTGGTGCGTACTCCAATTTGCCAGTAACTTCCATTACTTGACCATTTAGGTTCTTTTTGCCAATGCTACTAAAGGTAAAAAATAGCACCGCAACCATGATGGCAAACAAAATGATGATGGAAATAACAGCCTTTAACAGTAGGCGCTTTTTGTGTGGGATTTGAATAATGTTGTTCATAATTTTTCCTTATTTATTTGTATAGTTGCAAGAAAAACACGTTGCTTTTGGGCTAAATTTGGCATCAGCAAATATGCTACCTTGCATTTTGTAAAGATAGTATACCACAAAGTTATTGATTGGTCAAAGCAAAACGTAGCTTTTGGCAAGCCATTTGTATATATGTTCACATCTAGCAAAAAAGCAGGGACTAGCGCAAAAACTAGTCCCTGCCCTTTTAGGGGAGGTACACAAAATGTACTAACATGTGTGCCGAACACAAAGCACACAAAACGCTCTGAGTTGTACAAGATAGGTTGCTAAACCGCATTGGTTGTGCTAGTTAGCATGCTGAGTGGTGACAGTTTACTGTTGTGGCATAGCATAGCATGCGTGAAAAATACTTCCCTTTTTGCGCCTAGGTTGGCTAGCGACAGGCATTGGAGCAATCAACAAAACAGCGGTTGTTACCTTGCAAGATAAACATATCATATATTTGGTTCAATGTCAATACCCAATTTTTTTGTTTTTGCATTTTTTTGTAGAGGCAAATTTTGTCTTTACTTTGCCACCGTTTTGTTGTACAATATTGTTATGAAATTGCTCGTTAACGAAAGTATCGAAGATTTGCAATGCGATGGCTTGCAACTTATACAAAGTTCCACCGAATATCGGTTTACCACCGATGCCGTTTTGCTTGCAAATTTTTGTAGGGATATGAAAGGGATGTTTTGTGTGGAATTTGGCACGGGTAGCGGAGTGATATCTTTGCTTGTTGCTCACAAAAAGCATCCCAAGCGTATTGTAGCGGTGGAAATTCAGCCACAGCTTGCCCAACTTGCTACACGCAACGTGCAACTGAACAATTTGCAAGATGTTATCCAAGTGGTAAATGCCGATCTCAAGGAAATACACAAACAGTTGGGTAGCTTGGCTGACGTTGTGGTGTGCAATCCGCCATACCGAAAGGTGGGTAGCGGAGAACAACAGCTAGCGCCCAATATTGCCATTTGCCGTCACGAAATTGCCGCAACCTTGGCGGACATTGTAACGTCCGCTAGCAAGGTGCTAAACAACAAGGGAAGCTTTTACTTGGTGCATCAATCTAGTAGAACTGCCGAGATTGTCAGCCTTTGCGCTCAACACAAATTGGCTGTCAAGGATATTTTGCCGGTGTGCCCTGCACCCAACAAACAGCCCAATTTGGTGCTTATCCGTGCCGTTAAGTGCGGTGGCGCTGATTGTGTGCTTCACTCGCCAATGTACATCACCGACGAAAGTGGCAACTACACTCCGCAAGCAAAGGCTTGGTACGGAATAGAAGACTAATTTGTCTTTTGCTAAGGGAAGGTTTAGAACTGTTGCGAACCCAAGTGAAAAACTTGTCAACGTTTTGACGGTAATGGGTTGGTTTAGATTATCGTTTGTGTAAATAGGTTGATTGCCTTGACAAGGAGTATTTATAATTGGTCGTAATAACCACACACCAATCAAGCGGTAAAAACATCAAATCAAAGTAGTAGCTAGCATTGCTACAAACAAAAAAACAACCACAATAAAGGAAGAATATCATGGTATATTTTGTTGCAACACCCATTGGAAATTTGGGGGAAATAACTGGTCGCGCGGTGGAAACACTCAAAAACGTTTCCGCTATCTTTTGCGAAGATACACGCCACAGCAAGGTACTGTTGGAGCACTACGGTATATCCAAAAGCTTGTACAGCTACCACAAGTTCAACGAAAAAAAGAGCTTGGATTTTGTGCTGGCCTTTGCGCAACGTGGCGAAGATATTGCTGTAATTAGTGATGCAGGTATGCCTTGTATCAACGATCCAGGCAACATCCTTGTAAACGCACTAAAGGAGCATCATCTTCCCTACACCGTAATCAGCGGACCAAGTGCTTTTGTAAATGCATTTGTGCTTAGCGGATATCAACCACCCTTCACCTACTATGGATTTTTGCCAGATAAAAAGGGGGATAGAGATAAGCTGTTGGACGGATCCGTTGGTGTTGCCATCTTCTACCTGTCGGTGCACGACATCAAGGAAAACATGGCGTACCTGTGTGAGAGACTTGGCGACCGCGAGTGCTGTTTGGTAAAGGAACTTAGTAAATCACACGAGAAGATTCGCTTTTGTCACCTGTCGGATATTATTGAAGACGACAAGGGAGAATTTGTGTTGGTAGTCAATGCACAAAAGCAAGAAAACCCACTTTGCTCATTGTCCGTTGAAGAACACATTGCCTACTACGTTAGTGGCGGTATGAGCAAGTCGGATGCAATCAAAGCTGTTGCCAAGGACCGCAACGTTAGCAAAAACGAAATTTACAAGTTGACACTCAATGATAGATAATTGTGTTACTAATATATGTTAAAATGTGCAACTGTGCATATTTAAGTTTGTTAGTGTGCTGATTGTGAGTTAGTTTTAATCAACAACTAACAGCACCAGTCAAGTTGAAAAGTTTGTATCACAGCGAAGTTTTTACTGATAATTCAATACTGCCACAGAGTTATTTGTGGCAGTATTTTTTTGTTTAGTGCGGTATGTGGTTTGTTGCTTAGATCTTTCCACTACGGTCGAGATAAGCCCAAGGGCAGGGCTTGGCGTTCGCTTCGCTCGGCTGAGGACAAAAAAGGGAGTGGGTGGGAAGAATAAGCCTCCCTCCGAGAGGGAGGTGTCGAGGTTTACCGAGACGAAGGGAGCCAAGAGCATTAGGTTTTGCGTTCTCCCTCAGTCTTGCTTTGCAAGCCAGCTCCCTCCCAGAGGGAGCCTTTGAGTTGTGCCCATGACACACAAGGGAGTGTTTGTGTTTGTTGCACTATTGGACTGATAGGGGGCTTTTGGTAATGTTTGTGTAACACTTTTGTAATAGCATTGCACTTTGTCAAGGGCAGTTGGTTATATAATTTTTGTGGTGTGAGTATAGCAAAAGTCTATGTTACACTTTGTTGAATTTGCCTTGTAGTGGGTGGTATAATATATCTGCTAGCAAAAGGTGCATTTTTTGCACGGTGAGGTTTTGCCAGCATTGTAGGAAATTTGGGGACTGTATTTCTGCCAATCTCGGTCACGATGAGTAATTGAATAGGCTCACACAATGAGTTGCAATCAAGGTGGTGCTGTAAAGGTCAAGATTGATTGTTGGATATACTCCAACAGCCTTGACGTAAGCATCCAATTGGCAACGTGTGGTGTTATGTTGTCAATATTCAATTATCAACGTGAGCGGAAATACCAATAAAAGGAGAAATGCAACAAATGGACTATGAAACCTTTATCACTTCGCTGTTTCAACTACTCAAAAGCAGCGAAAATCTCTACTTTGTTTGCTATGCCCTGCTAACCTGCTTGTTCACGCAAATTGCAAAAAAGCTGTTTGTTAGCAAGGTCAAGGTGGACGTACTGCACAAGTTCGATTTGGCAGTTGTGCTACCTTTTGTGTTTGGTGGCATGTTTGCTGTGTTGGATATGGTGGTGATCAAGCACGTTCGCCCAATTACTTTCACGGTGGTGTTGCAAATGGCAGTATCCACAGCAACCATTGGGGCGCTAGCTTCGGTAATGTTCAAGCTGATTTCTTCCCTTGGTGGGAAAAATCTTCACACATTGCTAAAGGACGATGCTTTTGGCATCTTCTACACCCAACTGCTGTACTACGGAACAATAAGGGAAAGTCTTGTAAACAAACAGCTGTCTATGGCGGATTTTATTTCCCAAGTCAAGCTACTTTCCCAAAATGCGCAAGCCATCTTCCAAGGGGAAGGGACGTCCAGCGAAAAGTACATTGCTCTGTGCCGACTTTTGCAAGGAGTGGTGGATGACACCAGTATTGATGCCTGTGCAAAAACAATCGCCATTGCAATGGAAAAACTATTTGCCAAAACAGAGTAGAACAAATCACTAAAAGAGCCCTTGTGGCTCTTTTTTTGTGGCAATGGGTGGTAAAGTTGCAATTTGGCATTGGTGTGCTTGTTGCGGACAAAGGGGCTATTGATGGAAGGAAAAATGATTGTTGAGCAAAGTCAGGTTTGCTTTGGTTAGGTGTCAATGGGTAAAAGGTGTTGTTGGTGGGGTGTGGGGAAAAAGGGTTAACCATAAATGGTTTGTGTGTTTGCAGTGTGCAAAAAGGTTGAAGGTAACGTCAAAACTGAAAAGTAAGTGGCAGTATTTGCGTGTGAATTGGTCGGTGGGTATTGACATTGGCTAAATAATTATTTATACTTATTTAGTTATGTTATTATCAAATAACGGAGGCAGT
>JAFTHP010000043.1 GCA_017457305.1 Clostridia bacterium | reverse complement strand
TGTGCTGTTGGCAGTTTGCTCGTTTGTTAGCATATAGTCTTGTAGAATTTGTTCCTTGCTTGCACCCAAGCAATGTAGTAGCAATGCCGTGCATGTGCCACAGCGGTCCTTTCCTACCGAACAATGCCACAAGGTTGCGCCGTTTTTTGGCTTGCGGGCAAGGGTTTTGATAAAGGTACTAAATGCGTTGCGGCTAAACTCTTCGCTAACAAGCTTGCGGTATATTTGTCTTACGTGACCTTCCACAACTTCCCCTTTGGCTTGCATCCTGTTTACGCCATCTTGGAGCATATCGGCAATTTCCTTGCCGGTGCTACCTTCGTAAGTAATGCCAAAAGTAGTCTTGTTGATTACAGTAATAAGCTCATATTCCACGCCATCCCACAAAATGTCTGGATCTTTGGCAAAAGCTGATGGGGTGCGTAGGTCTATTACGCGTGTTAGTGGAATATCTTGGAGCAACACCTTGTCCTGTTGAGTTAAGCGATTGAGTTTGTCACTGCGGATAAGTCTGTCGTAGGCTATTGTGCCCTGCGGTGTTACAATTCCGCCCAAATCTCTGGCGTTGCAAGCGCCCTGTAGTTGGATTTTCAATATTTAGCTCCTTTGGGAAAGTTGTTTTCTAATTGCGTCGTTGATCATGCTGATGGCAATAGCATTGTGACCGCCTTCTGGGATGATAAGGTCAGCTTTGCGTTTGGATGGTTCAACAAACTGTTCGTGCATGGGTTTTACTGTGCCCATATATTGGTTGATAACAGAGTCTAGTGATCTGCCGCGCTTTTTTACGTCGCGGGATAGTCTGCGGATAAATCTTACGTCGGCATCGGTGTCGACAAATAGCTTTACGTCGCACAAATCGCACAACTCTTGACTGGTGAAGATAAGGATGCCTTCCACAATGATAATCTTGGCGCTGTTCATTTGTTGCAACTCTTGGTTGCGGCAGTGCTCGCTAAAGTTGTAGGTTGGGTGCATTATGCTTTGACCTTGCTTAAGCAATTTTACGTGCTCAATCAGTAGGTCGGTATCCAAGCTATCGGGATGGTCGTAGTTTAGCATACAACGTTGTTCGTAGGTTAGTTCATCGTGTTGCTTGTAGTAGTAATCGTGCGAAAGGATAACAGCATCCTTACCAAATGCGGAGTAAATCTTTTTTGCAACGGTTGTTTTGCCCGATCCTGTTCCGCCGGCAATACCAATAACAATTCTGTCCATAGTAATCCCCCTCCAAATTGACATAATTGTAGCATTTTTCTACAATAACTGTCAACGTAAATGGGGTTTATGAATAAAAAACAAAAAAACTATTGATATTTATCCGTGCCTTTGCTATACTTTACAGGCTATGAAAAAGATACCCGTTACAAAACAACTGATAGATTTGTTTGGTCAGCAACCCCAAAGCCTAATTTTGCAGGGATATTGCCTGTATGCGCCACAAGTAGAAGTGTATACCGATGGTGTCAGCTACGCCTTGACAACCAATATTCGTGGCAACAACCATTGTTGCATTTACTCGTCCGACATTGGTTTTGTTAGTCAAGTGGTGGCATCCTTGCACGGTATATGGGAGTTTAGCGGTGTGCCCACCTTTGTTACCCATTTTGTAAAACAGCAGCATCCGTTGTTGTGGGAAACAAGCTGTTACTTGTACTGCTGGGATGGCAAACCCATTGACCATCCGCAAGGGGATATTCGTGCAATGGATCCAGCACTAGCCCAACAAATATCCGATGGCACTCATTATCACGCAGAGGTGGAAGAAATAAAGCAATGCCTTGCAATGCACCCATCTAGTGCGCTGTACGTTGACGACAAACCTGTGTGTTGGTGCATCTTGCATTGGGAGCAAAGCCTTGGTATGTTGTACACCCTGCCGGAGCATCGACACAAAGGGTACGCCCTAAAGGTTATGCAAAGCCTGTGCAACAAGGTAATTGATCGCGGTGCAACACCATATGCTTACATTGTAACAAGCAACGTTGCGTCTATGTCACTTGCGGCCAAGTACAATCTGGTCAAGGTGGATTGCGCCGACTATTTCCAAGTGGATTTGCCCTAGAAAAAAGTGGCATAAAACACGTCAAACAAGTTTATACTATTGCTTGCAACCTGTTTTTGACCGCTATACAGGGTAAAATTGCTAAAAAATCAAAAATTTACAAAAAAATTTTACAAAAACAGTTTACTTTTTACTATAATAATGATACATTATAGCCCGATAGCACTGGTAAGTTGTTTTTGTGCAAAATAAACATCAAATGGTGAAAACTATGGCAAACAGAAAATTTAAAAAATGTCCACGTTGTGAACTTAACTATATCCTTGCAGAAGAAGAACTTTGCGACGTTTGCAAAGCAGAACTTGGTCTTGATAGCAAAATTATTTTGCTAGATGATATCATCGAAGACGACGAACCGCTAAAGCTATGCCCAATTTGCAAAACTGCATATATTGGTATGGACGAATCTATGTGCGAAAACTGTCTAGCGCACGAAAGATCCATGCAAGAACCTAGCGCAGACGAAGATAACGACGACTGGCGCAGTTATCTTGATGACGACGACACCGATGTGGACGACGATGACGAAATGATTTCCTTGGAAGAATTTGGCGAATCGGAAGAAGACTTCGAGGAAGAATTTGAAGACGAAGAAAATATGGATCTTGATTTGGACGACTATCCAGATGAGGACTTCGACGATTTGGACGATGACTTCGACGATGACGAAGACGATCTTGACGACGGCGAATAACAAGTAATACAATATATAAAGGTATATCACGTTGTGATGTACCTTTTTTTTGCGAAAGCACCATTTTCCGTTGGGTATACAATTGGCCCAAATGGGGCACAATGGAGTTATGAAGGTAACAATAGAGTCTGCTCACGACAACGTTTTGAAGCTACTAGGCAAACGTGTTGCACTAAAGGTCAATCGTGGTCGCAACAGAATAAAAAAGTACAATGGTGTGGTAACGCAGGTGCATCCCAACATATTTGTTGTTTCGGTGCAAAACGAAATAATGGACAGGGTAAGCTGTAGCTACACCGATATGGTGTGCGGACAGGTGCAAATAAAGGAATATCCCCGCGACCAAGTGTAGCGTCACTAAAAAAGTGGCGCTTTTTTGTGTAAGTTGGTCTATTTGTCCGTCCTTGTGCGTAAAGTATCAATGAAGTTTACAACTTGGCTTTTGGCATAAGGGAGGAAAAAGGTTATGGCAAACTTGCAATTTGATAGCTTGCACAGCGTACACAAACAACACATTGGCACCATCCAAACGGCGCAAACGGTGCGTATTTCCACAAGAAACGATATCTCTGAGGTGTTGAGCGTTGGTGTGGAAAGCTTTGTAAGCAGTTACGAAGCAACCAGCGGCGAAGTATCTTTCTACGGAAAAACGGCCTTGCGATTGGTGTATACCGATGGCGTTGGCACAATCGGCTCAACCTATAACGCCGATTTTACAGCAAATATGGCTAGCGACTGTATTGATACGTCTACAAAAATGATTTTTGAAGTGTCTGTACTAGACAAAAACGTGGAAGTGGACGGAAACACAGCTAACATCAACTTGCTGCTGGAAATCTCTGCTTGGGGATATGTGTGTATGGATGCGCCCGTTTTGCAGGTTGCCGACGATATGTTTGTTTTGTCCAGCGAAAGACAAATTTGTACCAAGGCGGATGTGTTTATGCTTCCAACGGTCATCGACCAACAGCTAACAGCATCGCAAAGCATACAAACTGTGTTGCTTGCCCAAAGTGTGCTGTGCCCAACAAGCTACAGCTTGGATGGTAACGTGCTAACTGTTGGTGGCAATGCTGTTGTTCGCCTTACCTATTTGTCGCAAAACGAGCTTGTAACGGATAACCTATCCTTCCCTTTTAGCACCGAATTGGAAGGGGAGTTTGACACGGATAGCACCCTTTGTGTGTCCGCCATTGTACGTAACACCAAGGTTAGACTAGATATTTCCGAAGAACAACAAAACACAACGTTCACAGCGGAAATATCCTGTTTGGTACGTGTTGAAGCGTGCCAAACACAACAAGTGCGCATTGTGGAAGATGCGTATTTGTCAAATATGGACTTCGACTTTTCCAAAAAAAGTTTGTCCACAACCTTGCCCGTTTGCTCAATGGTTACGTCGCACAAGGTGGAGCAATCTGTCACTTTGCCACCACAAGCCAAGTTGCTAACTGTAATCAACAGCAACGCAACTGTAACACAAACAACATTTAACGATGGTAGTTGTACCGTTAAAGGTCTTGTAGGTGCAACATTGCTTATTATGACCGATGCAGGTATCAAGGGGCACGGCGTGGAACTTCCCTTTGTGTGTACCTTGCAGGATGATAGCTTTGTTAGTGGTTGTACGGGTGGCTGTAAGGCGGATGTAACCGACTTTACTTTGGACGGAAACGTTGCTAGTGTAACGCTAGGCATTTGCCTTTACTGTCACAACACAACAAGCAACACCGTTATTGTGTCGGCGGAAGAAATTCCCTTTGATAAGGAAAACTTGCCTGCTATTGAAGTGTTCATTGCTAACAAAGGGGAAACGTTGTGGAATCTAGCCAAAAGCTTGCATATCTCTACCGACGAGCTAATGGAAACAAATCCGCAAATTACTTCACCGCTAGAAGAAGACACAAGAATTGTTATCTACAACAAGTTGTAACAAATAAAAAGGGTATTCAATTTGGATGCCCTTTTTTCTTATTGATGTGCTACTACCTACTAACTAAACAAGGCAAATGACGTAGTGGTGCACTGAGCAATTTACAAAGGCTATTTTCTTTTTTGAGTTTGTTATTGTCAAAAGCTGTGTTGTGTGGTACAATGCTGTTATGAAAGTAAAAGTTTTTGCAAAACTAAATATTACTCTCAACGTTGGCAAAAAACAAGGGGATTTCCACAAGGTAAATAGTGTTGCCGTAAGTGTTGACATTTTCGATACAGTATCCGTTACGCCACGACAAGATAACCAAGTAACCGTTAGTGGTATGAGTTTGCCAGTTGACAAAAATATTGCTTACAAAGCGGCAACGATGTTTGTGCAAACCTTTGGCACAACTGGTGTGGATATTTCTATATCCAAGGGTATACCAATGGGGGCAGGTATGGGTGGATCTAGTGCCGATGCTGCGGCGGTTGTACATTGTATGTGCGCGTTGTTTAATATCGATAAGCACAGCAGTCAAGTTCACAATCTTTGCGCTAGCTTGGGTAGTGACGTCTATTTTATGCTCTTTGGTGGACTAGGAAGACTGTACGGCAGGGGAGAACAGGTGGAATTTGATACTTTGTTAAAGCCCCTATATTTTGCCCTTACCACCTTTGACCACAGCTGTAGCACCAAGGAAATTTACGATACCTTTGACAAGTGCTCCTCCAATCAAGTGTATGCCGACAACGGCAAAGTGATGTACTTGCTGGCGAACGGTCAAAATGCATTTGCGTTGGAAAGTCAAAACAACTTTTTGCAATACGCAGTTTCATCGCTAAGTAACTATGCCGATAGCTATTTAGATAGCTGTCAACGTCTAGGATACAGGGCAAATATGACAGGTAGCGGCAGTGCCTACTACGTTGCATTTGATAAAAAGGAGCAAGCACAAAGCCTAGTCCAACAGCTATCTGCCGAAGGTTACAACACAACACTTTGCTCAACTGTTCCTAGTGGAATAGAGTTGGTGTAGAGTAATCTACATATATGCCAAAAGGTAACAAATCAGTAACTGAAAGTGTGATTTATATAATTTGATACTAAACATTTAGCCCTTGCGTTTTTCGCAGGGGCTCTTTTTTTATCTTTCGACAAGTTGTGTCAATGTTGGTGCAAAACCTGGGTTTTGTGTTGCAGTTTGCTGTCAACAAACATAGCAAAGGAAGGTGACAATTATGACAAAATCCATTTACATAATCATTGTTTTTGTGGTGCTATTGCTTATACTTTTTGGCTGTATGCCCACCCAATCCAAGACAGACTACTTGCGTATTCACATACGAGCAGATAGCAACAACACCGCTGACCAAAGTGTTAAATACGCAGTTAAACAAGCTATTGTGGACTATTTAACACCATATCTTGCGCAATGCAATACCAAGTCGCAAGCAATGGCTGTGGTAAAACAACAGCTAAAAAATATCGAAAACGTGTGCGATAAGGTGCTAAGTCAAGCGGGTTTTTCCTACAAGGCAACAGCCAGATTAAAGCAGGAAGATTTTCCCGAAAGGGCATACAATAACGTTGTTTTGCCAAGTGGTGTGTACGATGCGCTCATCATAAATTTGGGTAGCGGTCAAGGTAACAATTGGTGGTGCGTAGTATATCCGCCATTATGTTTTGTAGAAGGCACACCTACTGGTGGCAATGCTATTGTGTATCGTTCCAAGTTGTTGGAGATAATAAACAACTGGAAAAACAGCCGTTAGTTTGCTTGATTTTATTTGAAATACTTCCGCCGCATAAAACAATCCTACTTGCAAATACTATCTGCAAAAACACAAACAAGGGAGGAGTTTTTGTAGTGTTGCAATCAAAAAAGATACAAGTAGTTGCCCTACTGCTTGTAGTGGCAACTGTAGTAGCTGTTGCTGTCGCTTTGCCTGTGGCAAATGCCGCAGTAATCAAGGTTGGCTCTCGCGGAACAACAGTAAAAACTATTCAAACCAAGCTAAAGCGCTGGGGCTACTACAAGGGTGGCATTGACGGCATTTTTGGCAATCAAACAAGGGATGCGGTCAAGTATTTTCAACGCAGAAATGGACTAACCGCCGATGGTATTGTTGGATCGGCTACAGCCCGAGCAATGGGCATAACACTCAAGGGATCATCAAGCGCTAGCAGCGGCAACGTATCTGCTGGTAATATTTCCAACAACGATTTGTACTTGCTCAGCTGTTGCGTATATGGCGAAGCTCGTGGCGAAAGCTACACAGGTAAGGTGGCTGTTGCGGCGGTTGTGCTAAACCGATTGGATAGTAGCAAGTTCCCCAATAGCATCAGCGGCGTTATCTACCAAAAGGGAGCATTTACTTGTGTGGATGACGGACAAATCAACCTTGGTACCAACGACGAATGCACCCGAGCAGCGCAAGACGCATTGAACGGATGGGATCCAACTGGCGGAGCGCTGTACTACTTCAACCCCAAAACAGCCACAAGCAAGTGGATTTGGTCAAGACCACAGCTTGTTACAATTGGCAAACACATCTTTTGTTCATAAGGGGGCTACAGTATGGTAAAAACAAGTAAAATATCAACCTTTTGGATAATCTTTTTGGCAGTATTGGTAGCCCTTGCCATTGGTGTTGCAGGGTATACTTACGTGACGCTAAACAGCAAGGTTAGCAAAATGCAAATGTCTATCATTGATGACGAAAACGTGTACAAAATTGGGCAAGAAAATATCTACAAGCAAAGCCTGTACACAGCTTGCGACAATCTGCAACAAATGGACTTGTTGCTAGGCAAGGTGGCGGTGTCTACTTCTACAAAAAATCAAGCACAAATGCTTGGTCAAGTAGCGGTGTGTGCTCAAGCGGTGGAGCAATGTTTGTCCAATTTGCCCATTTCAGTTAGCGATAATTACTACGCTTGCCAGCAATTTGCCAATCAAGTGGAGGATTACAGCAACTATCTAATTGGTCAGTTAGTAGATAATGGTAAACTTACCTTAAAGGAACAATCCAACTTGATGAGCTTAGATAGTGTTGCAACAAAGCTTTGCACAGCATTGACAGATTACGTCCAAGGCGACAGCGGTATGTACGTGACCAATGGTAGCGGAATTGACGGAAGTGGAACTTTATCCGATACTATAGATGGCCTCGAACAAGATAGTCTTTGTTACAATCAGCTTTGCTACGACGGCAACTACAGCCAAGTTGAACACAAAGCCAAGTTGCAGTGTGGCAAGGATATAGGCAAGGAACAAATTGTCAACAAAGTACACAAACTTTTTGGCAAAGCAAAGTTTGTAGACACTATACAATCGGGTAACTGCACTTTGTACGATTTTGACTTGGTTAACGGCAGGGTTGTGCTAACTCAGGACGGAAACGTGTTGTTATTCCAAAGCTACAACAAAACTCAACAAAGGTGCAATATGACGCAAGAACAAGCAAAGGCTGTAGCGCAAAATTGCATTAACTGGATGGGATACAGCGCTGTTCCAATGTGGGTGCAACAAACCACAGATAACAGCATCTTTGTGTACTGTTATCCTGTTGTAGATAACGTTGTCATTTACCCCAAGAGCGTGGTTGTGGAAGTGGATTGTGCAAGCGGCAAAGCCGTTGGTATGCAAGCCAAGGGATACCTTTCCTACACGGCACATCAAAACTACACATTTGGAGATATATCACAAGAACAAGCGCTAAAAACTGTTAGTAGAACACTTAAAGTGACTAACACAACAAAAGCACTTTGGCAAAAGTATGATAAATATCATATGTGCTACCAAGTGGAAGGCGTGGCAAACGGCAACAAATATCTTGTGTTTGTAGATAGTGTAACTGGCAAGGAAGTGGATATCATTTGCCTTGACGGATGCACCGGTCAAATGAAGTAGCATGTACAATTGTTGTTGATTATCAACAAAAATAGCCTGTAAATTACCAAAGAGTCATCAGTGCGATGGCTCTTTTTTTTGTTGTTACACAACTGCTGTTTTGGTGTGTTTTCCATGCAAATTAGATAGCTAGATGAATACTGAATTTGACTATAAATTTTCTTTGTTTTTCTGCGTAATGTGTTTAATTTGCAAGGCAAAAAAACTATCATTTTATATAGTTTTTGGTGCATGAAGTGCTCAAAATATCAATAATGTTGTTCAAATAGTGCCTTTTTTATTTTTCATCAATACTTGACTGGTTTGTTAATATACTATATAATAAAAAATAGTAGTTTTGGAGATACTTTTGTATGGTTAACAAAGCAATAATTTTTGCTGCAGGCAAGGGGACGCGTATGTATCCACTTACCCAGCAACTCCCCAAGGAAATGCTCCCCGTTGTGGACAAACCTGTTCTTCAGCTTGTTGTTGAGGAGGTCTTTTTGTCGGGCATCAGGGATATTTGCATTGTCATATCTCCTACAAAAGAAATAATTCGCAACTATTTTGACAAAAACGCCACACTAGCAAGCTATCAAGAAATGGGGTTCGGTAGCCAGTACCAAACAATGCACAATTTGCTACAACAGGTAAACGTCACCTTTGTTGTTCAGCAAAGTGTAACAGGAACAGCCAAGGCATTGCAGCTGTGTCAAGGTTTTGCCGATGGTCAAAGCTGTGCTGTGCTCAATGCTGACGACGTCATTTTTGGTAGCACTCCTGTAACGGCGCAACTGGTGGACGTTCACAACAACACGAACGCAACGGTTTTGGGTTGTCAGCAAGTATCTAGGGAAGATATTGTTCACTATGCTTGCTGTCAAACACAGCTAGTAGATGGCTCACTCAAAGTGGTGGGATTGGTGGAAAAGCCCACGCCTTCACAAGTAACGTCACTTCTTGCCCCACTAGGAAGGTACGTTGTAACACCACAAATTTGGCAGTTTTTGCAGGATACTCCATTGCGAGATAACGGCGAAGCATATCTAACGGACACCTTTGACCTTATGTGTCGCAAAGCACAGGTGGTTGCCCATCAATTTGATGGACTTCGCTTCGACTTTGGCAACAAACAAGGGTACAACGATGGTGTGCAGTACTACCTTAAACACATAAAATAATTTTTTGATTAACATAAAAAGGAGAAACAACATGAGTTACACAAACAGAAGTGAGATTCCAGAAAAATATAAGTGGAATCTTGGCGATATTTTTGCCACAACAGAAGCTTGGGAACAATGCTTTGCAGAAATGTCCGAAGAATACAAAAAGCTAGTTGCTTACCAAGGCAAGCTTGGCGACAGAGATATCTTGTTGGAATTCTTGAAGCTATCCGACGAAATTGATCTAAAGATGGATCAACTTTACTGTTATGCGTCTATGAGCTACAACGAAGATAGCCAAGATCCCGAAAGACAAGCTCGTTACAGCCGTGTTTACGGTTTGTTAACACAATACAGCACAGCATGCTCCTTCATTAGTCCCGAACTATCCAAGCTTGATGACGCTGTTTTGCAAAGCTTCATTGATGATCCTGATTTTTCCGACTATGACGTTTCTTTGAAGAACCTTTTGGAAGGAAAGGCGCACATTTTGTCCGAAGCGGAAGAAAGATTGCTTTCTGGCGTGGGCAGTTTCTCTGGTCAATTCCACGAAGTTTTCAACCGTTTGGATAGCGGCGATATCAAATACGACAAAATCGTAGTTGACGGCGAAGAAGTTCAACTTGGTCACGGCACATACAGCATGCTTTTGCAACACAAGGATCAAGCTGTACGTAAGTTGGCATTTGAAACATACTACAAGGCATACATCAACGTAATCAACACACTTGCAGGTTTGTACGAAGGTTCCGTTCGTAGCGACTGGTATTTTGCTCAAGCTAAAAAGTTCAATTCCACAATGGAAAAATCCTTGTTCTACGAACACGTAGACAAGGCCGTTTACGACAACCTTATCAAGTGCATGCACTCCAACTTTGAACCAATGCACCGTTACATTGCACTCCGCAAAAAGTTGATGGGTGTAGAAACACTCAACATGTACGATTTGTACGTGTCCATCTTTGAAGATGCAGATATTTCCAGAGAGTACGAGGACGCTTGCAAGCTTGTTGTAGAAGGTTTGCATCCACTTGGGGAAGACTACCTTGCAGTTGTAAAGGAAGCTTTCGAAAACCGTTGGATTGACGTTCACGAAACACCAACAAAGCGCAGTGGTGCTTACAGCATGGGCGTTCCAGGATGCCATCCATTTATGTTGTTGAACTACCAAAAGACAACCCACGATATTTTTACAATCGCTCACGAAATGGGCCACAGCATGCACTCCTACTACAGCCAAAAGGCTCAACCATACAGCAAGGCTGGCTACAAAATTTTCGTAGCAGAAGTTGCAAGCACCTGTAACGAAGTGCTTCTACTAAAGCACCTTCTTGCAACAGAAAAGGACGTAAACGTTCGCAAATATTTGCTTCAATACTACTTGGATATGCTCCGCACAACAATGTATCGTCAAGCTATGTTTGCCGAATTTGAACAAATCAGCCACGACATCGTAGAAAAGGGACAACCTCTAACATCCAGCGTAATGTGCCAAAAGTACCTTGAACTAAACAAGATGTACTACGGCGATGCAGTTCATCACAACGACGAAATTGCTTACGAATGGGCACGTATTCCTCACTTCTATCGCGCGTTCTACGTTTACAAATACGCCACAGGCATCATTTCTGCTGTTTGCATTGCCGAAAAGATTTTGAAGGAAGGCGCTTCCGCTGTAGAAAACTACAAAAAGTTCCTTTCCCTTGGTGGCAGTATGGATCCAGTATCCGAACTTAAGGTTGCGGGTGTAGACCTTACAAGTGAAGAACCATTTAACATTGTTGCACAATCCTTCTCCGACACTCTTGCCGAACTAGAAGAACTTTGCAAATAATGCATTAACACAAAATTAACAAAAGGGATTTGACAGCGCATTGTCAAATCCCTTTTTTTGCTTTGCAAAAGCCCCATTATTTTTGTTTTTTCTATTGAAAGGGAGCCTTTGCTGTGTTATAATTGTGTTATCGTAAAAAACTTGGATGATGAGCCTGCATTTGCCTTTTTGTTGTGCAATTTGCCTAACTTTTGCAATACGTCACTTGCTAAATACGCATTTTGGAGTGGCTGGTTGTGCTGGCGGAAAGGTGTTGTATCATCGTCCCAAAAAGGAGTGTATTATGAGCAAAACTGCTTCTTTGCCCAAGTACTTGCGTGTGCTAATTATCGTTGGCATTGTGCTTGGTGTAATTGGCTTGATTATTGGTGCACTTTGCATCAAGGTTAGCACCTTTAGAAAGGATTTTTATGCCGAAATCCCACAAACTGTTGAACCGCTAAACGAAACGGGGCTTCAACCATTGCGTGCTGTTGGTCGTGGCATATACGACAAGCACGGCAACAGAGTTGCTCTAAACGGCATCAACTTTGGCAACTGGTTTTTGCAGGAAGGTTGGATGTCTGTCAACAGTGTTGGTCCGTTGCTAGACAAAAAGGGCAACTATGTAAAAATCAACGAAGATGGCATAGTGGAGGAGTACGAAGAAACCTTCCACGATGAAGTCATGGAAATGATGTACGCTAACCCCAACTTGACGGCTGCTCAGGTGGACGAGCTGTGGGAAGTGTATCACGACGAATTCATCAAGGAAATTGACTTTGCTGAAGTAAAAAGGATGGGGCTAAACACCATCCGTTTGCCAATGTCCTACCGCAACTTTATGGAAGGGCCAGATGATCAACTTGTAATGCGCGCTGATGCCTTTGAACGCTTGGACTGGTTCTTGGAAATGTGCAAAAAGTACGAACTTTACGCCATCATTGATATGCACGCCGTTGTTGGCGGTCAAAGTGGCTACGAGCACAGCAGTACAAGGGATATCGAGTTTTGGAAAAACGAAGTGTACCAACAGGAAATGTGCCTGATGTGGAAGGAAATTGCCCGTCACTATGTTGAAGATCGCCCCGATTTGTTTGAAACAATCGCCGCCTACGACCTAGTTAACGAGCCGGTTGACCGCAACACGCCAAGTACAACTCGTGCACAAGCCAAGGTTATGGACAAAATGTACCAAGCCATCAGGGAAGTGGACACAAAGCATATGATTAGCATTGAGTTTTGCTGGTTCTTTAACAAATTCCCCAATCCCGAAAGATACGGCTGGGAAAACGTTCTTTACCAAATTCACCT
>JAFTHP010000042.1 GCA_017457305.1 Clostridia bacterium | reverse complement strand
AACTTGAACAAGCAAACTATCCGCCAAACGGAAGGGAGCAAAAGGGCAAAAAGAAGGCAAGCAAAGGCTGCCGCAAAACCCTACTGGAAGGACGTTGGCTATTCCATAAAGATGGCATTTGGCAGGTTGCTACCTAACATTAGCTTGGCTACCTTTTCCACCTTTAGCCACATGATGAGAATGATCAATGGCGTTGTGGAAGACAAGGGCACTATCGATACCCCCTGTTTACTTATCCATGGTGGTGCTGACGAATTGGTTCCCATGGGTTCCATCACTTTTGTCAAAAAGCACTTTGTAAACATACAGCAGTACAAGGTGTACGATGGTGTTGGTCACGGTATGTTGTACAGCCACCAAGATTTGCCCATCATACAAGATATTGCACAATTTTTGTGCGGACAAACCGACAGGCAGTAGTCAACCAAGCAAAACATTACCATTTCGACAAAAAAAGTAACAAAAAATAGATAGATTTAATGATATTTTAAGCAAAATTGTTTACAATTATCTTGTAAAATGTCATCATATAGATAACATCAAATCTTTTTGGTGCAAAACATCCAATAAGGTTTGATATTTTTTGCAAAAAACACGTTGTTTTTGTAATAAAGGAGTGGAGCTTTATGCTACAAATCAAAAACATATACAAAGATTACAAGATGGGAAGGGACGTTACCGTCCACGCACTAAGGGACGTTTCCATCAACTTCCGTACAACCGACTTCGTTGCCATTTTGGGGCCATCTGGTTGTGGTAAAACTACCATGCTCAACATCTTGGGTGGACTAGATAAGTACACTAAGGGTGACTTGGTAATCAACGGAACAAGCACCAAGGACTACAACGATCGTGATTGGGATAGCTATCGCAACCACTCCATTGGTTTTGTATTTCAAAGCTACAACCTAATCCCCCACCAAACTGTTTTGCAAAACGTAGAACTTGCGTTGGCGTTATCTGGTGTAGGCAAAAGGGAACGTCGCAACCGCGCCAAGGAAGCTCTCAAAAAGGTAGGTCTTGCCGACCAAGCTCGCAAGCGCCCCAACCAACTAAGTGGCGGACAAATGCAACGTGTAGCCATTGCTAGAGCCATCGTCAACAACCCCGATATCGTGTTGGCTGACGAACCTACTGGTGCGTTGGATTCGGAAACAAGCTTGCAAGTTATGGAGATACTCAAGGAAATTTCTCGCGACCGCTTGGTTGTTATGGTAACACACAACCCCGAACTTGCCGAGCAGTACGCAACACGCACAATCCGCATGTTGGATGGCGTTGTAATGAGCGACAGCAATCCACTAACGGAAAGTGAAGTTCAAGCGGAACTTGCCAAGGAAAGACAGCTAAACAGTACAACTAACAGCACTAAAAAGTTTAAGCATGGACGTAGTGCAAGTCTAGCTGTGGAAAAAGCAAGACAAAAAGCACGCAACAAGGCTAGCAAAAAACCATCGTTGTCTTTTTGGACTTCATTTGTTTTGTCGCTGAAAAACCTTCTTTCCAAGGGTGGCAGAACAATACTAACAAGCTTTGCTGGTAGCATTGGTATCATGGGTATTGCACTTGTTTTTGCAGTGTCACAAGGTATGACCAACTACATTGATGCCGTGCAGGAAGATACCCTTGCATCCTATCCGTTGACCATCCAACAATCGCACACCGATATGGGAGCAATGTTCTCTAACTTTGCAGGTTCAGCTGGATCATCGGTAGAGCAACACGAAAAGGACAAAGTGTACGAAAAACTTGCTTTGTACAACCTAACCAAGGCAGTATCCAAGATTGAAACTACACAAAACAACCTTTCCAAGTACAAGCAACACTTGGATAGCGTCCTTGCCAGTGGCAAAGGGGAGTTGTACGAAGCTCTCAACGGTGTTCACTACTCCTACAACCTTGATCTTCAAATTTACACGCAAAATACCGAAGACGACCGCATTATGGCTTCCGATACGGGCGAAATAATGATGGACGTTTTAAGTAGCTTGTACGGCGTGGATATGTCTGGCATGGCTGCAACTGGTGGTGGCATGATGAGCTTGCTATCACAAAGCAGTGGCAGTATGTCTATGTGGCAAGAGCTACTGCCCAACAAGGATGGCGGTTTGGTAAATGACGTCATCAAGCAACAGTACGACGTAATCTACGGCAATTGGCCCACACAAGCTAACGAAGTGGTGCTAGTTGTGGACAAAAACAACGAAATTGACGATATGACCTTGTACGCACTTGGCCTCAAATCCAAGGCGGAAATGGACGCCATCGTTGATGCTGTAAACAAAGGTCAAGAGCCACCCGAAATGGAAGGTAAAAGCTGGACCTATCAACAAATAACGGAACTCAGCTACAAAACAATCTTCAATTTTGAATTCTACAAGCAATTTGGCGACGTGTGGTACGACGTTCGCACTGAAGAACACGGCCTAGAAAACTTGTATCACGATGACAAAGTTGGACTAAACTTGAAGGTTGTGGGTATTATTCGCCCCAACCCCAATGCTTCTTCCAATATGCTATCTGGTTCCATTTGCTACACAACAGCATTGACCAAGTACGTAATAGAGCAAGCACAACAAGCGCCCATTGTTGTAGCGCAAAAGAACAATCCAAACAAGGACGTTTTGTCTGGCAAATATTTCCAAAACAACAACATGGAAAGTGAGCAAAAGCTTCAAATGGTCAAGGACGAAGTTGCCGCAATGACTCCCAACCAACAAAAGATGCTTTGCTTGCAACTTATCAGCACACCAACAGCCGAACAAATTGCCACAACAACACAACAGTTGCAAGCAATAGAGGACGTCAACACCCTTCGCGGAATCGTGTTGCAAATTCTAACAGCCAGCGGTGCCGCTAACCAAATGACAACCGAGTACGTAAACGGCTTGGAGCTAGAAGCATTGCAAAAGATGATCCCCACCCTTGCACCAGTTTACGCACAAATGCAAAACTTGCAACAAAACATGATGAAGTACACCACCGAGCAATGTGTGGCGATGTTGCAAGGAATGCTCGCCAACCCCACCGACCAAGTTGTGGATGGCATCTTCCAGCTTGTTATCGACTTTTCCGATACCACCTACGAAGATAACCTAATTCACTTTGGTTGCTTGGATATTGGCAGTCCATCGGCGGTAAACTTGTATGCAGTATCCTTTGCAGATAAGGACGTCATCAAGGAAGACATCTCCAACTACAACGCGCAACAAACGGACGAAAACAAGTTGCAGTACGTGGACTACGTTGGCATCATTATGAGTGGTGTAACAACCATCATCGATGCAATCACCTACGTTTTGGTGGGCTTTGTATCCATTTCGCTCATTGTTTCATCCATTATGATTGGCGTAATCACACTAATTTCCGTTCAGGAACGCACCAAGGAAATTGGTATTTTGCGTGCAGTAGGCGCATCCAAACGCAACGTATCGGGTATGTTTAATGCCGAAACGGTTATCATCGGCGCACTTAGCGGATTGCTAGGTGTCGGCGTAACCTATTTGTTGTGCATCCCACTCAACTTGATACTACACGCACTTACAGGAATATCCAACTTGAGCGCATACTTGCCAGCACCAATAGCGGTAGTGCTTGTGGCAATAAGTATGTTGCTAACACTTGTTGCAGGCATCATCCCCAGCCGCAGCGCCGCCAAGAAGGACCCTGTTGTTGCCCTTCGCACCGAATAATTTTACAACAAACAATAACAGCGGAAGAGTTTTCTTCCGCTGTTTTGCATATTGACAAAACCACTGTTTGGAGTTATGATGTAAGTGGTGGGTTTGCGGTGTTTGTTGGATCCATCTTGGCAGATATTTTCTTGGGATTTTGGGCCTCAGGGCAGATTGACAACAACATTAAATAGAAGGGGACTCTCCTGTGAAAAAAACATTTATCGCGTTCTATGATGCTTTATTATTTTCAATTATGGCTAGCATTATGTGGACCATTGCCATTATCATTATATCTAGCGGCCAGATTAACAATTTCAGTTCGTGTGTGCAGAATTGGCCGTTAGTTGTGGCTTTTGCAATCTGCGTTGCTGTGCCAGTAACCCTTTTGTTGTCTTTACAAAAAATAACAATAGATTTGTCCTGCGATAAGGTCCGTTTGTTTTATTTGGTAAATTTTAAAAAAAATAAGCTAGATATAAATAGCAATTGGATTATTTATCCATCTGAGATTGAGAACATTGAAGTTGTTAAATTATCGAAAGAAGAAAAAAGAAAATACACTTCTGCTAAATTCTTATTTAGCAAATATTTGAAAGTTAATCTCAAATTTGGACACAGTAAGTACATATATGTTTCCCACTACTCTAATTCTCAAATCAAGAAAATTATCAAACTATTAACACCTAAGGAAAATCATTTTTGCTGAAATAAACTACTAATTTTTCTCTATCTTGGATAGCAGAAATAATAAAAGAGGAGATTTTTTAAATGAAAAAGTATCGCCCAGTTAAATTATGGATTGTTTTGTTGACAATAATTTTGGCAGGGGGAGCTTGTATGATTTTTCTTGGGGAGCGTGGACACAATCTCACTTTTGGGATAATTTGTGTGATATTGCTTTCATTAATTCTTATCCACTCAACTACATTCTTTATTCAGTTCCAAAAAGATAGAGTTATTATCAAATATTCACACGACTCCAATATTAAGCTTGGGATCACCTTTGCCTTTAAATCAAGGGTTATCTTATATAAAAATATCACTCAACTCTATATCAATATTGATAAAAAAGAAATATACATTTTACAAAATGATGGAGAGAATGTTAAATATTGTCTTGCATACTTTTTTCCCAACAAAAAGATAATAGAAAGATTTATGAGTATTGAAGGTGTTGAAAAACAAATAATGGTTAGAGAATAAATTAAGGGGCAAGTCAAACGACTTGCCCCTTTTCTATCCGCTATTGACAAAACCATTGTTTGGAGTTATGATGTAGGTGGTGGGTTTGCGGTGTTTGTTGGAGAGTCGGCAGGGTGCTGATGCCAAAGAGTTTGGAAGATACATTTGAGGCACACCAAGCAACAATCTAGTCAAAAAGGGGAAAGGTCATTGACATTTGAACAACTAAAAACTATTTTAGAAACAAACAAAGCATACACCATCCGTCAAAAAATATTTGAGCTTGGCTACATGGATGCTACCACCCATCCCAGCCTAAAAGAAGCCAGTCTTGTGGACATTGTAAATGGCTACGAAAAAATGCAAGTAACCCACGAACACAAGGGCAACCAATGGATAGGCTATGTGTTTATTGACGTAAAGAACTTTGAGCAATACGAGTGGCTTTGGATTGAATTTGCTGGGCGAAGCGACAAGGTAAGCAGCAAGGTGTATATTTTTGCCAATAAGGCACCCTAACGTCAACCCAAACACACAAATATTCAATGCGTCTTTAACAGCGGAAGAGTTTTTCTTTCGCTGTTTTTTTTGGGGATGTGGTGGCGGAAAAACAAAATGGTCAAAACGCTTGCTTTATTTGTGCTATTGGTATATAATGTTATTGCTCGTAATATGGGCAACCTTGCTGTAGCTACCCGCTACGGCCAACTAGACCACAAGGAGGTAAATAAATTATGAACAGTTATGAATTGTTGTACATTATCGACAACGACCTTTCTGAAGAAGCAAAGGAAGCAGTTATTGCTAAAATTTCTGCAGTTGTAACAGATAACGGCGGAACAATCGACGGTCTTGACAAGTGGGGTACACGCAAACTTGCTTATGCCATCAACTACAAGACAGAAGGTTACTATGTTCTTGTAAACTACACCGCACCAGCAACACTTCCTGTAGAATTGGAACGCGTTATGCGCATCACCGATGGCGTTATCCGTTTTATGAACATTGCGAAGTAGTTAACAAAGGAGAGTATTTATGAACAAAGTATTTTTGATTGGTAGACTAACACAAGACCCACAAGTTTCCACATTGGATAGTGGCCACAGCTACTGCCGTTTTTCTATTGCAGTTAACCGCGCGTATTCTTCTCGCGATGGCGAAAACAGAGCAGACTTCATCAACATCATCACATGGGATACTCTTGCACAAAATTGCGTTAAGTATCTTGTAAAGGGAAGTCAAGTTGCTGTTGTTGGTAGCATCCAAACAGGTAGCTACGAACGTGATGGCGTAAAACGTCAAACATTTGATGTTCGTGCAGACCAAGTGGAATTTTTGTCCCGTGCAAACGCTACAGGCGCTAACGGACAACCACAACCTGGCGTTCGTCCTTCTCGCGATCAAGCAATTGATAGCCTTAGAGAAGTTGAAGATGACGATATGCCTTTCTAATTTTTAAGGAGTAAAGATAATGGAAAACAAAGAATTTAAAAGACCAATGAGAAAACCTGCTCGTCGCAAGGTTTGCAATTTCTGTGTTGACAAGGCAGAATCCATTGACTACAAAGATATCGCTAAGCTTCGCAAGTACATGGCAGAAAGCGGAAAAATCCTTCCTCGCCGTATGACAGGCGTTTGCGCTCGTCACCAAAGAGAACTTGCTGTAGCAATCAAGCGTGCTCGTCAAATGGCATTGATCCCTTACGTAGCAGACTAATTTCTACAACAAATTGCAAAAAGACCACCAACTACTTGGCGGTCTTTTTTTTGTGCCTTTTGTACTAGTTGGCGTGGTAATATGGTAAAAGTAGGGCTGTTTAGTTGCGTTGGTTGTGCAAAGTGATAGTGTGTGGTGTTTGCTGGTTTTGTTTTTTCATCTTGAAGTTGCGTGTGCTAATACGCTTGCTTGGACTTTAAAGATATTATTGCTTTTTAATATATTATTGAAAAATATACCAAAGTGTGGTATAGTTGTTGTATCAAAAAAGTTACTCGTATCCAAAAAGGAGAAAAGAGATGAGAAAAAGGTCTGCTTTGCTACCTTTGGTGTAGTGTTGGCCACGTTGATATATAAATTGAGAAAAGAGCAATTTTTGGTAAGGACTGTTTACATAAAATTATATAAGGAGAGTATATGAAAGTCGTAATCGTAGGCGGGGTTGCCGGTGGGGCAACTGCTGCGGCAAGAATAAGAAGATTAAACGAAAATGCAGAAATTATCATCTTTGAGCGTTCGGGCTATATTTCATATGCAAACTGCGGTTTGCCCTATTACATCGGCGGCGTTATTGAAGACGAGCAAGCTTTAACCCTGCAAACACCCGAAGGCTTTTTTCAGCGTTTTGCAATTAAAGCCAAGGTGTACCACGAAGTAACGGATATCGACGCCAAAAACAAACGGGTTTACGTAACTGATTTGAAAACTGGCAAGCGCTATACAGAAAGCTATGATAAGCTTATTTTATCCCCTGGAGCAAAGCCTATCTTGCCCGATTTCTATATTGAAAATGAAAGAACGTTTACGCTTAGAACGGTAGAAGATACGCTAAAAATTCGTGCTTTTATAGAGCAAAAACAGCCCAAAACAGCGGTTGTTATTGGTGGCGGATTTATCGGTCTAGAAATGGCAGAAAATCTTGCCGAACTTGGCATCAAGACGACTATCGTTCAACGTGACGATCATCTACTGCCAACTGTTGATATCGACATGGCTTCGTTTGTTCAGGCAAGCTTCCGTTACCACGGAGTTCAGTTGTTACTTAATAGCAGTACTGAAAAAATGAGCGCAAAAGGCAACAAGGTTTTGATTGGGCTTGCTGACGGACAGCAAATCAGCACCGATATGGTGGTGCTTGCGGTTGGCGTTATTCCCGAAAACAATCTTGCCAAAAAGGTTGGCTTGGAGCTTGGCATAAAAGGCGCAATCAAGGTAAATGAAAAAATGGAAACCTCCGTTGCAGATATTTACGCCGTTGGGGATGCTGTGCAAGTGAAGCATTTTATCACCGAGCAGAGCGCAGTAATTTCTTTGGCAGGGCCTGCAAACAAGCAGGGGCGTATTGTAGCAGATAATATTTGCGGAATTAACAGTGAATATACGGGTTCACAAGGATCATCTGTGATAAAGATCTTTGATATGACGGTTGCAACGACGGGTATCAACGAACAACAAGCCAAGGCAAGCGGCTACGAATACGAAAAGGTGATTTTAACACAAAATTCCCACGCAGGGTATTATCCGCATGCAACGGCAATGACCGTAAAGCTTATTTTTGAAAGGAAAACTCTCAGTATTTTGGGGGCTCAAATCGTCGGCTACGATGGTGTGGACAAACGCATAGACGTTATTGCCACGGCAATCCGCGCTGGTTTAAAAGCTGACCAGTTAAAGGATTTAGACTTGGCGTATGCCCCACCGTATTCTTCTGCGAAAGACCCTGTTAATATGGTTGGCTTTGTTGCCGAAAACATCAAAAACGGAGTAGTAAAGCAGTTTTATTATGAAGATATTCTCTCTTTGTGTGAAAGGAAGGACGTAGTTTTACTGGATACTCGAACTCCGTTGGAATATATGTACGGTCACGCTGACGGTTTTATCAATATTCCGCTTGACGATTTAAGGATGCGAATAAACGAACTGGATAAAGCTAAAAAAATATACGTGATGTGTCAAAGCGGTCTGCGCAGCTATTTGGCAACACGCATCTTGATGCAACACGGCTTTGATGCTTACAATTTCGCAGGTGGATTTAGGTTATATAGCAGTATTAAAAATGAAAAATTGTTATCTAATCAATGCTACTCCTGCGGTATGGAAAAATAACAAATAAAAAATTTGATGACGTCAATTAATGACATAAAAAAACAATAGCAGTTATTTTTCAACACAATAAAGCATAAAAAAAGGGTTCAAATCTCACTTGCCGTCAAGCCCAATTAGTTGGGGCAGTGGCAGTGGAGAAAGATAAAGAGGTAGAATATGGCGTATATAAAAAATTCTTCCTATCAAAACTTGTTGAAGATTGAAGACGGCAAAATAAAGGACTATAGTTCTGGGCAAACAAAGTACATTGTGTACACCAATCGCCTAACGGATTTCTATGGCAGAATACTGTGCACGTTTGATGGCGACCGCATCAAGGATTTTAGCGGACGTACACTTTTGACCGTTTCAACCGACACAGTACGCACCTTTAGCGGTCAAACTATAGCAAAATTCGATACCAACAGTATCAAAAATTTCTACGGCCAATTGCAGTACCGCATCGACGGCTTCCTTTGTCGCTCCGAACTTCTCGCCCTCATCGCCATCCTCTACGCCATCTAATTTAGTTTGTACAATGCACACAATTTTTCAATAGTTATTTCCTTGATGTTTTTGGTCAAAGGAATTTTGTTAATAGAAAGAATCGCTCAGAAAAAAAATTAAAGCAGCTCACCTTGTGTGAACTGCTTTATTTTTTGAGTTTTGCCTTAAGATATTTCCAGTAGTTTCTTGCTTTCTCGTAGGAAGGCTCATTGCGAATGGCCGAAATAACGTCTAACACGCTTCCCATAATCAATACAACAACTTCAGCTATTTTATCGATATATTTTTTTACATAAAGGTTTCATTTCAAACTCTCCTTCAGAGTTTTACAACTTGAGATCAGCATGCGTCTAATTCTACCGCAAAGATTGCGATATTTTTTATATATTTCTTTGTCAATACCGTTTGTGTTAATTAATAGCTGTAACCAACCTTCTGTCTCACTACATTCTTTGAGCGCAATTTCAAATTTTGAAAGCATATCTGCTTTGCTTTGACCATAATTCGCCTCACGGATATTGGCATAAATACTACTTGAACTTTTTCGAATTTGAAAAAGTGTGTTTGACGGTGCCTTAATACTTTGACACATCAATTCAATATCGGTCGCAAGCTGTTCGGAATATATCAACAAATAGTTTTTCGACATAATATTACCTCTTTTATATATTATACCATACTGTAACTTCAAAATCAACGGCTTGCTGTTGTATATCATCAATTCCTTGGGAATTGTATATCATCAACACGGGGTGTTGTATATCATCAAGTCGCAGAGAATACACCTTCGGTGATGATATACACGCTAAAGCGTGATGATATACGCCTGCGGCGATGATATGCCAAGTCTGCGACTTGGATAAAAAAAGTCGTATCCTATTGATACGACTTTTTTGGCGGAAGCGAAGGGATTCGAACCCTTGTACCGATTGCTCGGTAACCGCATTTCGAGTGCGGGCCGTTATAACCACTTCGATACGCTTCCATATTTTGTTTAGCTTTTTTGCGGGATAGCATCGTTGCCTAGCGAGTGTGGCGTGTGGCTGCGTTATGTGGCAACCCTCGCCCCGTCATTTTACCCCTTGTGTTTGCGTTTTGCCAATAGGCACGGGATATTCTCCGCAAAAAGATACGCTAATTGCCCCTTTATCTTACAACAACGTGGGCAAAATGTCAACGAAAAGGTTATCCAAAGCAAAATCTTGTTTGGGTATTGCGTGGTGGCGCAAAATGTGGTAAAATGTAATAATCACAGGTGCGTGTTCACGCATCAAAGAGGTGCAACGTGAAAGCAAAAAGGTCAATCAACTGGAAAAAATTTGCCACGATACTGCTCGTCATCCTAGCGGTGTACTGTTTGCTGGCGGTTATGCCCCGCCCCCAAAGCGTAAAGGAAAACCCCTTTGTTATTGAGGAAGGCTCGCGCCCACTTTTGATAGCGCACGGCGGAGGCAACAGAGAGTTCCCTGATAACACCCTAGAGGCGTGTTACAACGCCTACCACGCTGACCCCAACGTTATGCTGGAGATGGACGTTTCCATCACAAAGGACAACGTGGTAATCATGTCGCACGACACAACCCTTGATTACCGCACAAGCGCAAGCGGTGCCATAGCCGACTGGAACTACACCGATCTTCTTGCCCAAAAGGTGGATTTTTCCTACCTTAACAGGGGCACGGGCGACCAGCGCGAAATGATCAAATATACCGACTACCAAGGCAAGCAGGTAACCCCATTGGATGTTCCCTACCCAGATGGTGTGTCGGCGCGCGACGAAAAGGTTTTTCTTGTAACCACCCTAGAAGAAGTGCTTACCACCTTCCCCAACAACTACGTCAACGTAGAAATCAAACAGGAGGGGGACCTTGGCCTAAAAGCGCTTAGCGAAGTTATCAACCTGCTCAAAAAGCACAACGCTTTCTACCGCGTAGTATTGGCGTCCTTCCACACCAAAATTTACAAGGGCATAAAGGAAATGCAAAAGATTTACCCACAAATAATGTGCTCGCCCGAGTACGTTGGCGTAGGCGGTATACTCATTTCTTCGGCAATTCGCCTAGACGCATTGTACAACGAACCAGTATCGGTGTTGCAAGTACCAATGGCGGAAACACTTGGCGGAATAGAACTTCATCTTGACAAAAAGTGGTTTATCGATGCAGCACACGACCACAACATAGCGGTGCATTTTTGGACCATTGACGACGTGGAAGATATGAAGCACCTGATTGAACTGGGCGCTGACGGCATAATGACAAACCTTCCCCACACCTTGCTACAAGTTTACAACCAACTTTTCCCACAATAAATACAGTTTACAACTCACAAAAAACGGAGGCAAAATATGAGTAATGTACTTGTAATTGATATTGGCACGCAAAGCATGCGTGGCATCATATTTGATGACAAGGGCAATTTGCTTGTAAAGGAACAACTAAAATATATGCCCTACATGTCCAAAAAACACGGATACGTAGAGCAATCTGCAGATATGTACTGGAGCTATTTGTGCCAAATCACCAAGGCTCTCAGGGAAAAACACCCCGAGCTGTTGGATAGCGTGCTGGCAATGTCGGTTGATACCTTCCGCGACACCGCTGTGCTGTGGGATAAGGACAACAACGTGCTACGTGATTGCATCCTGTGGAGTGACCAACGCAGTGCCGAAACGGCAAGTAGGCTACCCAATGGCGCCATTTTTAGGCTAGTTGGTATGTACAACACGGTAAACAGCATCCGCAAAAAGACCAAGGTGAGATGGGTAATGGAGCACGAACCACACATCTGGGCCAAGGTGGACAAGGTAACGCACTTTTCCGCCTACATCAATTACAAGCTTACGGGCAACATGGTGGATTGCTACGCATCGCAATCGGGCCACCTGCCCTTTGATAACAAACGAAAACGTTGGTTTAGCAAATCCAATTTGCTGTACCCAATATTCAACGTTCCGCTGTCAAAGTTGATACCCCTTTGTTCCCCAGGGGACGTAATGGGGCAAATCAGCCAAGAAGTAGCCGAACAAACAGGGTTGCCTGTTGGGCTAAAGGTGTACGCTAGCGGTTCTGATACCAACTGCGAAACATTGGGCGTTGGCGGCTACCACGAAAACATGGCAAGCGTCTCCTTTGGCACAGCAAGTAGTGTGCAGCTTTGTAGCAAAAAGTTCTTCGAGCCAGAGCCATTTTTGCCATCCTATCCTTCAGTAATCAAGGGCTGGTACAATCCGGAAGTGCAAATTTTCCGTGGATATTGGATGATTAGCTGGTTTAAGCAAAACTTTGCCAAGCATCTAGAAGGTAAGGCCTTGGAACAAGGCAAGAGTGTGGAAGAAGTGATGAATGACGAAATAGAATCGATACCTGCCGGTTGTGAAGGTCTTGTATTGCAACCATTTTGGCAGGGTGGGCTAACCACTCCCGAAGCACGCGGATCCATAATTGGTTTTTCCGATTTTCACACACGCGCACACGTGTATCGTGCAATTATCGAAGGTATCGACTTTGCCCTTAGAGAAGGTCTAGAGCGCCTAGCAAGACGCGGTCACAAAAAGATTGAGTACATTGCTGTAGCTGGTGGTGGTTCTCAAAGCGACACCATCTGTCAAATAGCAGCCGATGTGTTCAATTTGCCAGTTAAGCGTGTTCAAACGTACGAGACAAGCGCTTTAGGGGCGGCTATTGTAACGTTTGCCGCTTGTGGTGTGTATGCAGATATCCCCACAGCTGCCGAGCAAATGGTAAGATATACCGATGAGTTTACACCCAATCCAGATAACGTCAAGGTGTACGATCGCATCTACAAAAAGGTGTATCTCAAGATGTACAAAAAGCTCAAAAAGCTATACAAATCAATGTCCCAGGTGCAACCTGATTAGTAGTGGCATTAGTACATGGTTGTTGTATTTAATTTATTGTTGCATCTATATTAGGTGGCAGTATACAGCTTTTTCGGCACAGCCTGATTAGCGGTGGCATTAGATTATCTTTTGCACACGTCCATTTACACCAAGACAAAACGATATTATAAACGGAGAGTTTTTGTAATGAAACTATTTATTTGTTACAAAGGGGAAGATTACGACAGAGTTGTGCAAACAATGAATACTCTGCGTGATATTTCTCCAGACATACAAATTTCCATTATTAGAAACGCAAAAAATTGGAAAAGTCTTTCCAAGAGCCATATAACCAAGGCTGATTACGTTATCTATTTGGCAGGACACGTATATAGCGACAATATCGATTGGGAAATTGACACCGCAATCAAGTATGGTCACAAGGTTAGATGCGTAAAGCTGTACGACGACGTGCAGTTGACGGACAGTAGGCTGTTCAAGCAGGACACCTTTGATAAATCCAAACAAACGCTCAAAATCGAAGAGCCTATCACAATGGATCAATTGGTAAATCTAATAAAGGGTGATAGCGCTTATCTTACAAAAAAGCTATTCGAATCGGGAGTTGAAGATAACAATCTGTTGGTAGAGCAGTACAAGGTTTTGCTGTCCACTTCTGAATCGCTAATTGAGCGCCGCCAAAAATTGACCACAACCTACCTGTCAATCTTTAGTGTAATGTTGCCCGTTTTGAGCGCAATGCTCACCTTTGAGCAAGCATTTTTGCAGCTAGGGGCGTTTTTTGTTTCAGCCATTTGTATAATACTGTGTTTGTCTTGGCGTGGCACGATAATATCCTACGGAAAATCCAACCTTGCCAAGTTTGCAATACTGGAAGAAATGGAAAAACAGCTTCCCGTTGCAATGTTCGCGTCGGAGTGGCTTGTGCTAAACCGCATAACCACCAGATACAAGTCTTTTACCAACAGGGAAACGACCATACCTGTAATTTTCATTGCAATTTATACCATTTTTGCCGTTTTGTCCCTTGTTTTGTTCATAATAAACATTGTGTAAATGCAAGCAAAGTGGTGCAGTATTTGGAAGATTTTACATTAAGATACTGTCATCAATCCATTTGGTGGCAGTATTTTTGTTGTGAAATCTCATTGCTTACGCAGTAGATAAAAAAATCTCATCCAAATCGGATGGGGTTTTTGTATGTGAGTAATCCAGAATTTTGATACCGTTTTACAATGGGTGCAAAATTTATCGTTATGGGTGCATTTTCTTGTAACGGATAGCACCTATTTTAGTTCAATAAATTGGAATTTGACGGTATTACAACAGCTTTATCTCATTGACAATCATAGCCACGGTTTTGGCGTTGGTATCAATTTTAATGGTATTGAGCGCTTGATACATCGGTATTCTTGCTATGCTTCTCTCAATTATATCTTCAGAACGGATACCTCTTTCTACATCCATTGCCAATCTTTCACACAGAGTCTTTTCATCCGCTACAAGCGAGACGCATTTCACCTTACAGTTCTGTGTATCCAGTTTCTCAAGTATGGAATTGATAATACTCTGCTCGTGCATCACCCAACAAAAAATGATATTCTCGTATGCAGAACATTTCAGAAAATTATTGAGTAAGTAGCAAATATTATTTATCACCATTGCTTTTGTTTCATCGGTTACTTGGAACGGATTT
>JAFTHP010000041.1 GCA_017457305.1 Clostridia bacterium | reverse complement strand
TGGAAATTGACTATCTCAAAAACTTATAATAAGGGTGTAGTAATGAAAGTACTTATTACAAATGATGATGGATACCAAAGCACGGGTTTGATGTTGCTTTGTAAAAAATTGACTGAAGCTGGACACGAGGTTGTTGTGGTTGCCCCAGATAGTCAACGCTCGGCTTTTTCTCACGCTGTAAACTTTTTCAAGGTGATTACAGTAAATAAGCTTGAAGAATACTGCGGTGCAATTGAAGCATACACTTGCTCTGGAACTCCAGCGGACTGTGTTAAGTTTGGCGAAAGTCTAAACCATAAATACGACGTTGTAATTAGTGGCCCAAATAACGGCGAAAACTACGGAACAGCAATTATTTACTCGGGTACAGTTGCAGCAGCGGAAGAAGCGGCTTTGTGCGGTATAAAATCTATTGCTTTGTCTAGTTCGCCTTACGGCGGTTCCTTTTCTTCTGCAGTGGAGTATGTAGTTGACAACTTGGAAAGTCTAGTAGCAATTGACCTAGATAATGCCCTAATCAATATTAACGTTCCAGATATCCCTATGGCTCAAATCAAAGGGGTTAAAATATGCAAGCAATGTATGTGTCAACTTTTCCACGACTATATGGAAAAACAACCAGGAGAAAATCAGTGGATGGCAGTTGGCGATCAATTGCCAATAGATGATCCCGGTAGCGATATTGATTGCTTGAAGAAGGGATACATAACAATTACACCAGTTACGCTAGACCGTACCGATTGGAAGAGTATGCAGTTGCTCAAAGGATTGGAAAGATGAACGTAGCAGTTATTGGTGGTGGCCCTGCTGGAATGATGGCAGCAATTGTTGCCGCTCAAAATGGTGCAAACGTCACCTTGTTTGAAAAGAATGAAAAACTTGGCAAAAAAATGTATATAAGTGGCAAAGGTAGGTGTAACCTTACCAATAATTGCGAAGTGAAAGAGTTCTTTCAAAACGTGCCAACCAACCCAAAGTTTTTGATGAGTTGTATCAACAAGTTCTCGCCAGAAAACGTTATGGATTTCTGTCAAAGTAGAGGATTGAAGTTGAAAACAGAAAGAGGAAATAGAGTATTTCCGCTATCGGATAAAAGCAGTGATGTTATCAAATGTTTTGAACGAACTTTGCGCGATTATGGCGTAGCAATTAGGCTAAATAGCGAGATTTTGAGTGTTGAATACCAAAATGAAGGCTTTTTGTTAACTACTATTACAGGCATAGAACGCTTTGATAGGGTAATTATTGCCACAGGTGGCATCAGTTACAGAGCAACCGGATGTACTGGAGATGGGTATAAATTTGCAAAATCCTTCTCTCACAAAGTTATAGATACAAAACCTGCTTTGTGCAAATTGCTTTGTAAGGGTGCTAAGCCTTTGGAAGGATTATCCCTTAAAAATGTTGAAGTAAACGTAGTAAAAAATGGGAAAGTGATTGACAGCGAATTTGGCGAAATGCTATTTGCTGCTGACGGTATTACTGGTCCACTTGTTTTGACACTTAGCAGTAGAGTTAACAAACTAAATATGCAGGGGGCAATTTTATCAATTGATCTTAAACCTGCATTGAACGAAGAAACACTTGACGCAAGAATCCTTAGAGATTTTTCCACAAGGATGAACAAAGACTTTATTAACTCTCTTGACGCTTTGTTGCCCGAAAGACTAATTGAAGCAGTAGCAAAACAAAGTGGTATTCCATTTAATCAAAAGGTTAATAAGATTACTGCTGAACAAAGAGCAAGATTGGTTAACTCAATCAAAAATTTACAATTTCTCTACGTAGGATTAGATGACATCAATTTTGCAATTGTCACAAGTGGCGGAGTGGATGTAAAAGCAATTAATCCTTCCACTATGGAAAGTAAGTTGCAAAAAGGGATGTTCTTTGCTGGAGAAGTTATTGACGTTGACGCCTATACGGGTGGATTTAATATTCAAATTGCTTTGTCTACAGGTTATGCGGCTGGAACGTCAGCAAGTAAGGAGTAAATTATGGCTGTAATTAGAGGCGCAATTTGCGCAAATAATACAATTGAAGATATTTCTTCCAAGTCTGTTGAGTTGGTAAATTCAATTATCCAAGAGAACAACGTGGACTTGCAACATATTTCTGCAATTATTTTTTCTGCAACCAAGGACTTGGATGCTTGTTACCCCGCAAAAGCGGTTAGAGAGCAACTGTGCTTATCCAATGTTGCGTTTATGTGTTTTCAGGAAATGGGCGTTGTTGGATCTTTGGATCACTGCATTAGAGTAGGAATTTTTGTAGACGATTTTTCTCAATCTAATGTAAAACACGTATATATAGGTAGAGCGCAAGACCTTAGAAAAGATTTGAAGTAACTTTTTGCAAGTTACTTCTTTTTTTTACGTTATTTTCAGTTTTGTGTATTATTGTGTATGCATACAGACTCGTGTGTGTGAAAAATGTCTGTAGGCGACAACTGATGTATTTTCTGCAATCCCCCTGTTAGTTTGTATTAGTCAGTTGTCGCCATTTTTATGCTCTTTTGTCAACTATTTGTTATTTTAATATTACACAATAAGTGAACGAAGGCCTTCAAAACGCCAAAAGACAGTTAATTGTTTGACATAAATAGATATTGTTGCTAAAATTAGGTATAACTTTGGAGGAGAAATGAAAAGTATTATTTTATTTATAATTTCAATAGGTAAGATTTTGTTTAGACCATTTTTCCCTGTAAAGGTGTATGGAAAAAGGAAGTATGAACAAAAAAAGCGTTTGGTAACCGGTAACCATATTTCTGGTTGGGATCCAATTTTGTTTACCATGTACACAAATAGTGTTCGTTCGTTTGTTTTCAAGGCAGAATTTAAAAAAAGTTGGTTTTTGCGTAATATTTTTAGGATTTTGGAATGTATCCCCGTTCGTCGTGGAACTGTAGATATGAATTCTTCCAAAATGATTATTTCCTTGCTTGAAAAGGACAAGACGGTTTGTCTTTTCCCAGAAGGGACTAGAAACCCTAACGTAGATTGTTTGCAAAAGTTCCGCACAGGTGCAGCACTTTATGCACTAAAAACACATGCTCCAATTTTGCCATTTTATATTTGGGACAAAGCCAAAGTGTTTAGCAAAAACTATATGATAATAGGCGAAGAGTACACATTGGAAGAGTTTTACGACAAGCCTATTACCAAAGAACTTCTTTTGGAAGCTACCGAGAAAATCAAAAATAAGGTTGACGAGCTGAGAATTCAACTAAATGAGATTTTGGCGCAAAAAGGTGTTAAGCGTCGTAAGCGTACAAGAAAAGAAATTCAAAAGATTGAAGCTTATAACGCTAAACAACTTCGTAGACAAGGTGGCGTAGCAATTTGCCACGAACAAGAAGCTCAAGTGCTTAGTGAAAATCTGGTTGATAATCAACAGTCAGAGGCTGTTTGTGCTACGGAAACTACCAGTTTAGAGGGATAATGATTAAGGTTTTACTTCCCAAGGAAATAGGTTTTTGCAAGGGCGTACAAAGTGCCGTTGACAAGGCTTTGTCTATAAAAGAAAAGGCTTATTGTCTAGGACATATTGTACATAATTTACACGTTATAAAACAGCTGAAAAACAATGGGCTTGTTGTCGTTGAAGATATTTCTCAAGTGCCCGATGGTGCCACCTTGATTGTGCGTGCTCACGGTGCTTCGCCAGAGATATTTGATGCTGCTAAACAACGCGAAATTACCATTGTTGATGCTACTTGCCCTTCGGTAAAAGCAATACAAAAAAAAGCAAAAAAATACAGCGAAATGGGCTATCAAGTTATACTTGTTGGCGACAAAAACCATCCCGAAATTATTGGTATAAATGGATGGGCTAACAATAGTGCGATTGTAACTGATGGTAAATCTCCAATAATTGTATCCGCAGAAAAAGTGTTGATAATGTTTCAAACAACATTTGATGCAAGATTCTATAAAAAAAGTTTACAAAATATTTGTTTAGAGTGCGTTAAAACGCTTGAAATATTTAACACAATTTGTTATACTACTTTGGTAAGGCAAAATTATGCCCAAATATTGTCTAAACAAAGTGATTTGGCAGTAATTGTTGGTGATAAAAACAGTTCTAACACAAAACGATTGTTTGAAATAGCCAGCGAAAACTGCAAAGCTGTTTTTGTAGATGATGTTGAGCAAGATTTTGACTTAACTAATTACCGAAACATATGTTTCGTTTCAGGCGCATCAACTCCGAAAGAGTTGATTAAGGGGGTTTTGAAAAGAATGATTGAAAATGCAAAAGACACTGTTTCTGTTGAGACAGTAACATCCAACGAACAAGTTGCGATTACTTCAGAAGTACAAACTGAAGCTGTACAAACATCTACTAACGAAGCTTTGATGGCACAAGCAGTTGCTAATATGCCAGAAGGTCACCGCTACAAGAACGGTCAAAAAGTTAAATGCCGTGTTGTATTGATCAGCGATGATGGCGTATATGTAAGCATCCCAAGCTCCAAGAAAGAAGGTTTTATTCCTAACGAAGAACTTTGCTTGGATGGTGACTATCAAGCAGCTAAAAAGGCTCTTAAACAAGATGACATTTTGGATTGCGCAGTTATTTCCGTTGATAAGGGAATTACACTTTCCAAGAAGGTTATCGATGAAAGATATAAGGACGACGAACTTGTTGCCGGCATCAAAGAAGGTAATGAGTTTGCTTGCACAATGACTCGCGTTGGTAAAGAATGCCTAACAGGTAAACTTGGTAGCTACACAGTTATCGTACACGCTAGTCAAATCAAAATTGGCTATGTTAAAAATCTTGATGCATACGTTGGCAAGACACTTCGTCTTGTAGTTAGCGGTGCTGATAAGGTTGATGATAACAAACGCGTTATCTTTGCTAGCCAAAAGGCAATTTTGATTGCTGAAAAGAAGGCTAAAGAAGATGAATTCTGGAACAATATCGAAGTTGACGAAATCGTAGAAGGTAAAGTTCTTCGTTTCGCATCCTTTGGTGCGTTCATTGACGTTCGCGGATTTGATTGCCTTGCTCATACATCCGATTTGTCTTGGGACAGAGTAGCTGGACCACAAGAAGTTTTGGAAATTGGCCAAACTTACGAATTTGTAGTTCTTGCTCTTGACAGAGAAAAGAATCGTGTGTCCTTGGGTTACAAACAACTTCAACCACAACCTTGGCAAATTGCTGAAGAAAAGTTCCACGCTGGCGCAGTTGTAACTGGTAAAGTTGCACGCATTATGCCATTTGGTGCTTTTATCGAACTTGACAAGCACATTGATGGTCTTCTTCACGTTTCTAACGTATCTTGGGAATGGCTTGATGATATCAACAAGGCTCTTAAGATTGGTGACGAAATCGAAGTTGAAGTATTGGAATTTGACGGCGAACACAAACGCATCACTCTATCCAGAAAATCTCTTCTTCAAAGACCTGAAACACAACCTGCTCAAACAGAAGAAACAACAGACGAAGAGTAGGAAAATTATTTTAGTTTAATACCGTATACTTCGAATTTAGAAAACTCCGACTTCTTTCGCGGTTTACGGCAAATAATAATAGGAGGAAAAAATCATGACTAAACAAGAAATCATCGCTAAGTTTGGTAGAAAAGAAGGCGACACTGGTTCATCCGAAGTACAAATTGCTTTGCTTACAGAACGCATCAATCACCTTACTGAGCACCTAAGATCCCACCAAAAGGATCACCACAGCAGACGTGGTTTGCTACAAATGGTTGGTCGCAGAAAGGGCTTGTTGGATTATCTCAAACAAACAGATATTGAGAAATACCGTCAAATCATTGCTGATTTGGGACTTAGAAAGTAATCGAGAAAGTAGGAGAGGGGCTAAGATTTACTTTGCCCTATCTCCTTTTTTCTATTTTTGTCAATTTTTGACAAAGAAATGTTCCTTTTTGATGTTTATAAGGAGCATTGTTGGAATTTTTGAAAAATCGCATGAGTGGTTTTTCTGGTATTAATGGAAAGGAGAAAAGAAAATGGAAAAATTTAGAATGATTGAAGGACAAGTTGGTAACAGACCATTTTGTATCTTCGAAACAGAAATTGGCGGCCGTACAGTTAGTGTAGAAGTTGGCAAATTTGCTGAACAAGCTAATGGCTCCTGTATGGTTCAATGCGGCGAAACTGTTGTTATGACTAACGTTACACTCGCTGCTCAACCAAGAGATGGTATCGATTTCTTCCCTCTTGGCGTAGACTTTGAAGAAAAAATGTACTCCGTAGGTAAAATTCCTGGCGGATTTAAAAGACGTGAAGGCAGAGCAAGTGACAAGGCTATCTTGACATCTCGCTTGATCGACCGTCCTATTAGACCTTTGTTCCCTAAGGGATTCCTTAACGACGTAAGCGTTGTTGCAACAGCAATGTCTGTTGAACCTGATATCCAACCAGAAGTTTATGCAATGATGGGTAGCTCAATTGCTCTTTCTATCAGTGATATTCCTTTTGCTGGACCTACAGGTAGCGTTGTTGTAGGATACGTTGATGGCGAATACATCATCAACCCAACACAAGAACAAAAAGAACGTAGCCGTTTGCACCTTAACCTTGCTGGTACAAAAGATGCTATCATGATGGTAGAAGCTGGTGCTAACGAAATTTCCGAAAAAGAAATGCTAGATGCTATTCTTTTCGGTCACGAAGCAATCAAAGAACAATGTGCTTTTATTGAATTTATCGTAGAACACGTTGGTAAAACTAAGAAAAATATCCAACTTCATCTTCCTAGCAGTGAAAATGAAGCTATCGTTCGTCCATTTGCAGATCCATTGCTCACAGAAGCTTTGAAGACATTTGACCGTTACGAACGTCAAGCTAACCAAGATGCAGTAGAAGCTGCTTGCATCGAACACTTCTCTCAAACAAACCCAGAAGTTTTGGATGACCTTGGTGACATTTTGTACAAAATGACAAAGGAAAAGGTTCGTGCTCGTATTCTTAACGAAGGTATCCGTCCTGACGGAAGAACACTTACACAAATTCGTCCAATTTGGTGCGAAGCTGGTATTTTGCCAAGAGTCCATGGTAGCGGTGTGTTTACACGTGGTATGACACAAGTTATCACAACAGCTACACTTGGAACAATCAGCGAAGTTCAAAAGCTAGAAAACCTTGATGATAATGACGCTTTCAAACGTTATATGCATCACTACAATATGCCAGGTTACTCCACAGGCGAAGCTAAGCCATTGCGTAGCCCAGGTAGACGTGAAATCGGTCACGGTGCTTTGGCAGAACGTGCTCTTGAATCAGTTATTCCATCTGAAGCAGAGTTCCCATATGCAATCCGCACAGTAAGTGAAGTTGTTTCCAGTAATGGTAGCACATCTCAAGCTAGTATCTGCGGTAGCACATTGGCTCTTATGGATGCAGGTGTTCCTCTCAAAGCTCCAGTTGCAGGTATTGCTATGGGCTTGATGAAGAGCGAAGACGGAACAAAAGTAGCTATTTTGAGCGATATCCAAGGTTTGGAAGACTTCCTTGGCGATATGGACTTCAAAGTAGCTGGTACAACAAAGGGTATCACAGCTATCCAAATGGATATCAAGATTAAAGGTATTGACGAAGAAATTCTTCGCACAGCTTTGGAACAAGCTCGCGTTGGTAGATTGTACATCCTTGACCAAATGCTCAAGGTATTGCCAGCTCCAAGAAAGGAACTTTCCAAGTATGCTCCAAAGATTATCTCCTTCAATATTGATCCAGACAAGATCCGTGAAGTTATCGGTTCTGGCGGAAAGGTTATCAACAAGATTATTGAAGAAACTGGTGTTAAGATTGATATTACAGACGATGGTACAGTATTTATTGCTACATCTGATGCAGCAATGAGTGAAAAAGCTAAGAAGATGGTTCTTGCAATTGCTAAGGATCCAGAAGTTGGCGAAGAATTCACGGGTAAAGTTGTACGCATCCTTGATTTCGGTGCATTTGTTGAACTTGCTCCAGGTAAAGATGGTATGATTCATATTTCCAAGCTTGCAAAAGAACGCGTAGAAAAGGTTACAGACGTTGTTAATATCGACGACACAGTTGTTGTTAAAGTAATCAAGATTGATGATAAGGGACGTATTGACCTTAAGCTTGTTAAAAAGCTATAATCCAATAAACAATTAAAAAAAGAGTATCCTAGCGGGTACTCTTTTTTTTTACGTAATGTTTGGAATTGTTTATAGAATAATTAATAAGTATTTTTGTAAAAAGATTTAGGCATCACATTAGCAAGTAGCTAAATAGGTTGACACTTTTGAGTAAATCAAGTATCCTTATTTAGTAAAATATTGTAATCTTTGCACAAGCCTATTTGTATACTAATATATAGCAGTATTAGGGGTTTGTCGTGAGAAAAAGAATATTTTGCGGTGGATTTGTCAATTGTTGCCTTGTGGTTGTTTTTATTTGTGTATTTGTCATTAGTTTTGTTGGTAATACACAAATGGTCTATAGCAATAATGACAATATTGTGGTTTACAAAGGCAACAGTCAAAGTGCAGTATCTGTAATGTTCAATGTATATTGGGGCACGGAATACTTGTGCCAAATATTGGAGATACTCGATAAATACCAGGCAACTTGCACCTTTTTTGTTGGGGGAACTTGGGTTGCTCAACATCCAGAGATACTCAAACTCATTGTTGATAGTGGGCACGAAATAGCAAATCACGGTTATTTCCACAAACAACACAGCATTTTAAGCTACGAACAAAATATTCAAGAGATTGATGCTTGTTCAAAACTGGTGTGGGAATATGTTGGTGTAAAACCATCCTTGTTTGCTCCACCTAGCGGTGATTTTGATAATAAAACTGTTGATGCGTGCAAGACATTAGGTTACAAATTAATAATGTGGTCAAAGGATACTATCGATTGGCGTGATAAGGACGATCAAGTTATTTTGAGTCGTGCAACCAAGAATATCTCGGCAGGCGACTTGGTTTTGATGCATCCAACAAAATACACACTATTAGCATTAGAACAAATACTGCAACATTACAAATCTGTGGGGCTGTCAGTAATTACAGTTTCCGAAAATATAGGAGAATTATGCAATACTTCAAACAATACAAAAGTGGACTTAGACTAGTAGCAAAAGCAACCGACGTGTATACTGTATCGTTGGGTATATTTGTTGGCGTTGGTAGTGTAATGGAAGATGAAAACACAAACGGCTTCTCTCATTTTATTGAACATCTTTTGTTTAAGGGAACACCAACTAGAACTGCACAACAAATTTCTGAGGAAATGGATAATATTGGTGCAAATCTTAATGCATTTACATCTAAGGAAGTTACTTGTTATTACGCAAAGAGTGCAGCGGAAGACCTTGAAAAGTGCATGGACGTTTTGTCGGATATGTATTTAAATGCAGATATTCCACAAGAAGAACTGGATAGAGAACGTGGCGTAGTGCTAGAAGAAATTAAAATGTCAGAAGATATCCCAGATGACGTTAGTACAGACCTAATTGCGCAAGCAGTGTACTTTGATGGCAAAATTGGTCAAACCATACTAGGAAAAGCTGATAATATAAGATACTGTGACAGACATAGCTTATTAAATTTTAAGAAAAAACACTATATTCCTGGCAATACTGTCATTTCTGTGTGTGGAAAATTTGATTTTACTCAACTTGACAAAATGGTTTGCAAGTATTTTGATACGGAATCAGAAGGTAAAGTTGTAGAGTACGTAAATCCACAAAGTGGTTATACAAACAAGTTTTTGCATAAAATAAAAGAAATAGAACAAGCTCACTTGCAAATTTCTTGGCCTGCTTGCGGTATTGATAGCTCCGAAATTCACACACTTGCAATTTTGTCAAATATCCTTGGTGGCAGTATGAGTAGTAGATTGTACCAAGCCGTTAGAGAAAGAAATGGTTTGGCTTATTCTGTTTATAGCTATCCGTCAGTTTATAAGGGATTTGGTACCTTGGATGTTTATATGGGACTTAGTCCAGAGAACGTTCAAAAAGCATGTGATTTGGTTGCGATAGAAATTGCAGATATTTTGAAAAATGGTGTTACCGAAACAGAGCTCAAACGTGCCAAAGTTCAAGCAGTTAATAGTTTGATAATGGGGGTTGAAAGCACTCTTACTTTGATGAGATTGATGGGTAACAATATGCTTAAGTTATCCAAGCAATACGACGTAGCTAGGGAATCGGAACTATACAAAAAGGTTACCATTGAACAAGTAAACGCACTTGCACGTAAATATTTAACAAATACATTTGCGTCTTCCTACGTTGGCCCAAATAACGATCAATTTGATGCTGTTAGCAAAATTAGGTTTTAATCAAAAAAGGCTGGAAATATCCAGCCTTTTTTTGTTATAAATAGTGAAAAATTTGTTGACTTCTTCTGTATTCAAGTATTGATTATTTTTTTATTATATTGTATAATAAATACTACAAAATATGTTAGTATGCGGTATTTTGTAGTTTACATATAAATTCGTTGTATCTGCTAACTTTTTTTCATTTCTTATCATTTTGGTTTTGTAACTGAAGGATAAAAGCATTTTTACTACTTTGATGGTAGAATTTATTTGAAAATTTTCTGGAGGACATCAAATTGAGTAATCCAATTAATAAAACAAAAAAAGGAGCTTGCATTTTTGGTATAGTTTTTTGCTCGCTTCTAGTTATTTTCGCTTTTTGTGGTAGATATTTTCAAAGTGACCTAAAGCAAGTTGCCAACTTCTTTTTGGGTACCTTTGGTATGTCATTTTATGGCATTATGGCTGCAGTTATTGTTGCTTGTTCTTGCATTCTTGCAGGAAAACGTATTCGTATCCCTACAAAATTTATCGTAAATTTCATTTTGATGTTTGTGGCTGTAGTTTTGTTTGTTCAAGTTATCACAACATATGGCTTTGTAGCCAAGAGTGGTGATGATGGAGTTACTTACATTGATTTTTCCACTTACACAAGTTATGTTTACCATTATTATGATAGTTCCGCAGTAGGTATCCCTACATTTGGTGGAGTATTTTTTGGTATTGTTGCTTATGCGCTAACTAAAACGCTTACTATTTGGGGTGCATCCATAATTATCCTTGCTTTACTAGCATGGACAGTATTTGCTATTGGCGATTTCTTTTATAGTTACTATACTGGCAAAATTCAACTTGTGGCACCGATTATGCAAGATGACGTTCAATCAATCACGCCTTCATCTACAACACAGTCTTCTGTTTCTTCTACAACAGAAGAAGACTCCGAATATATCAGAGCAATGAACACATTGTTCCCAAATAATCCTACCGTTTACCCTGAAGAAGTGTCCACAACTTTTACCGAAGAGGAAGAAGATGATCAACCAACAGTTGTTGAACCTAGATATTCTGCTGAACAGGCTAGAAGTATATTGTTCAACAATACAGAACCTCAACAACCAACTTCAAATGTTGGTAGCACTTTCTTTAACCCAGGACAAAACGTTACTCAACAGGACGAAACGTTTGTTCCCGGCTATTACACAACACATCAAACGGAAACTACTGTTGTAGAAGAAGAGTCACATGATGGTTGGAGAATCCCAAGTCCTCAACCCTCATCTACAATTACTACACAAACTTATACTCCCCCAACAACTCCAGTTCAACCTGAGCCAGAACCACCAGTTGCAACGCCAATTCAACCAGTTTTTGAACAAGCTCCTGTTGTTCAACCTGTTGAAGAAGATGAAGACGATGACGACGTTGATCCTATTGAAGTTGTAACTCCAGTTTTTACACAAACACAACAACCAACATCAGATCCATCATTCGATACTTATTCGTACGAAGAGGAGGACGAAGAAGACGCTCAAGTTGAAGAAGAGCCAATTGTTGCTGTTGAACCAGATCCAGATCCTGACGAGTTGGTTCCCGTTCCTACTTTTAAACCAGTACCAGGAGGAATTCAAGAAGGGTTTAACCTTGTAACAAGAAAAGAGGCTGAAGAAACACAAGCAGCAGTGCATCAATACCAAGAATATAACACTCCTCCATTTGAACTGCTAAACGAAGTTACCTTCACACAAGAAATGGATAGTGTAGAAAGACGCCAAATTGCACAAGCAATTTGCGATAAATTGGCTGTATTTGGTATCAAAATTGAGCCTGTTGATATGATCGTTGGCCCAAGTGTTACTCGATATATGTTTAGAGTTCTTTCTCAAAAAACACGTATGAGTGACTTCAAGCAATATTCTGACGATATTAAAGCTTGTATTGAGGCTCCAGATGATATTCGTATTGAAGCACCTGTTCACGGAACAAACTTGGTTGGTATTGAAGTTGCTAACAAGGTAAAAGCCCCTGTTATGTTGAGAAGCTTGTTGGAGTCACAAGATTTCCAAAAGGCAAAGGGCGCACTTGTATTTGCAATCGGACAAGAAATTACCGGTCGAATTGTCCTTGCTGACCTTGCGGAAATGCCACACTTGCTTATTGCAGGTACAACAGGTTCAGGTAAGAGTGTTTGCTTGAACTGTATGATTGTCAGCATGATTTACAAGTATGGTCCAGAATATGTTCGTTTTGTAATGGTTGACCCCAAATTCGTTGAACTTTCTCGCTATGATGGTATTCCTCACATGCTAACAAAGGAAACGATCACTAACGTTGGTGACGCTTTGTCTGGTATGGATTACCTAATCAAAGAGATGGATGGTCGTTTTCAACTATTCAAACAAAATCACGTTGGTAATATTACCGAATACAACAGCCGTATCAATCCAAAATACAATCAAAAACTACCATATTTGGTATTTGTTGTTGACGAATTGGCTGACTTGATGAGCGTAAACAAAAAAGCTTTCGAAAACAAGCTTGGAAGACTTGCTCAAAAATCTCGCGCGGCTGGTATCCATATCGTACTTGCAACACAACGTCCTGACGTTAACGTTATCACTGGTACTATCAAGGCGAACCTACCTTGTCGTATGGCACTCAAGGTTGCTTCTTCCTACGATAGTGCAACAATCGTTGGCGGTGGCGGTGCCGAAAAACTACTTGGTAAGGGTGATATGCTGTTTATGAAACCAGGTTCATCCGACCTAGAACGTGTTCAAGGTGCATACGTATCTAACGACGAAATCCGTGCTTTGGTAGAATTTTCCATTTCGCAAAACGAAGTTTTCCATGATGAAAGAATTTACAAGGAAATCTTTACTTCTCAAAACGAACCAGAACCTGAAGAGGAACAAGAGGTTCGTGGGGATGCTGACCGTGAACCAACCATTGACCCATTGTGCAAAAAGGCACTTCGTTTCTGGTTGGAACGCAACAAAGGTCGTGCATCCATTGCCTCAATTCAACGCAATTTGGGCATCGGCTTTAACCGTGCTGGTCGTATTGTAGACACTTTACAAAAAATGAAACTTATTGAGGAGCCTGCGGCCAATGAATCAAGCTCCAAGCCGACTATGGTTTTGGTTACTCTTGAACAATTGGATGAAATCTTCCCCGATATGGAAGGCTAATTATTTATGAAAACAAAAGTTGGAGTTGTATCTCTTGGTTGTGACAAAAACAGAGTAGATACTGAAGTTATGCTCGCAAAACTTAGGGACGGCGGTTACGAAATTACCGCCGATCCTAGCCAAAGCGATGTTATTATCATCAATACTTGTGCTTTTTTGGAGGCTTCCCGAAAGGAAGCTATAGAAACAGCGCTTGAAATGGCTAACTACAAGGAAAGCGGCAATTGCAAAAAGATAATTTTGACAGGTTGTCTTGGTCAAAAGTTTGGCCAGGAAGTTTTTGATGCCCTCACAGAGGTTGATGCTGTTGTTGGTGCATTTGAATATGACGATATTTGTCAAATTGTCCACGATACACTTCAGGATAAACGCCAATTTTACTGCTGTGAAGATCATATAAACAAGATTACTCACGGAAATAGAGTGTTGACAACTGACAATCACACAGCTTATCTCAAAATAGGCGATGGCTGTAACAACTTTTGTACTTATTGCTTGATTCCCTACATACGTGGTAGATTTAGATCTATTCCAATGGAAACATTAGTTGAAGAGGCTCAAACACTTGTAAAAACTGGTGTAAAAGAGCTTATTTTGGTTGCACAAGACACTACTAAATATGGTGTAGATCTTTATGGCGAAAGCAAAATTGTGGAACTTGTACAAAAACTATCTTTAATTGATGGGCTAGTTTGGATAAGATTGCTTTATTGTTATCCTGAATTGATGACGGATGCTCTTATTGATGAAATTGCTACCAATCCAAAGGTTGTAAAGTACGTTGATATTCCTTTGCAACACATCAATGATACAATTCTCAAAAAGATGAATCGTCGTTCCGACACTTCATCCATTATTGCGCTATTTGATAAACTACATCAACGCAATATTCAAGTTAGATCAACATTTATTTGTGGTTTTCCTGGCGAAACGCAACAAACAGTTGATCAAATTGATGAGTTTTTGAACAAATACAAGCTTCGCAACGTTGGATTCTTTGCTTATTCTAGAGAAGAAGGTACAGCTGCGGCTAAATTTGACAATCAAGTTCATCCACGAACAAAGCAAAAATACGTTAAGCAACTATATAGAACTCAATACGCTGTTGCTCACGAAAACAACTTGACGGATATTGGTAAAACATACCTATGCGTAATTGACCAATTGCAAGACTTTGACGGAGAGTTTTACACATATCGTGCTCGTACAGAGTTTATGTCACCCGAAATTGATGGTGTAGTTTATGCAACATCAGATAAACAACTTGAAGTTGGTCAGTTTGTAAACGTTAAAATTGTAGACGTTTACGAATATGACTTGGCTGGAGAGGTGCTATTATGAATCTACCAAACAAATTGTCATTAGCGCGCATTTGCCTTATTCCATTGTTTGTAGTTGCTTATTTTTTGCCATATACTTGGGCTGTTTACGTAGCTACCTCAATATTTGTGTTGGCTTCCATCACAGACTTTTTGGATGGATATATTGCTCGCAAATACAACATGGTAACAGATTTGGGCAAACTTTTGGATCCAATTGCCGATAAGGTTTTGGTTTGTGCTGCTTTGTTTTGCGTAGTTGCAACAAATCCTCTCGGTCATGGAACTCAACTTATTGCTTTTAAAACAGTAGTAAATTATTACAAATTTGGTCAAATTTTCTTGACTGTAGGGGCAATTCTTATTATTGCAAGAGAATTGATAATATCCGTAGTTAGACAAGTTGCTGCAGCAAAATCTATTGTTTTGCATGCTAATATTTATGGAAAGATAAAAACTGTTCTTCAAGTAATCGCTTTGCCAATGATCATGTTGCTTAAAGCGGAAACTTTTGACTTTACTTCATCTATTGTCAGACCAGGATTTTTTGATTACTTGTGGATTGCGGCAGTTGTTTTCTTTTTCCTTTCGGTTGTTATGACCATTGTTTCAGGTGTTATTTATTTAGTTCAAAACATAAAGGTATTTGCACAAAATGATTAAAATTATCGCAAAAAACTTTAGCCAAGCGGTTAAATACATATGTGACCAATGTGAGCAAGAAGCGGCTCATTTCGATGTCTTTTTGTCTAATGATTTCGTTTCTGTTAAAGCTTTTTTGAAAGAAACCATTGGAGTAAAGGGAATTATACTTATTGGAAATGTTGGGGAGTGGTCCACTTTGTTTGCCGACACATTTGGACTACCAATGTTTTATGATAAATATGCAGAAAAAAATATCTTGCAATATTGCAAGTTATCCCAAACTGCTGTTCCACCTCAACACATATTGGACAAGCTTTGTGTTGCACCAGAATCTTTCAATCACTATTCCTCCAGCTTTGGATATCAATGTACGTGTTATGGCGAATATAAAAAAAGTCACATTTATATCATCCCTGATGATAGCAAGGAATGTAGCGTAGTTTTTGATAATTATCTGAAGCAAGATTTATTCAAAAATGTTTCTGACAAATCCAAATATACTTTTAAGTTGTTTGGTTTATCTGAATTTGAAATTAACAAACGTTTATCTACAATTAGTAGCATAGCTATCTATAGGGTTCAAACCATCAATTTAGATAGCAAGGTTGATATTATTTTCCCCAATAAGTGTGCACGTTCAGTAGTAAATGACGTTCTTGCATCTTTCAAAAACACTTTTGGAGAGTTTATTTACGCTACAACTGATATTTCTTTGTTCAAGTGTGCTGTCGATTTGTTAAACAGCCTCAACAAAACAGTTTCTGTGGCTGAGTCGTTGACTGGCGGACTAATTTCTAGTAGCATTGTAGATGTAGCTGGTGCAAGTGCAGTTTTTATAGAGGGTGTTACGACATACTCCATTGCATCTAAATGTAAACGACTTGGCATCAGCCCACATTATGTTGATGAACACGGTGTTGTATCCCAACAGGTTGCTCAATCGATGGCAACAGGATTGCGTCAAAACGGATGTGACTTTGCCATTTCAACAACCGGATACGCTGGACCTACCGCTGAACACGGTTTACCTGTAGGTTTGTGCTACATTGGTCTTGCTACCGAAAAGGGAGTGTCCGTTTACAGAAATATTTTCAGTGGTGACAGAAATAGTATCAGAGCACAAGCTGCAAATACGGCAATGTACTTGCTAATAAAGTATATTACAAAATAGAAAATAATTATAGGAGATAGATATATGACAGACGATAAGAGAAAGGCATTAGAGCAAACTATATTGCAAATTGAAAAAGAGTTTGGCAAAGGCTCCATCATGAAACTTGGTAGCTATGCGGAAAACTCAAACATTGAAGTTATTCCAACTGGATGTTTGCCATTGGATATCGCATTGGGAATTGGCGGTTTGCCAAAGGGACGTATTATTGAAATTTATGGACCAGAATCTTCTGGTAAAACAACAGTGACTTTGCACGTTATTGCACAAGTTCAAAAGATGGGTGGTACAGCAGCATTTATCGACGCCGAACAAGCTCTTGATCCAGTTTATGCTAAGAATTTGGGCATCAACCTTGATGAATTGTATATTTCTCAACCAGATAGCGGCGAACAAGCACTTGACATTTTGGACTATCTTGTACGCAGTAATGCCGTTGACCTTATCGTTGTAGACTCTGTTGCTGCATTGACACCAAGAGCAGAACTTGAAGGGGATATGGGCGATAGTCATATGGGTGTACAAGCTCGTCTTATGAGCCAATGCTTGCGCAAGATTGTTGCTGTTGGTAACAAATCTAAAACTTGTATCATCTTTATCAACCAACTTCGTGATAAGATCGGCGTTATGTTCGGCAACCCAGAAACTACAACTGGTGGTAAAGCACTAAAATTCTACTCCAGTGTTCGTCTTGACGTTAGAAGAGGCGACCAAGTTAAGGATGGAACAGAAGTTGTTGGTAACAAAACAAAGGTAAAAGTTGTTAAGAACAAAGTTGCTCCTCCTTTCAAGATTGCTGAATTTGAAATCATCTTTGGAAAGGGCATCTCTAACAGCGGTTGTGTTCTTGACTTGGCTGTTACACACGGATTTATTGAAAAGAGCGGATCTTGGTTTAGCATGAACGGCGAAAAGATTGGTCAAGGTAGAGAAAACGCTAAGAAGTTCCTTGAAGATCATCCAGAAATTATGGAAGAATTAGAAGCAAAAATCAAGGAAAAGATTAGACCAAATAACGACTAATTTTTCTAACTAAAAATATTAGCAGGGTAGCATTTTACTATCCTGCTTTTTTGTTGTCTATTTTTATATTTTACAAATTGTTAATTTGCTAGTTTAGTTTTTGCTTTTAGTGACAAAAATGTAAGTATGAAGAAACCAAATACTATTCCTTTAGGTCAAAATCGTGAAGAAACGGAAACGCATTTGCTAGAGCAATTTGACTTTGATAAAAGGGTGGATCAAGAACAGGTAAAATAATGGAAAAAATAACAAAACAAAATTACAAAAGTTACGTATTTGATAAAATGCCCAAAAGCTCTCATTGGAAAAATATGTTTTGGGCATTTGTGGTTGGCGGTGTAATTTGCACGATTGGACAAGGTCTTATTGAGTTCTACAAAATATGGTTTGAAGTAGAAGACGCTTCAAGCTTAGCGTCTGCAACACTTGTATTTTTAGCCGCGGTTGCAACTGGATTTGGTGTATACGACAAGATAGGGCGATTTGCCGGAGCGGGAAGCACAATCCCAATTACTGGGTTTAGTAATGCTGTTGTATCCCCTGCATTGGAGTTCAAAACAGAGGGATACATTTACGGCGTTGGAGCTAAAATGTTCCTAATTGCTGGTCCAGTAATAGTAAATGGGGTTACTATTTCTGTAATAGTAGCTTGTATTTTGCTTGTATTGGGGGTTATTTGAGTGATTTACTACAAAAATCGAACAATTTCCTTTTTGAATTCTTCAATTTTGGAAGGGTATAGTGTTGTTGGACCAAAAGAGAATCAGGGGCGTTTTAGAGGCATATTTGACCTTGCATTACAAGATGATAAGTTTGGTCAACAAACGTTTGAACGTGCCGAACGAAAAATGTTTGAGCACGCAATTGATGGAGTAATTGCAAAAAGCAATTTGTTTGCAAATGACATAGATGCTATAATTGGTGGCGATTTACTAAATCAAATAGTAAGCTGTGCTTTTGCTAGTAGAAAAACGCACTGTGGTTTTCTGGGACTTTACAACGCTTGTGCAACCTTTGTAGAAAGTTTGATTGTTGGGTCATCTATGATTGCAAATGGACTAGATAACGTTGTTTGTGTTGCAGGTAGCCACTTTTCTACAGCTGAAAGGCAATATCGGTATCCGCTTGAGTTAGGCGTGTTGCGTTCTCCCGTGACACAATGGACGGCTACTGGTGTTGGGGCTGTTATTTTGTCTAACCAGGCAGAGAGCAACGTTCCTAAGGTTTCAAAAGCAACTATTGGAAGGGTAGTTGACTACGGAATTCTAGACGTAAATAATATGGGGGCTGCAATGGCCCCATCTGCTTGTGATACTATCGTACAGTTCTTCCATGATACTAATACAAAACCTCAAGATTATGATATGATTTGTACTGGAGATTTAGGAAAACTAGGCAGCCAAATATTACACGACCTAACATTGCAAGAAGGGTATGATATTTCCAATAATCATTTCGACTGTGGAGCATCTTTGTATTATAGTGACCAAAAGACCTATCAAGGAGCGAGTGGAGCTGCTTGTTCGGCAATTATTTTTGCTTCTCAATTGTTAGGTATGTTGCGTCAAGGTAATTATAAAAAGATATTATTAGCAGGGACTGGTGCATTGATGAGTCCTACGACGTCTTTTCAAGGGGATAGTATCCCTGCAATTACGCATTTGGTTGAGGTATGTAGCTGATATGGATACTTTTTTGATGTTTGTAAAAGCATTTTTGGTTGGTGGCACAATATGTTTGCTTGGTCAAATTATTATTAATTACACTCACTTGACAAACGGCAAAATTCTTGTAATTTTTCTTGTTTTAGGTGCCATTCTTCAAGGATTTGGATTGTACGAAAAGCTGATTGAATTTGCTGGCGCTGGAGCAAGTGTTCCTATTAGCGGATTTGGTTGTGCCTTGGTTAAGGGCGCTGTAAAGGCAGCCAAGGAAGAAGGATTTTGGGGTGTACTAAAAGGTGGTCTTGCCGCTTGTTCGTTAGGTATTACTGTTGCAATTGTGTCGGGGTATGCTGTATCTGTAATATTTAAACCAAAAACAAAGGACAAGTAATTGTAACACATTAGGTTTAGATGGAATATAATAGGTAAACGAGTATGTTATGGCCTGTTATAAACAGATTAGTAGAAAATACAAAAAACAGAAAATTCGAAAAATAAAGCTAATATTTCTATTAATTTTTCTAACAATTTTGGTTGTAGGCTTATTTGTAGCAGTTTCTGTGTACAAAAAATCTATGAACCCAACCTTGCTTAAAATTGCGGAAATAAAGGTGCGTGCGCAAACTGCCCTTATTATTAATCAAGCAGTTGTAGAAAGTGTTGGAAATAGTGTTGATTACGATAGTTTTGTTTCTATCAATGTAAACGAAGATAACAAAGTTTCACTTGTTTCCGTTAATAGCTCAAAAGTAAACTTGATGGCATCGCAAACGGCTATCAATGTGCAAAATAAGCTGCACGAAATTGGCCAAGTGGATGTTAACATTCCTTGGGGTACTTTGTCAGGTATTCCTTTGTTATCTAACAAGGGTAGTGTGGTAACTGTTGAAGTAACCCCTATCCCTAGTGCAACCTGCAACTTTACTTCCCAATTTGTTTCCGCAGGGCTCAATCAAACTCTGCACCGAATTTATATCAACGTTAATGCTGTAGTGGATTTGGTGTTGCCTTCTTCGCATATGATTATTGAGCTGTCAACACCAGTTTTGCTGTGCGAAACATTAATTGTTGGCGAGGTTCCACAAATGTATATAGATGGTGGATTTGTATTGTAATTTTCCCAGATTTGTCACTTTTAATATATTAAATATATTAACCTTTGAAAAGTTCAAATGAATTTGCTTGTCATCATACATTTTTTTTGTTATAATAAAGAAAACAGTGATGAAGACAAAAGAGTTTGCGACAAATAAAGTTTTTAGCGAGTGAACGATGGTGCAAGGTTCGCCTTTACGCAAAAAGATATTCCCTTCGGAGTTCAGTGGTGAAATAGTAGTAGCCATTTGCGGTTTGTTACCGTTATACAACAGCAAAAGGGATACGCTTAGTATCTAAATTTAGGTGGTACCACGGAAATAATTTCGTCCTAAACTACATTACTAGTAGTTTGGGACTTTTTTTATTACAATAATTTATTGGAGATATATTTATGGACAAAATTGCAGAAATCAAAACAGTGTGTTTGCAAGAAATGCAAAACTGCGAAAGTCTTTCGGCTTTGCAAGATCTTAAGGTTAAGTATCTTGGTAAAACTGGCGAGCTAACGGGACTTCTAAAGAGTATTAGAGAGCTCCCTGCTGAAGAACGCCCAACTTTTGGCGCAAAAGTTAATGAGCTTAGAAATCTTCTTGAAGAAGCTTTTACTGAAAAAACCAAGCAACTAAAAGCGCTAGAAATGCAACGCAAGCTTCAACAAGAAGTTGTGGATATCAGTTTGACATCCGTTCCTACTTGGGGCGCATTGCATCCAGTTACTCTTGTTGAAAACAAAATCAGCCAGTTGCTAACATCCATGGGATTTGAAGTTCTTGCCGGCCCAGAAATTGAAACAGACTACTACAATTTCCAAGCGTTAAATATCCCTGCAGATCACCCTGCAAGAGATATGCAAGATACATTTTACATTACCGATAGTATTTTGCTAAGAACACAAACTTCTCCAATGCAAGCTAGACTTATGGAGCAAAAGAAACCACCAATCAAGATGATTTGCCCAGGAAAAGTTTTTCGTAGTGATAGCGACGCAAGTCACTCTCCAGTTTTCCACCAAATCGAAGGATTGGTTGTTGACGAAAATATTACACTTTGCGACCTAAAAGGTACATTGGAATACTTGGCTGCCAATTTGTTTGGCAAGGACACACAAGTTCGTTTCCGTCCAAGCTACTTCCCATTTACAGAACCTAGTGTAGAAGTAGACCTTACCTGCAGTAACTGTGGCGGTAAAGGATGCTCCTTGTGCAAGGGTACCGGTTGGATTGAAGTACTTGGTGCTGGTATGGTTAACCCCGTTGTATTGGAAAACTGCGGTATCGACAGCAACAAGTACACAGGCTATGCTTTTGGTCTTGGTGTAGAACGTATTGCAATGATTAAGTACGGTATTCCAGATATCCGTCTTTTCTACGAAAACGACCAACGTTTTTTGAAGCAATTTGTTAAATAGGAGGATAAACAATGAGAGTTCCACTTTCTTGGTTAAAAGATTTTGTTGATATTACAGAAGATATCCAAACATTGTGCAAAAAAATGGTGGATATTGGATTAGAAATTGAAGAAGTAGATTATTTGGGCAAAAACGTATCCAATATTGTTGTTTGCCAAATTGAAGAAATTGCCCAACACCCCAATGCAGAACGTTTGCTTTGTTGTAAGGTAAACATTGGTAATGAAATTATCCCAATTGTAACAAACGACCATCACGTTCAAGTTGGTGATAAAGTTCCAGTTGCTTTGCACAACGCTCAAACAGCTAATGGACTACATATTACTAAGGGTAAAATGCGTGGTGAACCATCTTTTGGTATGTTCTGCGGTGCCGAAGAAGTTGGCATTACAAAGGATTACTACGAAGGTGCTGATTACGATGGAGTATTGGTTCTTCGTAAAGGTGCTGAAATTGGTCAAGATATTAGAAAAGAAGTTGGCACCGACGACTACGTTTTAGACGTTTGCGTAACAAGCAATAGACAAGATTGCAACAGTGTTTTGGGTATTGCTCGTGAAGTTGCAGTAGCACTTGGCAAAACTTGCAAGGAGCCAGACGTTTCCTATACAGAAGAATCTGCACAAACAACTGATCTTGTAACTGTTAACGTACAAGACTGCGACATTTGCCCCACATACTACATGCAAGGCCTAACTGACGTTGTGGTAGCACAAAGTCCTTTGTGGCTAACAAGCCGTTTGGCAAAGGTTGGATTGCACGGTATCAACAATTTGGTTGACATCACAAACTATGTTTTGTACGAAATCGGTCAACCAATGCATGCATTTGACTATAAAGAAATCAACAACAAAACAATTATTGTAAGACGCGCAAACAACGGCGAAGAAATTGTTCCATTGGATGGCAAGACCTATTCTTTGTCAACAGATGATATCGTTATTGCTGATGCTACACGTGCTGTAGGCCTTGGCGGAATTATGGGTGGTGCTAACAGCGGTATTGTAGACGATACCAATTGCGTTTTGTTCGAATCTGCTACATTTGCTCGTGGCAATATTAGAAGAACAAGCCGTAGACTTGGACTACGTAGTGACAGTTCTGCTAGATTTGAAAAGGGTATTGATGCCTATACAAACAATCTTGGTTTGTCTAGAGCACTTCATTTGGCACAAAAGCTTGGTTGTGGCAAAGTTACCACTGGCAGAATTTGCGTTGGTGTAGAAGGTCGGGAAAGAACTGTTGAATTTGAAACACCAAGAATCAAGCAACTTCTTGGCATTGAAATTCCAAACCAAAGAATTTTGGAAATTTTGTCAAGTTTGAATATTAAGACAACTATCGACGGCACACATATTACATGTATTGTTCCTGCTTACAGAGAAGATATTGCTCGTGATTGTGACATTATTGAAGAATTGATCAGAGTTTATGGCTACGACAATATAACAGGTACTTTGATGGAAGGTTCCCACATTACTTGTGGTGGAAAAACTCCTATCGATGCTCATCTTGACAGCGTGAGAGAAGTTCTAAACGGTCTTCGCTATGACGAATGCATCTTTTATCCATTTGCTGGCAAAGCATTGTTTGACAAAGCATCTCTCATTCCAGTTGACGAAAGCAAGTATATTAGGGTTATGAACCCAATTGGCGAAGAGCTTTCTTTGATGAATGTCAGCCTTGCTCCCAATATGCTACAATGCGTTGCTCTAAACCTTAGTCGTCAAAATAGCAAACTCAAGTTGTTTGAAATTGGTAAGGCTTATCTAACCGATAGTTTGCCTTTGACAAAACTTCCTGTAGAACAAAAGAGAATTTCTATTTGCGCTACAGAAGTGGATTTTGATACATTCCGTACAAACGTTTTGCAAGTTGTTTCTACATTTGTTGGCACAAAGGGAATCAAGCTTGTACGTACCACCGATAGTGCACTTTTGCATCCCGGTGTTGCAGCTGATATCTACTTTGGCGACGTTCTTTGCGGATATATGGGTAAACTACATCCACAAATTGCAGCTAACTTTGATATCAACGTAGACACATACATTGCTGAACTTTACGTTGATGAGCTGTGGAACAACAAAAAGGAACAAACAAAATTTGTTGCTTTTGGTAAATTCCCAGCTATTACACGCGACTTTGCATTTTTGTGTAACGAAGAAGTGCTTGCTCAAAACATTTTGGACGAATTTTTGAACTTGCCACTTGTTGAAAGCGCAACTCTTTTCGATACATATCGTAGCGAACAACTTGGCGCTGGAAAGAAGAGCATTGCTATTTCTGTTGTTTTCCGCGATGCTAACAAAACATTGCAAGATAACGACATAGAAAAACAAGCAGGCAAAGCATTGCGTGCAATTAATGAAAAATATGGCGCAGCATTGCGTTAGGAGATTATTTTGTCAAAACTTTACGAAGTATTAGCGCCAGCGGGCAGTATTGAGCAGCTTATTAGTGCGGTAAATAACGGATGCGACTGTGTTTATCTTGGACTAGACAGCTTCAATGCCCGCATGAAAGCGCCAAATTTTACAGCGGAAAACTTGCGTCAATGGGTGGATTATTGCCACCTTTTTGGCGTTAAAGTATTTGTTGCTGTAAATACTTCGGTAAAAAATGACGAATTCGCTAAGGCATGGCAAACTGTTTTGACTGCATACAACAATTATGCGGATGGTGTAATTATCACTGACCTTGCCTTAATGAAGTTGGCTAGTAAGCTACCCGGACCATTTGATATTGTTGCTAGCACTCAATTGAACATACATGATAGATATGGTGCTCAGTTTGTTAAAAACCTTGGTGCTACTACAGTTGTTTGCGCCAGAGAATGCACCCTGCAAGATATCAAAGATATCGCAAGTACCGCTGTAAAAGTAGAGGCTTTTTTACATGGGGCACTATGTGTGTGTCAATCTGGTCAATGCTTGTTTTCTTCCGTAGTAGGTGGAAACAGCGGAAATAGAGGCCTTTGTGCGCAACCATGTAGAAAGTTTTATTCATCAAATAATGGTATAAACGGATATCTGCTTTCTCCAAAGGATTTTTGTGGGGCAAGAGTTCTGCAAGAGTTGGTGGATGCTGGTGTTAGTATTTTTAAAATTGAAGGCAGAAATAGACGTACTGAATATGCCGGAATTACATCATCTATCTATAGTAGAATTATAGAAGAAGGTAATAACTACACTGAATATGACGATATTATCCTGAAAACAATGTATAATCGTGGTAACTACACATATGATAGTTACTTGCATGGTAGCAACAGTGATATTATCTACCCGTATCAACAAAACCATATTGGTGTATTTGCTGGTCGAATTACGCAAAAAGGTTTTGAATCAAAGATTTCTCTTCAAATTGGCGATGGTTTGAAGGTTTTTGATGGTAATGATGAGTATTGCGGTGGAATTGTTAGAGAAAGTGGAATTGGTCTTATACAAGCTGATTTTAGTAAAAAAGTAAAGCCTGGTATGACCGTTGCTTTGACAACATCAAACAGGCTTATTGATAGTGTAAATGACGCCAAGAGAACACTTCCAGTTGCTTTACATTTGTGTGCATATGCTGGAAGTCCAGCCACAATTACAGCAACTTGTGGCAATTATGCCGTTTCTATAACAACAGGGTATTTGGTTGATAAATCACGTAATTCTCCACTTGATTATCAACAAATTAGACAACAACTTCAAAAAAATAGCGATTCTAATTATACTATTACTGACATAACTGCTGATTTTGACGATATTTTCCTTGCAAAATCACAACTCAACACACTTAGAAGAGCTGTTTTGCAAAAGTTAACTTACCATATTTTGGCAGAGTATAACAAGCAATTTGATGATAGAAGTACAATTGCTAGTCAAATAGATAATGTGCCTTTGACTACAGCTCCAGATTTAGTTAGTGCTATTTTTTACGATAAGCAACAGCTTATTAGCAATTACCACAATGTGGACATTGCTATATATAAACCAGAATTTATTAATGATGATTCTCTTTGTGGAATTGATATTGCAAATTGTTATTTAGATTTGCTATCATTTTGTAATTTGCATTCTCTATCCAAATTTGACTTTTCCAAGTTTGGCATAGTTTGCCACAATGTTGGACAAGTTCAGTTTGCCAAAGAGAATAATATCAAATATATTGCAGGTAGCGGCCTAAATATTTTTAATGACCACATTGCCACTATATTTGATGACTGTACAACCTTTGTGTATTCACACGAATTATCCTTTGCTGAGATTGGTTCATTTTGTAATAAAACTGGACTAGTGTTTGTGGATGGTGCTTTAACTTTGATGAAGTTAGTTCATTGCCCCTTTAAATCCACAACCAATTGTTCTTGCGATAATTGTTCGGCTACAAGAGGTCTTACATATACCGACGAAATAGGTAACAAATTTGTTATCAAACGTAGAAGAGATAAAAATTGTTCCTTTGAATTGCTCAATGGAAATAAGTTGTCTGTTGCAGCAAGAATGTCAAAACCAGGACGTTATCTCGTGGATTATGACGCCAGAATTGTTGAGCACTACAAACAACTGAACAATGGAATAAATGACGGCTATACCGAAACACAACAATACACAAAAGGTCGTTTGTACAGTAAGATTAACTGATAGGTAACAAAAATGATTAATAACAAAACCTTAAATAAGCTTCAATACTTTGATATTTTGCAACAAGTATCAGCTTTTTGCGTTAGTTCTGTTGCAAAACAAAAGGTTAATGAACTTTTGCCCGCCGTAACTATAGAAGAAGCTCAAACATTGATTTTGGAAACAAAGCAAGCTTACGATTTGTTCCAATTTGAAACCTCCTTTGACCTTTCCGTTGACGACCTGTCAGAAGTTTGTGCTTTGGCACGCGTTTCTAGCTGTTTATCAATGAGGCAATTGCTTCAAGTAATGCGTTTGTTGCGTACAAGCAGGTATTTGCAAGCTTCATTGTTTACTGACCACGGCATTGATATTTCCTTGTTGCAAGCCAAGGCTTATCAGCTTTACGTTGATAAAGAGCTAGAAGAAGAAATTGACTTTGCTATCCTTTCCGACGAAGAAATGAACGATAAGGCTAGTGCAGAGTTGTATGCAATCCGTAAAAAGATTAAAGGTATCAACGCGGATATCAAAGCTAAATTGCAAAGCTATACAAAAAATAGCGATTTATCCAGATATTTACAAGATACAATTGTAACAATGCGTGGTGATAGATACGTTATCCCCGTAAAGCAAGAGTATAAAGGATACGTTAACGGAATAGTTCACGATCAATCTGCTACAGGTGCAACATTGTTTATTGAACCAATGGCCATTGTGCAACTGAATAACGCTTTAAGAGAAGCTATTTTGGAAGAAAAGGCGGAAGTTCAACGCATTTTGCAATCCTTTACCGACAGGATTAGCCCTGTTAGTCAACGCATTTTGGTTAGCCAGCAAACAATTTGCGAAATAGACGTTATCTTTTCTAAAGTTAAATACGCATTTGAAAATAAGTGCACATTACCAATACTAAACAATAAAGGACAAATCAATCTAAAACGCGCTAGACATCCTTTGCTAGACAAGAAAAAGGTTGTTCCAATTTCTGTGAAACTTGGATATGACTACGACGTAATTGTAATAACCGGACCTAATACTGGCGGTAAAACTGTTACACTAAAAACAATTGGACTTATGTGTGCGATGGCGATGACAGGACTGTTTGTTCCTTGCCAGGAAGAAAGCGAGCTATCCTTTTTTGAAGATATATTCTGTGATATTGGTGATGAACAAAGTATTGAACAAAACCTTTCCACTTTCTCTGGCCATATTTCCAATTTACGCGACATCTTGGATGTTTGCAAAAACGGTCATCTTGTATTGGTTGACGAAGTTGGCGCAGGAACTGAGCCAAACGAAGGTACTGCTTTGGCACTTGCTGTAACTGACTTTTTACGTAATAGCGGTGCAAAATGTGTAATTACCACTCACTACGGAAAACTTAAGGAATATTCCTTGCTTACACCGCGCGTAGAAAACGCAAGTATGGAATTTGATCTAAACACCCTTTCTCCAACCTACAAGTTGATAATGGGGGTTCCTGGTAGCTCCAATGCTTTGGCAATAGCTTCCAAGCTTGGTATGCGTAGCGACGTAATTAGTTTGGCTAAACAAAACGTAACGGACGAAAACTCCGCTTTTGAGCAGGCTCTTGCTAATGCTGAAAAGATTCGTAAGCAATACGAAGCTCAACTTGAACAATTGGAAGCGGATAGAAAGGTGCTTCAAAAAGAACTTGCTCAAGCTGAAACATTAAATGGCAGCCTACAAAATGAGCGAAACAAGCTTTTGGCAGGCTCTAGAGAAGAAGCTCAACGTATTGTCGCTAAAGCTAGAGAACAAGCCAACGATTTGATTGCTGAAATAAAAAATATCCTTGCTCAAGATGAAATTTCTGATAGAGCTTTGTTTGCTGCACGTGGAATTAGCAAACAAATTGCCGAAATACAAATTCAACAAGAAGAAGAGCAGGACGAGATTATATTTACAGGCGATCCTGTTGATTTTGCTAAACTTAAAGTTGGCGACCTTGTTTACAGCAAAAAGATGAATGTTCAAGTTCGAGTTGTCGACATCAAGTCACCAAGTAGAATTAGGGTAAAGGTTGGTGGAATTTCTACTGAAGTTAAAGTGGACGATTTGTTTGTAGCTGTTGTAGAAGCCAACAAAAACAGTAAAAATAGAACAAGAAAACCTTCCCAAACAAAATCTACAATAAACACTCGTTCCGTAAAAAATGAGATAAACGTAATTGGCAAGACAGTTGACGAAGCCATTGTGATAGTGGATGCTTTCATCGATACAGCGGTACTATCGGGACTTTCTACCGTTTGGGTTATCCACGGTATGGGTACAGGTAAGCTACGCGCTGGTCTTCACGCACACTTTAAACGTCATGCAAACGTTGCTGAATTCCGTTTGGGAGTATATGGAGAAGGCGAAAGTGGAGTAACTTGTTTGACACTAAAATAAACTTAAATTACCTATTTTACTGCTAAAAATGGCATTTTTTATAATAATATGTCTGTCATAGATAGCAAAAGAGGGAGTAAATGATACAATATTTTGATAATTGTGCAACAACTCAGGTTGATCCAGAGGTGTTGCAAATACTAAACAAATACCACACAGAAACATTTTTTAATCCTTCGGCTAGAAGCACATTTAGTTTGAAAATTGCTAATGATATTTCTGTAGCTAGAGAAAAATTGCTAAAGTTACTTGGTGGAAATGGTGAACTAGTTTTTACAAGCGGTGGTACCGAATCGGATAACTTAGGTATTCTTGGTTGCATTAGGAAAAAATCTGGCAATATCGTTGTAACAGCAAGTGAACATTCGGCTGTTTTTAATACCGTAACATCATTGGCTAATAAAGGGTATGAAATTCGTCAGACCAAGGTAAATAGTGATGGTAGCATTGATATTGATGACTTTGTTGCACACGTTGACAATGATACTTTACTTGCTTGCTTCATGCATGTTAACAATGAAACGGGAGCAATCAATGATATCAAACGTATTAACACTTTAGTTAAAAACATCAATCCAAATACTGTTACTTTTTGTGACGGTGTTCAAGCTGTTGGTAAGATTCCAGTAAATTTGAATTATCTTGGTGTCGATTTGTATACGTTTTCTAGCCACAAATTCCACTGTACAAAAGGCGCAGGTGCTTTGTATATTAAGAAAGGCGTAAGAGTTAACCCCCAAGTGCTTGGTGGCGGACAAGAAAAGGGAATCCGTTCTGGTACAGAATACGTTGGAGCTATTGTTGCGATGGCTAAAGCAGTGGAAATTGCTAATTCGTTGCTAAGTGACAATGGATATATTTTCAACAATTACAAAAACATTATCCGTAATGCGCTAGCTGATATACCTAACTTCAAAGAAAATTGTGTAGAAAACTGTTCTCCATCAATAATGTCACTAGCTTTTGCTGATATCAAAGGGGAAGTGCTTTTACACATGCTTGAACAATACGATATTGTTGTTGGAACAGGCTCTGCATGCAGTTCAAAAAATAAACAAAGCCGAATAGCAAAAGCAATTGGATTGACACCTAATTACAGTGAAGGTGTTATTAGAATTAGTTTTTCCAAGTTTAACACACTTGATCAAGTTAAAAATCTTGCTGAAAAACTAGCTTTTTGCGTTAAATCTTTAAGAAAAACAATGCTTGGCAAATAAAAATACAAGAGGTTACTGATGCAAGTACTTATTATTAGATACTCCGAAATTCACCTAAAAGGAAATAATAGAGAATTTTTTGAAAATGCTCTTATTACAAATATCAAAACTGCACTTAAAGGATATACGTTTGATTTTTCTAGAAGCAATGCTCGTTATGTAATTAGGAATTTTGACACAATGCTACTGGATGATATTGTTGACGTTGTCACAAACGTATTTGGTGTTCACTCGGTTAGTGTTGCTGAAGAAGTTGAATCCAACTATCAAGCTATTAGTCAGGCTGCACTTGCAATTGCTCCAACAACAGGAACTTTCAAGGTTAACACAAATCGCGCCGACAAACGTTTTCCAATACCCTCAATGAAGTTGTCTGCTGACGTAGGTGGAGATATTTTAGAACAACATCCTGATCTTAAGGTTGATTTGATGAATCCACAACACGTTGTAAACATCGACATCAGAGAAAACGGAAAAACCTTTGTTTACAGCAAGGTTATCAAGGCAGTAAACGGTATGCCTGTTGGAACTGGTGGCAAGGCTGTGGCAATGCTTTCTGGTGGAATTGACAGTCCCGTTGCGGTGTATATGATGGCTAAACGTGGTATGACAATCCGTTGCGTACATTTCCACAGTTTTCCATATACAAGCATGCAAGCAAAGCAAAAGGTGCTAGATTTGGCAAAGCTAGTCAAAAAGTATACTCTGCGTATGACTGTAGACGTTGTGAGTTTTACCGAAATTCAAACGGCAATTCACGAACAATGTCCCGAAGATTATATGATTACAATTATGCGTCGCTTTATGATGAGAATTGCAGAAAAGATTGCAAAAAACTATGGTGGTGGCGCTGTTATTACAGGGGAAAGTCTAGGACAAGTTGCTAGCCAAACATTGGAAAGTATAACAAGTACAAACTCCGTTGCTACTTTACCTGTTTTCCGTCCACTAATTGGTTTTGACAAAGACCAAATTATTGAAATTGCTCAACAAATTGGAACGTTTGAAACATCTATTTTGCCATATGAAGATTGCTGTACAATCTTTTTACCAAAGAAACCTGTTACAAAACCTCGTTTGTCCGCAGTTGAAAAAATTGAAAGTGTGCTTGACGTTGAAACTTTGGTTAACAATGCAATGCAAACAATAGAAACTATTGTAATTGAATAACATAAAAAAGCAAACACCTAACTTTTACAAGCTAGGTGTTTTTTGTTGAAAATACCAATTTCGCCAAAACCAATCGTTTGGATTGTTGTTATCATCTTGTTGTTCTGTTTGGTCATTTGATTCTATTTGTAACTGTGTTTGTTGTTGAACTTTTATTGTAGTAGGGATATATCTGTTGTCAAAATAAAATTTTTCGCCATTTGTGTCTAATACAAGGTTGTGATTTTGATAAAGCTCTGTTGTGTTTAAGCTAATTGATGTGATTCCTTCTGGAACAAGAAAATCTTTCGGTGGGGTAGAATAGATGTTATTAAATACATTTTTTGCTAAAAACGCTGGTGCTGTTCCACCGTTAATGGTATTATCAAAATCGCCACAGTATTTTACCGCTACTGTATGCTCGGTTGTGTATGCAACCACAAGTGCTTGACTATTACCGTTTTTATCTCCTACCGTTCCCGTTTTTGCCGCAATTTGATACTCATTTGTAAAGAGTTTTTTTGCTGTACCATTTTTTGCTGCATCAATTAGTAGGTTGGTTGTTAAAAAGACTGATTGCTGTGAAAAAACTTTAACTTCTTGCGTGTTGTCTTGATAGATACACCTATCGTCTTGATAAATAGCTTTTATTAAGGAAATATCACTTGCTTTACCTTCGTTGCTTAGTGTATTGTAACATTTAGTTAATTGAAATATATCCAATCCGCCTTGTATATTGCCAAGAGAAGCGGATAAGTCATTTTGTTTTGAGATGCCTAGCTTGCTAAGATAGCTATTTGCCTTTCTTAGGGTTACAACATTTAGCAGTTTTACCGCTGGAACGTTTAAACTTGATGATAATGCTTGTTTAACTGTAACCCACCCGTGAAAACCACTTGGACTATTTGGTTTATAACCATTGAAGTTTGTCATTTCGTCCAATATTAGTGACGATTGGTTTATTAGTCCAAGGTCAAATGCAGGTGCATATGCAATTATTGGCTTAAAACAGCTACCTACTTGTGACTGTTGCTTTGCTTTTTTACCCCTAAAACAACAAGCTACAATTTTTCCGTTTGGAGAAGAAATTACACAGCCTATATCGGCTAAATTGCCCTGTATGTCGGTTGTTGTATCATTAGATATTACATCTTTAATTAATTTTTGTACTTTTTGATCGCAGTATGTTTCTATTACCAAATTTGAAGAAAAAAGCTGACCTTCGGTGATATTGAGCAATTTGCAAGCTTGATTAATTGCACTTTTGGTATATCCTTCTATATGGCTGTTGGCATAAGGTGTATAATTTACTTGCTCTTGTATTGCGGCAGTGTACTCGTCAAAAGATATGGCTTTTTGATCAAGCATTAATTTTAGTACGAGATTTCGCCTACTAGTGCATTTTTCAATGTCGATATCTGGTGCGTATAGACTTGGTGCCTTAATTAGTCCTGCAAGTATGGCACTTTCGGATAGTGTAAGTTCTGTTGCTGATTTATCAAAATAGACATTTGCTGCATTTTCTATACCGTAGGAGTTGCGTCCGAAATAGATGGTATTTAGGTACATTTCCAATATTTGTTCTTTTGAGTAGTGGCTTTCTAGGGTGGTTGCCAGTATCAGCTCGTTGACCTTTCGGTTGATTGTTTTATTTGTATCCAAATGTGTATTTTTAATTAGCTGTTGCGTAATAGTTGAAGCACCTTCTTTAATACTTTTACTGGATATATTTTTTAACAGTGCTCCGCCAATTCGAACAAAATCTATACCATTGTGTTTGTAGAATCGCTTGTCTTCTGTGCAAATAAATGCATTGATGGTGTAATCTTGTAGTGAAGAAATGCTTATTTGTTTTTTACCGTTGATGGAACAAGTTTCTTCTATCAGTTGACCTTTGTTATCTAGTATCTTTATGGGACTAAATACTTGAGTAAGCCTAGAAGTATCCAGTTTTACAAAATTAGTGCTTTGCTTAAAGTTAGTTAAGTATATCAATGCAAAAATTGATAGACCTAGCACTAAAAAACACAATGATAAACACAATATTTTTACAATCTTCTTAGTCATACCATAGATATTGTTTGTTATTGTCAATTTTATATTTATTTTTGTTGAAAAATCTTAAAAAAAATAGTACAATGTAATATAAGTAAAAGTATATATATTTATTGGAGGCCTTTTTGAATTATTTTATTCACACATATGGCTGTCAAATGAACGTCCATGATTCAGAAAAAATTGCAGGAATTTTGCAATCTATTGGGTACATAGAATGCGACAGTGTAGACAAAGCAGATATTGTTGTTTTCAATACCTGTTGTATTAGAGAAACTGCTGAAAAAAAGATTTATGGTCATATTGGACAACTTAAAAAACTAAAAATCAAAAACAGAAATCTTATTATAGTTGTTTGCGGTTGTATGTCACAACAAGATGGCGCGGTAGAATCCATTAAAAAGAGTTATCCTTACGTTGATATCGTGTTGGGTACTGCCAACCTTGAAATGCTTAAGGATGCTGTTTTGCAAGTTTCCAAGCATCGCAAGAAGTTTTTTAATGTAGACTTTTTGAATACAAGAGAAGAGGATTTTTCCATTAGTAGGACAAGCTATCCAAATGCTTGGGTAAATATAGCATATGGTTGCAACAACTTTTGCACATATTGTATTGTGCCATACGTTAGAGGTCGTGAGCACAGCAGACCTATTAGAGATATCCTAAAGGAAGTAAAAAGTCTTCTGGAAGAAGGGTACAAGGAAATTACATTGCTTGGGCAAAACGTCAATTCCTATGGTCATGGACTCGAAACTGGTGAAAACTTTGCCATGCTACTGACGGAAATTGGCAAACTTGAAGAAACTTACGGAAAGTTTAGATTGCGTTTTATGACTTCGCATCCTAAGGACCTATCTGACGAAGTAATTAACGTAGTAAGCAAATACCCAGTAATATGCAATAATATCCATTTGCCAGTGCAAAGTGGCAGTACGGAAATTTTGCGTAGGATGAACAGACGATATACCCGTGAAAAATATTTGGAATTGATATCCAAAGTTCGCGCAAAAATGCCTGACGTTGGTATTACAACAGATATTATGGTAGGTTTCCCAGGAGAAACAGAGCAAGATTTTGAAGACACGTTGGATCTTGTTCGTCAAGCTAAGTATAGTTCAGCATTCTGCTTTGTATATAGCAGAAGAAAAGGTACTCCTGCGGATAAAATGGAAGACCAAATTCCATACAAGGTAAAACAAAGTCGTATTACTCGATTATTGGCTTGCCAAAATGAAGTAACCAAGGAAATTAGCGCACAAATGGTAGGAAATACCTACGAAGTGCTAGTAGAAGGTGCCAACTTCCATTATCAAGGTGTAATGTGCGGACGCACTGAAAGCGGTAGATTGGTTAACTTTAAGTGCGATTCGAAAATGATAGGCCAATTTGTAAATGTAAAAATTGACAAAGCTAAATCTGCAACTTTGTGGGGTAGCATAGTCACGGAGGAATAATGAATCAAAATTTGTCGCCAATGATGAAAGAATATCTACAAACCAAAGAGCAGTACAAGGACTGTATTTTGTTATACCGTCTTGGCGATTTCTACGAAATGTTTTTTGAAGATGCCCAAACTGCTAGCAAAGTTTTGGATTTGACACTTACAGGTCGTGCATGCGGATTGGAAGAACGCGCCCCAATGTGTGGCGTACCATATCATGCTGTAGATATGTACATTGGAAAACTTATTGCAGCAGGCTACAAGGTTGCAATTTGCGAACAACTAACCCCACCTACTGGAGGGAAAGAACTTGTAAAACGTGACGTTGTTCGCGTTATTACTGCAGGTACTGTTGTAGATAGCGATATTCTTGAAGATACCAAAAACAATTATATTGCATCCGTATCTCTTGACGAAAAGGTTGGTGTTGCAATTTGTGACCTTTCTACTGGGGAATTTTGTGTTACTGAACTTGGTGGGCCATCACTGGTTAAGGATTTGCAAGAGTTTTTGGTTTCCTACAAGCCATCAGAAGTAATTGCAAACGAAAATGCTATTTCTGCCTTTACTAACCTTGACTGTGTAAAAGCTGGTTACGTTCCACATTTTTCACAATGCACAAGTAGCTTTGACTATAAGTATGCCAGAGAAAAGCTTATTTCTCACTACAAGGTTACAACATTGGAAGGATTTGGCCTTAGTGGTAAAAAACAGGCCGTTAGTGCAGCTGGGGCATTGCTTGAGTACATGCTTCTAACTCAAAAAAGAGAATTGCCACATTTGTCAGCAATTTCTTATGTAGACAAAAATCGCTACATGAGTATCGACGTTAAAACTCGCAAAAACCTTGAACTAACCGTTTCCTACCGCGAAAATAAAAAGCAAGGTAGCTTATTGTGGCTATTGGATAAAACAGAAACTTCCATGGGTGCAAGGATGCTTGCCGACTGGATTGACAGACCTTTGCAAAAAGCTAGTCAAATCAATGCTAGATTAGATGGTGTAGAAGAACTTCTCAAAAATTACCTGCTTCGTGCTAATCTATCTAAGGCATTACACTCAATTTACGATATTGAGCGTCTTGCAGGTCGTGTTGCATACAACAACGTTACACCTAAAGACTGTGTTAGTTTAAAATACTCACTAATGCAGTTGCCCTCTATCAAGCAACTGCTCAAAAATACAAAGAGCGGTATTTTGCAAACAATTGAACAAACTATTGATCCGCTAACTGAAGTTACAACGCTCCTTGACAGAGCAATTAAAGACGACGTTCCAGCCGTTCTAAAAGATACCGACTTTATCAAGGAAGGATTCAACGAACAGCTTGACGAACTGTACGATCTATCTAAAAACGGTAGTGCACGAATTTCCGCTTTGGAAGAATTAGAACGTCAACGCACAGGTATCAAATCTTTGAAACTAGGCTACAACAAAGTATTTGGATACTATTTTGAAATTACAAATTCTTTCCTTAATCTTGTGCCAGAAAACTTTATTCGCAAGCAAACTTTAGTTGGCGGAGAAAGATTTGTAAGCCCTGAACTAAAGGAATTGGAAGAAAAGATGCTTTCTGCATTGGAAACAAAGACAAAGTTGCAAAAAACAATATTTGAGCAACTTCGCAACACGTTGTTGCCATATATTCCAACAATGCAACGCACCGCACAAGCTATTGCTAGCCTAGACTGCTTGATGAGTTTTGCTACAGTGGCTCAACTAAACGACTATTGCAAGCCAAAGATTAACACAAAATCGAGCAAGTTGGATATTATCGACGGCAGACATCCAGTTGTTGAAAAGTATTTAAAACGTGATAGCTTTATTACTAACGACACCCACTTGGATACAGAAGATAACCGCACAATGGTTATCACTGGTCCAAATATGGCGGGTAAAAGCACCTTTATGCGTCAAGTTGCATTGATTACACTTATGGCACATATTGGCTCCTTTGTTCCTGCTAAAAGTGCAGAAATCCCAATTGTAGATAAAATATTTACACGAGTTGGCGCAAGTGACGACTTGGCATTTAACCAAAGTACCTTTATGGTGGAAATGGTAGAAGTTGCCAATATTTTGAACAACGCAACAAAAAATAGTTTGATTGTTTTGGACGAAGTTGGTCGTGGTACTTCAACTTTCGACGGTCTATCTATAGCATGGGCTGTTATGGAATACGTATCACAAAACATCTGCGCAAAGACTTTGTTTGCAACACATTATCACGAGCTTACCGACTTGGAAGGTCGTGTTGATGGAGTAAAAAACTACCGTATCAACGTAAAAGAATACAATGGCTCAATCATCTTCCTTCACAAGATTGTCCGTGGTAGTGCAAATAAGAGCTTCGGTATTGAAGTTGCATCGTTGGCTGGTGTTCCTAACGACGTTTGCACCAGAGCAAAACAAATTGTTGCCATGCTAGAAGCAACCAGTATCGAGCACGACTTTGACCAAATTGACCTTGGTTCCAATGCTCTTCAAAAGGATATTTCTGCAACAGCTAAAGAAGTTACTGCGGTTTTGCGCGATATAGATATCAATCGCGTTTCCCCAATTGAAGCATTTGATATACTTAATTCATTAGTTACAAAGGTAAAGAATAATGGGTAACATCAATATACTAACATCTGATATTTACAATTTAATATCCGCTGGCGAGGTTATTGAAACCCCCGTTGGCGCGCTAAAAGAAATTGTAGAAAACGCTATTGATGCCGACTGCAATGGAGTATCTATTGTTGTGGAAAATGGCGGATTTGGGCTTATTAGCGTTTCTGACGACGGAACCGGTATGCTAACCGAAGACGTAGAAAAGGCCTTCCTAAAACACGCAACAAGCAAGCTGCTGGAAGCTGATGACTTGTTTTCTATTGGTACACTTGGTTTTAGGGGCGAAGCATTGCCCAGTATTGCCGCGGTTAGTCGCGTTAAGCTTACAACACGATCCATCAAGGAAGACGTTGGCGTAAGTGTAACAGTAGAAAACGGACAAATTGTCAGCAAAGATTACGTGCCCTTTAACAGGGGTACAACCATTGAAGTTCGCGACCTATTTTACAACACTCCAGCCCGCAAAAAGTTTTTAAAAAGCGAAGGTCGTGAAGCCGCTGAAATTACTAAATTTGTCCAAAAGTTGATTTTGACAAATCCATCTCTTGCAGTTAACTACGTTCTAGATGGAAAAACCATATACAATTTTAAAGGCGAAAGTCTAGAAACAGCATTGTTTACAGTATACGGAAAAGAATGTTTGGATAACATTTTACCTGTTAATTACCATAACCGTGGTGTAGATATTCGTGGATATATTGGTACTCCCGAATACTCAAAAGCTAACAAAACATATCAAACACTGTCCGTTAATGGAAGATATATTATTGACACTAATATCGCAGGAGCCATCATGCAGGCCTACAAACCTTACTTGATGACTCGCAAATTTCCGTTTTTTGTTTTAGACGTTGCTATTGACGTATCTAATGTTGACGTCAACGTACATCCCAAAAAGCAGGAAGTTAGATTTGCTGATTCTCGATTTGTTTGTGGACAGTTTTACCATGCTGTAACGGAAGCTTTGACGGAATATTCAAAAAAGAGGGTTGACCTTATTCTTCATAACGAAACCGCAGAGAGTGAACCGTCTATTATAATTGCCGATAGACGCAATATTGTCGTTCCACCAACCAATACCGACCCAATAGCAAGTTACGGTTCTGTTCAAACAGTTAAAGAGTTAATAATGGACGAAGATTTGGATAGATTGTCCGTTCATCAACAGGAAGATATTGAGCAAATTGAACTTTCTTCGCAACAATCAAATAGGGAAAGAGAGTTAGAAGCTTTCATTGACTTTGCAGACAAAACAATCACGGTCAAAAATGCAAGAAGAATGCTAGGCCTTCCAACAGAAGAGGGTGCTCAAATTAGTCATTCTATTACTTTAACAAGGGAAAATGCCGATTACGAACAACAAACTTTTATAAGTCAAGCTAGAGATTTTGATTTGCAACCAAGCGAAGAAGATCTATTGTTTGAAAGAGCTCGTATCTTGGGTGCAGCTTTTAAAACATATTTGATTTTGGAGTTGGATGACAAGCTTATTTTTGTTGATCAACATGCGGCTCACGAAAGAATCTTGTTTGAAAAGTTTATGTTGCGCAAACGTAGCGATTATCAACCGGTTATGTTTCCATACGTGTTTACTGTGTCAGCTGACGAGGCGGATTTCATTTTGAACAACATCGATTTGATTAAAAACGCTGGTGTTGTGGTGGAACATTTTGGTGATAAAACATTTAGAATTACCGAAGTTCTCACGTTGCTTTCCGATATCAAAATGAGTAGTTTTGTGGACTTCTTATTGGCTCAAATTGATAGTTTTAAAGTTGACGACCGAACACTCATTGTTGAAAAACTAGCCAAGGAAGCGTGTAAAGCGGCCGTAAAAGCGGGACATATGCTTTCGGAAGAAGAAATTAGATATATCCTAAAAAACGTTGCTGATAACAAACTTTTGCAATGCCCACACGGAAGACCTTTGTACTATATAATGACCAAAAAAGATTTTGAAAAACAGTTCAAGAGGATTGTCTAGTATGAAGACTTTTATTGGCATTACAGGGACAACTTGTGTTGGTAAAAGTGAAGTTGCGGTAGAACTAGCAAAACTATTTAATACTCAAGTGATCTCAGCTGATTCAATGCAAATTTACAAAGGAATGGACATTGGAACTGCCAAGATTACTAAACAAGAAATGGATGGAATTGCTCACTGGATGTTGGATATAGTTGAACCAAATCAGGATTATTCTGCACATTTATATCAACAACAAGCATCAAAAATCATCAACAATATGGATTCCGTACCAATTGTTGCTGGTGGGACAGGGCTATATTTTCAAAGTTTGGTTTATCCACCAGAATTTGGCTGTGTGTCAAATGAAATACGAGAAGAGCTGAAGGATTTACTAAAAGAAAAAGGTTTGTCTTACCTTCAAGAACTGCTAAAACAACTAGATGAAGACAGTTATAGTTCCATTGATTTATGTAACCCTGTTCGTGTAATGCGTGCCATCGAAATTGCGAAAAGTGGTGGGGCATTACGTTCTCAGGGTAAAGGCAACGTAAATCCCCAATTCAATTGTTTGTTATTTGTTCTAGAAACTGATCGTTCGGTTTTGTACGAAAAAATTAACCAACGTGTTGACAAAATGATCGGCCAAGGCTTGTTACAAGAAGTGAAATGTCTTGTGGATAAATATGGTTATTGTCAAACGTCTGCATTTAATGCAATAGGATATAAGGAAATAATTGAGTATTTAAAAGGCGATTGTACTTTAGAAGAAGCGGTAGAGCAAATCAAAATTAACTCTAGACACTATGCAAAAAGACAAATTACCTATTTCAAAAAACTTAAAGTTACTCAATTTGTTAACGTAGACAATCTTTCTTCTAAACAAGTTGCAAAGCATATTTATCAGCAAATTGTGGACAAAATCAATTAATAATTGTAAGAATTGGCTGTTTTTATAATACTATGACAGTCATAATTAAGTAAAAACACTTCAAAAGAATAGGATAATTGAAAAATCTATTGAAAAATTAACAAATAGTGTGTATAAAAGATTCGAAAAAACTGCGCTAGATAATCAAAAAAAGGTTCTAGATGCATTTATCGATAACAGAATTGCTCTTAGGCATTTTTCTGGAACAAGTGGATATGGATACGACGATGCGGGTAGAGATACTTTGGCAAAAGTGCTCGCTCAAATATTTGGTACCGAAAGTGCTCTCGTAAGCCCTATGATTACCTCTGGAACTCAAGCTATAACTTTGGCTTTGTTCGGAGTTTTGCGTCCGGGTGATTTAGTTTTATCTATCACAGGAGAGCCTTATGATACATTAAAAGACGTAATTTTCGGTAAAAATAACGGCAGTTTAGCCGAATTTGGTATCAGTTTTGAAAAGATTCCTCTTATTGATGGTCAAATTGACACAGAACTTTCCATAAAGACAATTGCCGAAAAACACCCTAAGATGGTCTATATTCAACGCTCTAGGGGGTATTCATGGCGTTTGGCTCTCTCCATCGACCAAATTAAAGATATTTGTATGAAAATCAAACAAATTTCCCCAAACAGCATTATTTTTTGCGATAATTGCTACGGTGAATTTGTGGAATCCAAAGAGCCGACTGCTGTTGGAGTTGACCTTTGTGCGGGCTCGTTTATCAAAAATATTGGCGGTGGAATTGCTCCAACTGGAGGATACGTTGCAGGAAAAGCTCATTTGATTGAGCAAGTTGCTGGAAGGCTCACGGCGCCATCCGTTGGTAGCGAGGTGGGCTCATACGCATATGGTTATAGATTGTTTTATCAAGGGCTTTTTATGGCGCCACACGTTGTTTGTCAAGCTCTAAAGACGGCGGCATTGTTTTCTGATGTGTTACAAAGCCTCAACTACGAAGTTCTTCCAAAGGCTGATCAACATTTTGGAGATATTGTTTGTTCGGTAAAATTAGGTTCGGCCGACAAAGTAATCAAATTCTGCCAGGCAGTCCAGTTCGCATCCCCCGTTGACGGCTATGTTTCCCCAGAGCCATGGAATATGCCCGGATATAATGATCAAGTAATTATGGCGGCAGGCTGCTTTGTACAAGGCTCATCAATTGAGCTAAGTTGTGATGGTCCAATTAGAGCTCCATATATAGTTTATCTTCAAGGTGGAATAACCTTTGAGCATGGAATTATTGCTTTAGAAAAAGTATTACAATATTTAGAATAAAAAAGGAAGGCATCTTGCCTTCTTTTATTATTTACATTGTTTAGTTACTTTTGAGTTAAGTATTATAAGGTTTAGATTGTTGATGTAAATAATTTAGTCAAAATGCGTAAAGTTCATACAAAACGAACAATATTTAACTGGGAAAAAAGCTTACTGATAACATCCATTCTGTTAGAAAGGCTGTATCAACCAGTTTGTAAATTGCCTAATTTGGACAGGAATATTGATTTTTATAGTAAATTATGTAATATCAAAATAGATAATTAATACAACGAATTATTTAAATAAACTAATTTACAAAATATATTTGATTGTCAATTAGTTGCTGTTAATGTGTGGAAGGCATTGATGATATATTATAAATTTGCCATCCTATTAGACTATAAAGAATTTATGTGAGCAGAGCGCTAAAGGATTATTCTACAAAAGCATATATAACAAATCGCAAATTCTGTTTTAAAAGATGATTCAAGGTAATCACGGTAGATTAGTTATATCAATATTTATTTAAAAATTATCTCTTCATTTAAACTTGTATTTATAATAAATGATTGTAAAATTTAAAGCTCAATATCGTTTGCTTTATTCAGACAAGATACAATATCATCAACAATAATTGATAATTTGATGAGCTTATTTGTTTAGAATAAATAAACTTAAATAATCATATTGCTTGTAATTTAGGTGTTTTTACTTCAATTGGCTAAAAATTACCACTATCTATTCGTAAAAGCTGTGTTTTGCGAATAGTTATGTTTGTGTAATCTTGCTACACCCCACTTAGTTTCTGAAAATATTACACCTTAAATAAGTGTAGCAGTTAAGGCACAACTGAACAAATAGCTATCATAAGTGTCCGTACAAGCCATTTATTTCTACCAATATTTTATTTTAACAGAAAAAATAGAATTCCTTTTGTCGTTTTTATCCGTTCTGCTGCTATCAAATACAATTTAGTCGGTTATTATACAATTGTGCTTGCTTGAGTATCTTCTACTGGTTGCGTTGCTGGTTTTAGAATACGTTACTAGCAAACGATTAAATTGTCTAGTACTATTTATTGCATTTACACGATCTATATCATTGTGCCTCACGTTAATTTGACTCATTTTAGAATATTGTTGATTCTAACAGATTTTCATGGTTTATACTTATCATCTTTTCGTAAAATCATAAAAGTAAATCATTTTGCGAAAAGATGCACTATTTTTATTGAAATTTTGCACTATTTGCTATATAATTTAATTATGAGTACATATTTTACAAAGCGTGACGCTGAAAACTTAAGAAAATTAGAGCTGATACTGGAAAAAGATCTTCCAGACTTTTGTATGGAGTATTTTGTGGGTATATCTTCAAATACCACCACTCTTACAAGGCTAAATTATGCGTACGATATTCGCACTTTTTTTGAATATTTATGCGCAAAAAACTACAAGTTCAAGGGTAGAACAACCAAGGAAATTACACCTTCGGATATAGAAAAGCTTTCTCCATTTGAAATTGAAGCTTATCTTAATTACGTGGAACTCTATAAAGACAAAAATGGCACAATAGTAAAAAATAGTTCTCGTGGAAAAAGCAGAAAATTGTCAGCGATAAGGTCTTTAATTAAATACTTTGAGCGCAAACAGTTGATTAGGTACAACCCCACTGCCTCTGTTGATACGCCTAAAATCAAGGAGAAGGAAATCATTCGTTTGGAAGGTCACGAAATTGGCACAATGATGGATGTTATTGACACTGGGGACGGTCTTAGTCAACATCAACAAAGGTATCAAGAAAACACCCGAACAAGGGATTTGGCAATTGTGGGCCTATTGTTGGGAACTGGTATTCGTGTTAGCGAGCTAGTTGGCATAGACGTCGGGGACGTCAACTTTGATAACTTGAGTTTTGTTGTTACTCGCAAGGGCGGAGCGCGTGTAATTTTGTATTTTTCTGAAGAAGTTGCCGGATATTTATACGATTACTACCTAGAAAGAACTGCAAACAAAGAGCTAGCAAAAGAACCTGCACTATTCTTGTCCCTTCAAAAGCGGCGCATAACAACAAGAGCAGTAGAAAACATTGTTAAGAAGTACAGCTCTGTAGCCACACCACTTAAACATATTACGCCACATAAGCTGCGTTCAACATTTGGCACTCAACTTTACCGAAACACTGGCGATATTTACGTTGTAGCCGATGTTCTTGGACACAGAGACGTCAACACGACTAAACGACATTACGCAGCGATTACAGATGATATACGAAGGAACGCTTCTACAATGGTTAATTTGAGGGGCGAACCAATGGGTAACAACCCTACCAACAAAGACAAAAAGGACTATTAATGGACAAAATAGCACTGATTTACGTACAATTTCCTGATAGCTCACCCGAAATTGAGCTAAAGGAACTAGAAGAGCTAATACGAACAGCACAGGGGGAAATAGCACTATCCTTTTCTCAAAAGCGCAATAGTATAGATCCAGTATCGGTCATTGGATTCGGAAAGCTCGAAGAGATCAAAGCAGCCCTTGAAATAAACGAGGATATAGGGGTTGCCATTTTTAGTTGCAATTTATCATCCACTCAACGCACATATTTAAAGAAAACACTAAACGTGGATATATTGGACAAAATAGACCTTATTTTGAACATTTTTGCGCTTCGAGCTTCTTCTGCGGAAGGTAAAAAACAGGTTGAATTAGCACAGCTGACATACAATCTTGCAACTAGACCGGAAGGTGACTTTTCTAGACAAGGTGCTGGAATTGGAACTCGCGGGCCTGGCGAAACTAAGCTGGAAATGAACAAACGTCTTGCAAGAAAACGGATTCATTTTCTTAAACAAGAGCTAGAAAAAATTGAAAAACAACGTCAATTAACCCGTAAAAAACGTACAGCAAACGACATGTTTACCATTGCGCTTGTTGGCTACACTAATGCTGGCAAATCCACCTTGTTTAACAGAATTACAAGCGAAAACGTTTATGCAGATAACCTTTTGTTTGCAACATTAGATGCAACCGTTAGAAAATGCGTTTTAGATTGCGGTATAGAAGTTCTATTTATAGATACCGTTGGATTTATACGTGATTTGCCACACACATTAGTAAACGCATTTAAATCTACGCTAGAAGAGGCTACGAACGCAGATTTACTGCTAAATGTTTGTGATATATCTGACGAACACGTTGAAGAACATATAGCTGTGACGGAACAATTACTTGCAGAACTAAATGCATCCGCTCCATTGATTAGAGTTTACAACAAATGTGACGTTTCAGATATTTCTGTTTCAAATTCCTGTGCTAACAAAGTGCTGTTTGTCTCTGCAAAAACTGGACAAAACGTAGATGTTTTATTAGATACAATTAGTCAATTTGTTTTGCAAAAGTATGCAAAAATTACACTTAAGGCACCACTATTTGAAAGCGGAATACTATTAGGTAAATTGCATAACTATACAAATAAATACGATATAGAGTACTTCGATGACTATGTTTTGGTGCATACGACAGTCAGAAAAGAATACGTAACGCAGTTTACAAAATATTTGTATTTTTGCTAATATTAAAAATAGTTCGAACAAAAGTTTCAAAAAATGCTTGCATTTTAAAAAATATTGTGATATACTTAACTTATGAAAAAAGGTGATAAAAGACTAGACGAAATTTTCGTTTATATTAAAAACTTCATAAACGACAAAGGATACGCTCCATCTGTGCGAGAAATTGGGGATCATTTTGCTATTAAATCTCCATCTACTGTACACTACTATCTTCAAAAATTACGTAGCAAGGGTATGATTACCCCTCACGAAAACAAAAGCAGAGCCTTGTCCATCACACAAACTCGTGCGCAAGCTAACTATGTACCATTAGTTGGTGATGTAAGCGCAGGAAAAGGAATACTGGCAGTAGAAAATATCGAAGGCGAATTCCCCATTCCACAGGATTTATTCCTTGGTAACGATTTGTTTATGCTTAGAATTCAAGGGGATAGCATGATTAATGCTGGGATTTTCGATGGTGACTATGTTATTGTTCAAAAACAGGCATCTGCAGATATTGGTGATATTGTCATTGCTTTGTGGGAAGAAAAAGCGACAGTTAAAAGATTAGCTGCAACAACCCCCAACCTTGTGCTTCACCCAGAAAATGACACCATGACTGACATCATTATTACACCACAAGATGATCCAATCATTTTGGGTAAGGTTATAGGAAGTATAAAAAAGTTTTAACACAATAAATTGTTTATCTAATTCAACTCTTAATTATTAAAGGTTTTGCAATATGCAAAACCTTTTTTAATTAAATGATTAATCTATTAGTTTAAATCTAATAAAAAGTCCAATGCCAGGAGTTTTTCTTTTAGCATAGTGAAGTTTGGCAAAATTTTAAGCATGTAATTCCAAAATGCATCATCATGAGCTTTATGTGTAAAGTGGGCAAAAGAGTGAATTATTATAAGGCTTCTAAGGTCAGATGGCAATTGCACTATTTTGTAATTTAGCACCAAAGACTTTGAACAAGCCATATTACAATTAGTCCAGTTGGTCATTTTGCAAAATGCTATTTTCTGTGGGCAAAGTGAGAGCTGGGTGCCTATAGTGCTTATTTCGGCGGAAACATAAAGATTGGCCATCTTCTTTAGGTAAGAATTAATTGCTTTAATACGATTTTCATTGTGAAAATAGATTTTTTTTGGCAAAACTAGGGCTTCATTTTCGGAAACCAAAGTGCTAATATTATCATATTTAATATCATAAATTTTGCCCAAAACCAATGTTTTTTCATAATTAAATAGAGCCCTAAGATTTATTGGATCGATATTTGAGTAGCTAATTGAATCTCGCTCAACACTGTTACTAGAATAGAAAGACGGAACACAATTTTCCGTCTCTCTTACGCACAACAAATGATTAGTTGTATCCATAGAATTCCTTTCATTGGTAGACGTATATGCTGTTTTTTGAGAAAGAATCCAGGGATAGTTTTCTGATATTAACTGTTTAATTTTTGACAAGCTCATTTTCCAATTAGCTTCAACAACTAACTCTCCGCCTTTATATAGAAACTTTACACGTTTGTCAAAGGTCCTTTTTAGCACGACTTTCATAAGAAAAATTTTAGCATAACATTACCTAGTATTTTTGAAATTTATTGCAAAAAGTAGAAAAATTGTGTCAAAATACCAAAAAATAGACCAATTATGTGTGAAATAGTAGTTCAAAATATTGACATATATCGACTAATAAACTAAAATATAGTCAATAAGGAGGATTTTTTTCAATGAGTGGTGATTTTACCTTTTTGAAAGGCAATATTGAAACCATCATTTTGTGTTCGTTAATTAACGAAGACAAATATGGATATGAGATTGCTAAAGACATAAAAAATCGTACCGAAAACAAATATCAAATTAAGCAACCTACACTCTACTCTTACTTGAAAAGATTGGAGGAGGATGACCTTATTACATCCTATTGGGGAGAGTCATCCAACGGCGGACGTAGGCGCTACTACAGACTAACTGCAAATGGTCGCTCAAATTGCGAACAGTTTATTAGCGAGTGGCAATACCAAAGAGATGTTCTTTCTAACCTGGTAGATACCTCCGGAGAAGTTAGAGCAATTTCCCAAGACGAAGCCACACCACTATTTGGCCGCAGATCTAGCAAGAAGACACGTAAAAACACTGTTAAATCACAATTGGACGAACAGGATGAAATTGCACGTCGTCTTGCTGCACTTGGCGCAAATTTCGATGACGAAGAAGCCGAGGTTGATTCTGACATTGAAGACTTGCTTACAGCAACTGTTGAGCCTGAAGAAAATGTTCAACCAGAACCTCAAACAGTAGTCGAAGAAACTGTGGTTGTAGTTGAAGAAGTTGAACCTGCACCAGTTGTTGAAGAAGTTCAAGAGCCAGCTCCACAACCAACACCTCAACCAGTAGAAGATACTCAAGCAAGCACACTTGCACGCTTTGAGGTTGTTCAAGATACTCCAGATGACTTTATGATTGGTTTTGAGCGTCTAGCGCAAGTTGCAAGTGAACGTCAGCCAGCCGCACAAGACACCGCAAACGGCGAGAACTATCAACACGTTTTGATGGGTGTTCTTGGTGATCAACTTGACGATATGCAAAACTTTGATGCCCTTCAACAACAGCAACAAGCAAATAGTTTTTATGCTCGTCGTTCTGCACCACTAGAGAGCATAGCGGATAACTTTGCACAAGAAGGAATACGCATGCGTATATACAACCATGCAACAGCAAACTACAAGAGTAAGATGCTAGTTCCTCAAGCAAAAGTACTGTGTCAATCTGCTTGGCTTACATATTTGTTTGCAGTTATCTATTTTGGAATTATTGCTTTAACGTCAATCTCTATTTCCAATTGGCAACCTTTCCTTATTACTTTGGCTGTTTTGCTAATTATGCCAGTTGCATTTAGCATTTACGCTTCAACGGAGCCATCTAGAAAAGAAAAGGTGGAATTCAACTTTAAAAAGTTAATTCTAGCAGCATCAATACTTTGCGGAATAATTATTTTGTTTACCCTAGCACTAAACGCTTTCGGTAATACTCAATTTTCCGACTATGAACAAGTTGCAGAAAAGATTTTGATACCCTGTGGAATTGGTTTGATGATGCCATGCTTTGTTGGAATTTTCTACGTACTATACAAAAAATACTAATCTTATAAATAAAAACATCCCTACTTGATAGGGATGTTTTTTGTTGATTATCTTTCAAGGATATGTTACAATTTTATTATGAATAAATGTGACATGATAGGCTTGATTACTGTAATGTACCCTATTTGTCGGATTTGCTTTGCTAGCATTATTTGTCAAATTATTCGGTAATTAACAAACAAAAATACCTTGCACTATCGTACAAGGTATTTTGGCAGGGGAGACGCGATTCGAACACGCAACCGACGGTTTTGGAGACCGTTGCTCTACCGTTGAGCCACTCCCCTAAAAATATAGTAAAAACGTTTGCATTTTTAACTGCTATAATATTATAATGTAGGTGGTTATAAAAGTCAAACAATTACGCTCAACTTAAAAGGAATTTTTATGAAAAAGGTTACAATTTACACAGATGGAGCCTGCAGTGGCAACCCAGGAATAGGCGGATGGGCCGCAGTATTGATGTACAACGGAAAGTTTAAGGAAATCAGCGGTTACGATAAGAGTACAACAAACAATAGAATGGAATTGTTTGCAGTAATTCAAGCTTTGCGTAGTCTAAATCAACCATGCGAAGTTGACCTTTGCACCGACAGCCAATACATATCCGACGCCTTCAACAAGCAATGGATTGAAGCTTGGCAAAAGAACAATTGGAGAACTGCCGACAAAACAGAAGTAAAAAATATAGACCTTTGGAAAGCACTACTTTACGAAGTTAACAAACACAAGGTAAGCTTCATTAAAGTAAAAGGTCACGCTGACGTTGAATTCAATGAAAGATGCGACCAACTTGCTCGTGGCGAAGTTGAAAGATATCAAAAAATCATTGCTGAAAATCCCGTTGTGTAAAGATGTTTTATATAAAAACTAAATTATAACCGTTTTCAATGGCTAACAATTATTTTAGGAATATATTTGATTTTTACTGTATTTTTTTAGATTTGACTTTTCGCAATACAAAATGTATTCCAAGCTGCAATAAATAAGAGGACAGAATTTATCTGTCCTCTTTTTTGATGTTTTAGAAAAATTATTTTGCAAAATCTACACTACGTGTTTCGCGAATTACGTTAACCTTGATTTGACCAGGATATTCTAGTTCGCTTTCGATTCGACGAGCGATATCTTTTGCGAGAAGAACTGTTGTTTCATCATTAACAACTTCTGGTTTTACGATAATGCGAATTTCACGACCAGCTTGAACTGCATATGATTGAGCAACGCCTTCGAAGGAATTTGCAATTTCTTCAAGCTTTTCAAGACGCTTAACGTAGTTTTCCAAGGATTCACGTCTTGCGCCAGGTCTAGCACCGCTAACAGCATCGGCAGCAGCAACAATAACAGCTTCTACTGTCATTGGCTCAACATCACCGTGGTGAGATGCAATACAGTTAACAACTTCCTTGCTTTCCTTGTACTTGCGAGCAAGGTCAGCACCAATTTGCATGTGAGTTCCTTCAACTTCCTGGTCTACAGCTTTACCAAGGTCATGTAACAAAGCACCACGTTTTGCCAAAGCTACGTCAAGACCTAGTTCTGCAGCCATGATGCCAGCAATATAACTAACTTCGATGGAGTGATTGAGAACGTTTTGACCGTAACTTGTGCGGTACTTCAATCTACCAAGCAACTTGATGATTTCGGGGTGCAAACCAAATACACCAGTATCAAATGATGCGGCTTCACCAGCATCTTTGATGGTAACATCCATATCACGGCGCACTTTTTCTACCATTTCTTCAATGCGAGCTGGATGGATACGTCCGTCTGTGATAAGTTTTTCAATAGCAATGCGAGCAATTTGTCTGCGAACTGGATCAAAACCAGAAAGAATTACAACTTCTGGTGTGTCGTCAATGATAAGTTCTACACCGGTAGCATTTTCCAAAGCGCGAATGTTGCGACCTTCACGACCAATCAAACGGCCCTTCATTTCGTCATTTGGCAACGGAACTGTTGTTACTGTAGTTTCACTAACTTGATCGCTAGCGCAACGTTGAATAGCTGTGGAAATAATAGCACGAGCACGTTGTTCGCCTGTTTCTCTAGCTTCCGCTTCGATATTGCGAACAATAGCTGCGGCTTCGCGTCTAGCATCGGCAACCATACCTTCAATAAGCATTTGCTTTGCTTCTTCGCGAGTAAGTCCTGCAACACGTTCCAATTCCTTTTGGATACGTTCTTCGGACTCAGTCAAATCCTTAGCTCTTCTTGCAAGTTCGTTTTGTTGATCAATGAGTTTACGTTGTTGAACGTCAATTTGGTCAAGCTTTTTAAGTAGGGTTTCTTCCTTCTTATCTAGTGCTTCTTCCTTAGCATTTAGACGATTTTCCAGCCTTTGAAGTTCGGCGTTCTTCTCTCTAAATAGACGTTCATTTTCACTCTTAAGTCTTCTAGCTTCTTCTCTTGCCTCAGCAATGGCTTCTTTTTTTAGGGTTTTAGCTTCTAAACGAGCGGCTTCCAACATAGAATCCACTTGTTGTTGAGTTGTTCCTATCTTTTTGTTACGATAGTTTTTGTATACAAAAAAACCAAGCGCAAAACCGCCAGCCAGCATAACAAGCGCTGTTATGATGATGACAGGGATAATCCAATTGTTGTTACTTTCGGCAAGGAAGAACAAAAGCATATTTTTCATGCTTGTTCTCCTCCTTAAAAAATATACAAGTTATCACTTGTATATATATTTTATACAATTTTCAACCTATTGTCAAGATACAAAATAGGTAATATTATAAAATATTATAGAAAGATTACAAGAAAAATGCAAAATAGTACTAATTGGAACGTAAGAGAATCAACGGCACAAGCATTTCTTCAGTTAATGAAGTGTGATGTCCTTTGAAAACAAAATCATCCTGTGGTTTAATAAGGAACAATTTATGTGTAAAAGTTCCAATTGCAATAAAGTCGCCTAACAAATATTGTTTGTCGCCACTATTCCCGAAAAATCCAGCATCTATCAGTTCTTGTGAACTAAACAGCATAAAATCCTTGCCATATTTCTCTTCAAAAAGAGTCGCAAACTCTGCCTTTTTATCTTCTTTTACCCTAAAACAAGGTGTTCTTGCGTCAAGATAAGGCGGGCAGATCAGCATATCATTTAACTTATTGTCTAAATAAAACTCCACATTACCCTCAATATCAATTTGTCCATGGTCTGCCGAAACTATGAACAAAGTATCGCTACACTCTTGAACTAATTTTTTTAGGCGTTTTGAGATATTGCAAATGACCTCTTTTGCTTGATTGCTAGATACGCCAAACTCGTGCATAGTATAATCAGGTTCTGGGTTGTAAGCGTAAATAAACTGTGGAGATTGCTGATTGCAAATTTGAGCAATTAGCTCGAAATACTCTTCCATTGTGTCAAAATGAAAGTTTGTTGCTGCACTACAATGCTCCAAATATTGTGGACCAACCAAATTTAGTTGGTATTTTGACCTGCTATGTTTGAAATAGTAGTCTTGATTGCTAGAAATTTTGTAGTAATCTTGCACTATTTCTCCATTTTGAGAGTCTCTTTGAGTGTAAATATCTATATTGCGTAAAAGGTCAGGGTAATGAATAGACCAACCAAACCAACCGTGCTCCAAGGGTAATTTATTGTTTGTAATAGACGTTGTTGCGCAAGTTGTTGTCGCAGGAAAAGTCGATTTTAGTTCCATCAATACATTTTGACGCAAGAAGTCAGTTTCGTCAAGATTGATAGCCAAAGGATGAGTTCCCATCCCATCAAAAATCATATGTACCACATTTTTGTAGTTACGGGATAATTCCTTTTGCAAAATAGGCAATATTTTATTGTGATTTGCACAGCCTAAAAACTCCGCAATAGTAGCAGAGACGTTTAGTACACTATTGTTCCAATCGGGCAGGTTGTATCCTTGTTGTTTAAGCTTAGTAATCATAATAAACTACATTGTTGTATTGAGTAATGCCAATATTTTGTCAAAATCATAACTTCTTACAATTTGTTGGTTTTCGTTGGTAACTGCATAATCATCGCTAACGACAACGTCAGCAAGGGCAGGTTGGTCAACAAGTTGTGTTGCAGCCATACGATACAAATCGTAAACACTAAAAATTTCGGTACTATGAAGATATTTGTCCAAAAAGAAAAGATCAGTATCGCCAGCAACAATTGAGCTTCTGTTTGCAGCTACATTGAGCCAAATCATTTCCATTTGATGCAAATCAATAGCAAACAAATAGGCAAAGGTTGTTTCGGCATTAATTGTAAATGAAGTTTGTACTGTTTTTGGCTCAAATACTTCGCCACTAGATGGTTTGCTTCTAATCATATAGCCAGCTTTGCAAATTGATTGAGAAAATGGCAAAGATGAGTATACGTTATTGGCAAAAATCAGGTATCTAGATGCAGGATACAATGATTTAAACTTGTTAACTTCAATATCGTAATACTCCGAACCACCATCGTAACCGGATGTTTCGTCACCGGAATAACAAATAGCATCACTTTGCTTATTAAACATTGTTCTCCAAGAAAACTCTAGTTGTTCGCCCTGTTCTGTCATTCCAAAGGCACTAAGGTCGATATCATTAACCTTTTCCCAGTAGGTGAAAGCTCTAATTGTATTACCTTGCTCTAGTGGAATTCTGCTACCTTTTGGCAACACACCTAAACCAGTAGCCCCGGTTGTTTCTTGCAAAGGGATTGCAATGCGACGCATTGACGGATCAACGTACACCTTGCCAAGTTTACCAGCTAAGTTTTTGCTAATTAGTTGAAGAATTCTGTCTTTTAACTTAGTTCTAGTTGAATAGGATAGCAACGTCTTGCGAGATTTTTGTTCCTCGTCATCTTCTTCGTGAGTTTTTAGTAGATTAAACTTGGTAAATGCAAAGGTTCTTGGTCCTGACTTTTCGGTGGAAATTTGCATCAAAAGTTGCAACAAAACAATTGTGTTTTTGGAGTCAAGAATATTTAGCAGATTATCAACTTGATTAGCGTCAGAACAACGACTTAGCAAATAATTGATATTTCTAAGCACCGCACCACTACCTTTTTCTTCTTTCAAAATGGACATTGCACCAAGCACGTCGCCTTGAGCTAGAGCTTTTTCAAAAGCAGAATAAGCGGATTTGTTACCTTTATTACGCATACAACTTACAAATCTAGCTGCAGCAGGGCATTTTGCTTTGTAGTGAATATGATGCAACAATCCACACCAAACTTGTTTCTTTTCGTAGCAGTCTTTTAGGTCGATTTTGTCATTTGCAGCAAAATAGTCAATTAGCGATGTGATAAATTTGCGTTGCTGATTTTTGAGATTGATTTCGCTCAAGTCGTAATAGTCGCCGTTGATGTTTTGCATTATTGCTACAATTTTGATAACGTCTGACATTTGCAAATAACTTGCAAGTTTTATATCTCGTGTATCAAAAAGCAAGTTTACAAGGGTATCAAAACCAACTTTCTCGGGCAAACCAAGTTTATTTTGTAAATACAACGCTTTTACAATCTCGTATTGAGTAGCATTTAGTGGTCTTGTGCTTTTTAGCATAGATTGAGCCAAAGAAAGAAGTTCTTCAAAAGCCTCTTCTTCGCAAATAACGGTAAATTCCTTAATAGCAACCTTACCAGTAAAGGCAACTCTTTGGAAGTTTTCTTCAAAAACAGAGTGACCTGGTTGAGAAAAGTCTCCTAGTCCGTATGTAATAGCATAATGATACAGTTGATCAAACAACAATTGTTCCGTTGTAAGACTTCTTACAGAATCGGGAAAGCCTTTGTAAAAGGGTTGTGGAACGTTTTGTCCAATTTGTTTAGCACAGTAATCTATCATAGATATATCTAGATTATCTATGCCTTTGACAATTTTAATTCCAAATTGATGCGCAAGACAAAATGCCGTTTGAAATTGACCTTCCGCACGGTTATAGTCGTTTACTAAAATATGTTTTGAAAACAAATAATCTTTGAATAAGGCTTCCATGGTTCTACCTCATATAAATATTGCGTGGCAAATACCACGCAAGAATTGATAAATTGTGAGCAAACGATATTTACACACTGGATAGTTCCCGTCGCTCTACTAGTTGAGCTACAACATATAGTTGGCAGGACTTGCACCTACATCACCGGGTTAGCGCTAAAAATAAGCATGTATAGCTGTTTGCTCGTTGGGATGATATTGTAGCACTCGTTCATCTCTATGCAAAAAAGTAAGCACCGCTAGCTACCCCAAATTAATTATACACCAACCATAATCAATGGTCAAGAGTAAAGCAAAAAAAATAGCGCCAAAGAATTGACGCTATTTATTGTTTTAATAATATACTATTTTTTCTGTGGCTTTTCAAGACAAAAGAATAATAATGATAATTAATAAAGTAATATTTAGTAAAAAATATACGCCTTTTCCGGTATAAATAGTATAAAAATAGATGCCTAAACTAAACTTAAAAAGGACCACCCAAGTGGTGATCCTTTTTGTATAAGTTAATTGTCTAATTTCATATCGCCAAATTGAATCCAGCCCTTTTTACGCATAAACTCACTAATTACGAAGGTTAAAATTGCTGGCAAAATAAACATCAATAAAATAATACCTAAAACGTTTGGAAAAGTTGCTGCGTTGTGTTCGAACATATCAAAGACACCAACCAGTCCTGAAGTTCCCATTCCACCACCTGATGCACCACACTTAAGCTTGAATACGCATGTAGACAATGGACCTAGTATTGCACTTGCAATAATTTCCGGAAGCATAATTTTAGGTTTTTTCATAATATTTGGAATTTGCAACATAGACGTTCCAATTCCTTGACTGATTAGTCCGCTAAAACCATTTTCTCTAAAGCTTGTAACGGCAAAACCTATCATGTGTGTTGCACATCCAACTGCAGAAGCACCACCAGCAAGCAAAATTGCATCGTAATTTGGGGACAATGGATTTGCTAAAATTGGACTAGCCACAGCTACCCATATCGCCGCGCTCGAAGTGGGCATTGTTAGTACAATTCCCATTACAACGGAGATGATAATTCCCATAAAGAAAGGAGTTGCTTCTGTTGCAAGAGCTATCAAAACGCCTAATTGATTTATGAGCCATATAAATGGAAAGGCTACGTAAACACCAGCAAAAGCCAAGAACAACGTGCCTAGTGGTATTAGGATAATATCCAGTTTTGTTTTGCCGGCGTACAGCTCAACAATTTCTACAACAAGCATTGTTACAACGTACGCACCAATAGGATTGCCGGGCGCTCCCAAAGAGAGCACTTCAAATCCTGCTCCACCAACAATAAGCTTATCGGCAAAAGCTCCCACCATTCCAGCAACAGCGCTTGCAAAGGTTAAAAGCTTGTTTTTGCCAAGTGCATAGGCAATACCAACACCAATGCCAGCCCCCATTAGTGACTTTGCGATATTTGCAATGGTATTTAGCGTTTTTCCAACATAGTTGTCCAAACCAATTAGCTTGGCAATCAATGCAAGAATTGTACCAGAAATCAACGTTACAAACAATCCTTGCGCCATACCAGAAAAGGCTGTTATAAAGTACCTTTTAGGTAATTCTTTTATGTACTTTTTGAATTTCTCCATAGTATTTACCTGACTTTAGTAATTCTTTTCTATTGATATCAACTATAGTACAAATTTTTAAAATTGTAAATAAAAATAATTAACAAATAAATAAATACATACTATTCTATCCTAAAACCAGTTTAAAACTAGATAACAGTATGTTGTAAAAAAAAAAAAGCTGTATCCATAAAGATACAGCAATTTTGTGAGAAAACTAAAATTTTGATACCATTTTATAGTGGGTGCAAATTTTAGAATGATGGGTGCATTTGGGCGAAATGCTTTGCGCCCATTTTAGTTTGAAAAATTGGAATTTGACGGTTTTATTTCAATTTTCCCAATTTTGTCGTGTTTGCAATCACGATCAGTGTAGTTTGAGCTTCAAGTACCTGCTCGGGATTGATATTTACGGTGACTTTCTCGCCTTTCTTGATTGCAACGATATTGAATCCGTATTTTTTACGGAGATTTAATTCAATTAAGTTCTTGCCGCACCACTCGTCTTT